>QBMP01000085.1:969-14910 GCA_003242115.1 Phormidesmis priestleyi
ATGATCGCTTATCAACACAAAACCACTACCCGGCATACGGCTCTACTACGGCCATGTCTTCCATCCATACCACACCGGACAATTAGAAAAAAGCTTTAACTTCGCTGCTACTCAAAGCATCGTTAAACACCATCACCTCATCCACCACCCCAGCAAAGCCACTGCCGCTGTTAGGCGTAATCCCATCATGGAAGCGCGTGCCCCCGTTGATACTGCCAAGCCCGATGCCACCAGCATGATCCCAGAGCTGAGAGCCCGCCCCGCTGCCAAACTGCTGACCATCTAAATAGCCGCGAAAAGCATTTTGAGTCACCTCACGGCCTCCATCTAGCACCAGGTCAACATGGTGCCACTTATCCGCTGAGATCTGATCGGTACTTAACCAAGTTCCCGACCAGCCGCTCTCTTTACCCGGCGTATTCCATCCGCCCACGTAGAGCCGATCATCGTCGATATAGATATTTAAGCCGCGCGTACCTGCACCTTCTTCATAAAGCACCTGCCGCTGATTGTCGCCAACGCTATCAGCTTTAAACCAAAGCGAAACCGTCCTTTCACCATGTGTGCCCCGGTTGATGTCGCTAGAGTTTTTAAGCTTAACGGCATCGCCTTTGCCGTCGAAGGCGATCGCGCCTCCCCTCACCCCTTTCGTCCAACTGGCATCCCCGACCAGAGCACCAGAATTATTGCGACCTTTTGCTGAGCCATCCTTTGCAAGCTTCCCTTTGCCATCGTTCAAGCTGAGATATGCGACCGGATCGGCCCTTAAGGTCACTATAGAAGTCGTTGCAGGAGCCGTCACTGTCTGCTTAGGCATCGCCGCAGAAAATGAAGGGCTGACAGTGGGTACTAGCGCCTTCAGTGGACTTGGCATGTTCACCTTCAGTGGATTTGGCGCGGAAGCTACCAGCTCAAACGCCCCAATGTCGATTTTGCTATCTCGCTGGATGCCACGCTGATCGGTTGTAGGAGCACCTTGCGACACACCCGCATTCACAGCAGGACTACCCGACTTTAGTGGGTGAACCAAATCGCCATTCACCAAAGTTAAAGCGCCTAAAAGCGGATTAGCAACTAAGCTATTTTTGGTCACTCGTAAAGCTTGTGAAGAAGTCGCAAATTCAAGATTGCCGCCGCCGTCTTTTGCCTGATAGCCCACCTGATCTTGCCTGCGATCAGTTGCAGTATTAAAAGCAACAATCGAATTTTTCAACGTTACATTATGGCTGCCATTGAACCAAAGTGCGCCATTAGCTCTACCCGCCTTGTTATAGGCAATCGTCGAATTTGTAATGTTGACTGGCGTAGAGCCATTGTTGAGAAACATCGCCCCGCCAGCGTCCTGAAGCACCTGATTGCCAGAAAACGTGCTGTTGGAAATATTTATTGGCAAGCTTGACTCCGTCCACAGTGCACCCCCTTGTTTGCCCGCAGTGTTCTTAGCAAAGGTGACGTTGCGAATATCTAAACCCATATGAGCAAAAATTGCCCCACCCGAAGCCTTTCCGCGCTCACTCGTTGTGATGACATTGTTGGTAAATACGCTGTCTTCGATAATCGCGCGGTCATTTTTGTAGCCGCCCTTTTGGGTGTACCCCCATAAGAAGAGCGCACCGCCTTCTCCCTTTGCCGTATTGCCATCAAACTGACTACCGCGAATAATGATTTTGCCATCGTCGGCAAATCCAGAATTATAGCCTTTAGAACTAACGCCGTCAGTAAATATGGCACCGCCGCCTTCTTTTATGGCTGTATTGTTCTTAAAAATAGAATCTTCAACGGTAAAGGTCACGCCGCTAAAGCTGTAGATTGCACCACCATTGAACCCCTTGTTATTCTCAAAGGTCGTTCCTTTAATAATGAGCTGTCCACGCGACTCGCTATGGGAAATTGCGCCAGCGCTAGACCCTGCATATTTGTTCGTTAATGTTCCGTTATTTCCCTTAAAGCTGCTGTTAACGATGGTTGCTTTAGCGAGATGCCCTACTCGCAGCCCACCACCTAATTCCGAGGTATTATTATTGACTTTGACATTTTCTAGCGTCAGCACACTTTCGTGGCGCGTATCAATGCCGCCACCTGCGCCCTGGGTCTTGCCGTTGGCAATGGTAAGGTTTTTGATCGTCGCTTGCTTTTGTCTATCAAGATAGAATACTCGGCTAGCGTTGTTCCCGCTAACAGTAAGCCCAGGAGCACCGCCGCCATCAATCGTAAGATTCTTATCAAGTGTAAGCTGTCCGCTTCTTAGCGCGATGGTTTTGCCCGTTAAGCCTTTTGAAAACTGAATAGTATCTCCAGATTTGGCGATGGCGATCGCATTACGCAATGAACCATTGCCATTGTCAGCAGTGGTCGTGACTGTAATAGTGCTCATATGTAACCTAGGTAATTATTTTCGGGAGAGTAAATGTCCGTAAAAGACTAAAAGACCAGATGCTTAAGTCTTTATAAGAAACCCTTATTTTCACGAATCTCAAAAGCTTTTCACACAGCAATTTCACGGTAAGCTGACCCATTCTTCTAAGAAAAGGCAAAATCATCGCATCACAGAACAGCCTATGTAAACAGGCTATGAGCGACTCGACAGCTCGCACAAATTAAGAGAATACTGCCTAATTGTTTATTCAAAGGCAGCATGGCCTGTCCCTACGGCAAAAGATTGTTACAGGGGGCTTGATTACGGGTAGGAGGAGCGAATAGTCAACCGAATAAGAGTGCAAGGGAGCGATGCAGTACGATTTTCAGGACTGGTGCGAGCGAGCTGCTCTACTGTGACAGCTATTAATTTTCTAGCTATCAAAATGCTGCTCAATAATGGGGCTTTGGGTGCGGCACACGAAGAAAATGCTGCTGTGATTAGTAGAACAGATTAAGAGACTTAAAATGTAAACGCACAATATTGTGAGGAACTTGTGACGATACTAGCTTAGATAAAGGCAATGTAAAGGCGATCGCCTATTAGAATTCTGGAAGCTGTCAAGATAACGTATTGGAAAACTTTATTGATGCTTATATTTATTAAAAGCTTCTTAAAAACAATCCGGTTCACCTAATATGTTCACGTATAAGTTCTAATAGAGAAAGCTACACAGTAGGCTACTTAGACGCGCGTCTCCTAACTGAAAGGCTGAAAAGCAGTGTGGAGTTGATGGAGAATGAAAACAAAGCAATGACGCCAATCCATTTGAGTTAGCGTCATTGCAGGCTAAGTAGTAAGCAGGATACTTAAGAGAAACAGCTAAGACGAACCTTTGCTAAAAGTTTGCTAAAAGTTTGCTAAAAGGCTGCTAAAAGGCTCCATGCCGGACTAAAACAACCTGAATCGTCTTGAAAATCAACGTCAAATCATAGACTACCGACCATTTTGTCTGATAGCTCAAGTCCAAATCAACAATCTGGTCAAAGTCTTCAACACTAGATCTGCCATTTGCCTGCCATTCACCCGTGATCCCCGGCTTCACTAACATTCTCTTGCAGTGGTAAGACGAGTAGTTTTTAACTTCGTCTGGTGTGGGAGGACGGGTGCCTACAAGGCTCATCTCCCCTCTCAAAACATTCCAAAACTGAGGGAGTTCATCTAAGCTCGTGCGTCTTAAAAACTGGCCTACGCGGGTGACGCGAGGGTCATTTTTATTTTTAAATATGTGGCCTGAAGCTTCGTTTTTAACGAGCTTCTTCATTTCATCGGCATCGGTAACCATAGACCGAAACTTCCAAATGCGGAAGCGATCGCCATTGAGGCCACAGCGAATCTGGCTGTATAAAACAGACCCTGGACTATCTAACTTAATCGCTAAAAACAAGGGAAGAAAGAGAATTCCTGTGATCAACAGACCCACTAGGGCACCTGTTATATCTATAAGTCTTTTTGCTTTGCTGCTGACAGAAGGGTGCTTGTAGCGACTGATGGTAGTCAATGTAGAAAGTTGCATGCGTATTCTTATAAGTGGAGGAATCCGACAGGCAAATGCACGCTTTCATCAATCGTTAGGCTAGACGTTAGACTAGACAGCTCACGATTGTTTTCTAATCATACCGATATACACAGTGTGTGAGGCGTAACTAGACATACATTACCAGAACTTTATTGAATTAACATAAATTGATTAGCTAAAGGAACGATTCGAGACTTTTGATACTTTGAGTTCCTTAAATCCTGTTATCTCGTCAAAGACGCGCTGAAATGTGACATCAGGCACCAATCCAATCACCAGTTCTAGGGTTGTGTGTACCTCGCAGTCATAGGCCACATGCCCGCCTATGCATTTGCCCCGCGAATCACTTACGCTCATATGCAATCGCAGGTAGGTTTTAGTCAATCTCCCTACCGCACCTAAGATGATCCCAGCCATAATATGTTCGCTTTGAGCTAGCGCTCTTAGCTCTCGTCGAATATCTGTATTCGGATTGAATCTTAATGCCAGCGTAGCTACAGTACTTGTTTCCTGCTGACGATGAAACAGAACAGTTTTTCGGAAAGGAGAGATTTTAATTCATAAAATCCCAAAGAGAATCCTAATCCGGCAGGGCATAAGCGGGAACTTCTGCCAGCGTTACTTCGTTGAGCTGGCGCACTTTTAGGTCTTGATAAAAGTTCTCTTGCAGCAGCTCTACTTTCGACTGAGACGTAAGAAATAACAGTCCCCAAAAGACACCCACTTTTTCATGCTTGTAGTCAGCTTCGCTGAGTTCGCCTTTTATTGGCCCGCCCAACACCTCCGGGCGAAAGCTGGCCCAGTGAGTGAGCAGCAGCTCAAAATCCATCCAGTTAGAGCTATCTTCAAAAACATCATCCCAGTGAGCTTCTAAAAAGGCGTTGAGAGCATCGGCAATTTCGTTGAGGTTTTCTTGGTGGGCGAGTTCGGCGATCGCTTTAACGGCTTCGCGCTTGGTATGGGGTTTGGCAGCGCGCGATCGCACTCTCGAAGGCTCACTCATGGCCGTGGCTATCGCCTTTAGCTGCTCAATCAGCTCACTCAGCGTTACCTGTCGCTTGGCAGGCGGTGGGGCCACGGCTCGGCGATGAATATGCTTTTCCAAATCACGCGGCAGTTCTTGAGCACCTGGATCGAGATCTTCGTCAAAAAAATCTTCTTCTGCAAGCTCGGCCTTAGGCTCTAGCTCGTGGCGCACCAGCGTATCGGCTTTTAGCAGCACCAGCATCGAAGCATACAAAAAAGCTTGCCCCGACTCACTCAAACTCGACTCATAAGAAGATCGCCCCTGCTCAGTCGGTGGCTTCACCAGCGGCTGATCGTTCAGCGTTTTCAAAAAGCGATCAATCACCTCAATCACCTGCACGTCCCAGGGATTTATTTCACCCTTTTCGGCCAGATCAATCAGGAATGCGATCGCCCCTTGGGCCAAAGAACTGGACATAAAAAGCTAGCTACTCGCAGCGATACGGTTCAATATAGTGCACTTATCCTATAAGCAAGCTCAAAATTTGACACAACTGCTGTCGCGTTTCTTGCTGTCGCTGTGCCTAGTTCACATAGGCTTCATCTGCGGATTTATCTGCCTGTGGCAGCATCGGCAGTTGATCAAGCTCTACCTTATAGCGCTCAACGTCTTCTTCTAGCTGCTGAATCCGCAGTTCGCGCTGCTCAATTTCAGGGCTCTTTTGGGCAATGCCCTGTAAGTGCACCCACACGCTAAACACCCAGGCCAGCGTTGCCCCTACCCCAGCCGCGACAATCAGTTCCACGCTCAGTGGCGCTTCAAAGTCGAGCCCGCTGACAACGTGAATCACCGAAGGCGTCGTATTCTCAATGCCGAATAGCACCAGCGCCAGACAAATCACGAAAATCACTACGAAATTGACTTGCTTCATAGGTCTCGCCTCACCGGAATACAAAAATGGGAATACAAAAGTGGAAATACAAAAATCAAATCCACTCAGCAATTAAATTTGCTCGACAATACTATAGCCGCTCACGGGCAAGATAGCAGAGGTGGCGCAACGTTGCGTTACGAGTATGGTGCTTTAAGCAAAACCCTTTAAAAAGAAAAAAGGAGAGCCACTCGGGCTCTCCTTACCATCAGGGTGCATCTACATGACCATATTATTGCCTGAAAGGGGTGAGGGGTGCAACCCCCTTTTGTACTTATTCTAGGATTTAATGTCCGTATTTTAGATTGCTCAGGTTGCTCTTCTGCATTAGCCCGCAAGCTTTTTGCTCAGAAGCTGATTCGTTAGCTTCGGATCAGCTCGTCCGCCCGTGCGCTTCATCACCTGACCGACAAAAAAGCCCTTGAGCTTTGTTTTGCCCGCCCTGAACTTGGCGAGTTCGTCTGGGTTAGCGGCTAGCACTTCATCAATCATGGCCTCAATTTCAGCTGGATCTGAAATTTGGCTCAGCCCTTTACTCTCCACAATTTCTCGCGGCGATCCGCCATTTTTTAGCAGATCGGGCAGCATATCTTTGCCAATTTTATTGCTGATGGTGCCATCTTCAATTAATTTCACCATTTCCGCGAGGGCTTGCGGGGTGAGCTTAATCTCACTGATGCTGAGCTTTTCGGCGTTCAGATATCCGGCAATGTCGCTCATGATCCAGTTGACGACGAGCTTGGTGTCGGCCCCGGTGGCGATCGCGGCTTCAAAGTACTCGGCGACGGCTCTATCGTCTGCAATCACGCCCGTATCGTAAGCCGATAGCCCTAGATCTGCTTCGTAGCGCTGGCGTTTGGCAGCGGGTAGTTCAGGCAGCTGCGATCGCCATTCCTTGAGCTGATCCGCCGAAACTTCAATCGGCGGCAAATCCGGCTCAGGAAAGTAACGGTAGTCGCTAGAGCCTTCTTTGAGGCGCATACTTTTAGTACGCTGCGGGCCTTCTTCCCAGAGGCGAGTTTCTTGATAAATCGGTTCGCCCGCTTCAATGGCGGCAATTTGGCGCTCAATTTCGTAATCAATGGCTTTAGCGATCGCGCTAAAGCTGTTCATATTCTTAATCTCAACCTTCGTGCCAAACTCTGCTCGGCCCACCGGACGCACCGAAATATTCACATCGCAGCGCAGCGATCCCTCCTGCATGTTGCCATCGCCCACACCCAAATAGCGAATAATCCGGCGAATTTCTTCAGCATAGGCCGCTGCCTCTTCACCGGAGCGAATATCCGGCTCAGAAACAATCTCAACCAGCGGCACCCCGGCGCGGTTGTAATCCACCAGGGAGTAAGTCGAACCCGCAAGGCTATCGCTGCCCGCGTGCACCAGCTTACCGGCATCTTCTTCCATGTGCAGGCGGGGAACGCCCATGCGCTTACGCACAGGTTTGCCCTCTTTAATAATTTCAATTTCTAGCCAGCCATGCTCCGCAATCGGCAAGTCAAACTGAGAAATTTGGTAGTTTTTGGGCAAATCAGGGTAAAAGTACTGCTTGCGGTCAAATTTGCTGTAGGGCGCAATTTGGCAGTTCAGCGCTAGCCCTGCTTTTACCGCATATTCCAGCACTTTTTCATTCAGCACCGGCAGAACACCCGGTAGGCCCATCGTCACCGGGTCTACATGGGTATTAGGATCAGCGCCAAAGGCCGCAGAGCTAGTGGAGAAAATTTTCGTCTCCGTACTGAGCTGACAGTGGGTTTCTAACCCAATTACGGCTTCGTATTCAACTTTCGCGGGTGCAGCAGCAGTCATAAAGGCTTCGTTGTAAGGGGTTAAAGTTACAGGAGTTAAAGTTACAGAAGTTAAAGTCGCCTAATCAATCGCGGCTAAAAAATCGCAAAATTCGTTGAGCTGTTTTGTAATCAGAGCATAGCAATCTTCCATCATATAAAAATTATCAGCAATTCTTATAGGCTCCAGACGATGCGTGTCATTACTCCGAGCGCTAGCTGACAACATAGAGCCAAAGATTTCATATTCGCCTTACGCTGCTGCCGATGCGCTACGTAAGGGCGATATTTTTCAGGCGTACTAGCTAGGGCCTTTGAATTCACCATGCAATCTAGTATATCAAGGCACTATAAACTCGGAAGCTGATGATCAAAAACTTGCTAAAGCAAAGTCACTATGAGTATGATTAAGGAGTCAGGAACGAGAAAAACCTTAAATAGATTCACTTCATCAGCGGCTCTGCTTTAATTGAGCAAGATGGATTGCTTTAAGGCGCGTTTTGAAGCGCGCTTTTAGCCTGACACTACTGTTTGCTACCTTTTTGGAGGCCCTATGGTTTCAACCACATCCACATCTGCTTTTTACCCTACGCGACTAGACTTGCCTTTAGAAACGCGCAAGCCAGTTGTCGAAATGCTGAATACAACGCTTGCGGCCACGACTGACCTGCGCACGCAAACCAAGCAAGCTCACTGGAATGTTAAGGGTAAAGACTTTTATCAGCTCCATCTGCTGTTTGATGAAATGGCGGGTGAGTTAGAAGAATTTAGTGACATGGTAGCGGAGCGCATTACGGCGCTAGCAGGTACCGCGATGGGTACGGTGCGGATGGCGGCGAGTGCCTCGATTTTACCGGAGTACGATTTTGAAGTGGTTGGTGGAATGGATCATGTCGCCACCCTTGCAGATCGCTACGCGGCCTATGCCAAACACTTACGCGAAAGCATCAATAAAGCCGACGAACTCGGCGATCAAGATACGAATGATCTGTATGTAGAAATCTCTCGCACTATCGACAAGCGGCTGTGGTTCTTGGAAGCGCATTTGGTGGGTTAGTACTGTTTGAGTACTGTCGTTAAGAGACGGGCTGTAGCTTGGTTTGAGTTTATAGATAAGCTGTTTAGCGCTGATAGTCGGCTTGTACAGGCCGTACTGTCGGTGCGAACAGACTCAAATATGGCAAGATGACTTCAATATTTATCTAAAAACCATGCTTATTTTTCAGCAGCACTGGTAGAGTCAAAGTGGTTTAACTGCATTCCAAGAGCGGGTTTAGACTACGCTCAACTGGCCAAAAAAAGCAATAATAGATTAGGACATAATTTTTATTGCCTAGAGTGTAGCAGCTATGACTGAGTTACTTGAACGCGCTATCACTAGATTGAAAACTTTACCTGCAAGCGAACAAGATGTAATCGCTTCCATGATTTTAGAAGAACTTGAGGATGACCTGCGCTGGGATGAAGCATTTTCCCGTTCTCCAGGTACGCTTGCTAAACTGGCAGCTTCAGCCATGTCAGAGTATCGCGCAGGTAAAACCCAAGAACTTGATCCAGAAACATTGTGAAGTCACGCACTACACTCTAGTCTAGACGCTCACGTCCTATCTATTTTGGTTATTGCTAATGAAAGAGCTCCTTTTACAGTCGATTTTGCCACAACTGAACTTATGCTATCCGCTCTAGCCACCAGTCGGCGGCTAGAGCAAAGTCAATCGTTTCACACAGACAAGTAACGCCTGTGCGAGTACCGTCTAGAAACTCGTAGTCGGCGGCAGTGGCAGCGGATAATTCTGAAAATTTACAGGTAGGAACGCGGGCAACTTTATTGTCTCGGAAGGTCACTTAGTCGCGACATTTGCTGTGCGAAGAAGCATGAAAATATTTCTGAATGAATTGCATCATTAGCATTTATCAAAAATCACTGAAAAAGTAGACCCTGTTCGGCAGGTTTAAACAGCAACCCAAAAACCGAACAAGATCTACTAACCCGCTAGTACACAAACGTATTACCTTATAAGGCAATAACAGAGATTAGCTAATAGCTTGGCGCTTTATCTGCGATGCACTTGCGCCACCAATCAGTAGGAGAGCTATCACAGAACCTGGTTCCGGAACAGAGGCAGGAGTACCTCCGCCTCCGCCAGGGGTAGCAGCGCCCAAAGTGATATTATCAAAGCCAATTTGGTTGACGACCCCTCCAAAATCGACGGACTTTGCAATTCCAGTGAAACCAACTCCAAATGGCACAAATGGGCTGAATTGACCCATTGGATCGGGAGCCCCATTGAATGGTGTAGTCGGTAGATTAAGAGTGGCTAGAATATTGCCCATGCCATTCAATCCGTCGTACACATTAATCGTACCAGGATTGTTGATTGCTGAGTAGAAGAAAGAGAAGCCCGTATCAAAACCGGCGGCTACATTCATAACGGCAGCACCTCCTGACAGGAAAAACAGAATGGTATCAGGAGAAGGCTCACCCCCAAAGTTTCCAGTTCCGCCAGCATCTGCATCAACAATTGCCAATGAGTTGGAGCTAAACTCAATTCCAAAATTCGTGCCTGTGTTGCCCTGGCTTCCCGATCCCCCGTTATAAAAACCATTAACGTTCTCAAGATTCTGTAGTCCTTCAAAGTCAAGGACAATAGTTGCTGCCTGCGCTTTTTCAACGTTGAAGGTTGTCAGAGCAAGGGCAGAAAGAGCTGCATAAAAAGGAACTATACTGGCTTGCTTAATAAAAGTAGACGCCATTCCGGAAATGCTAGCTAGATTGTTTCTTTTCATCACTGTGATTGGGTATCCCAAAAAATAAACTGCTTTGACTTATCGCCACGAGAAACACCCGATTTTCTAAGAGATGTCGACAGTTCTTAAAGATGCAAAGTCTTTGGCGCGTAAAGAACCTTCTGTACGTGTCCAGTTTATTAAGTATCTAGATTGTCGAAAGGCCCATCAGTGATTCAGTAGAACCCCAATGCGACATTAATCACACATCGGGTCACTATAGAAGCTAGCTGGGTAGAGATTCGTAGCTGTAAACAGCTGTAATAATGCAAGAAACGTATTCCTTTACATCTCTAAATCCCTATCTGCCTTCAGTAAAACTATGCAATTTTCAATGCCTAAAAGCAAGTGATAATCCTTAGACTTTACTCAAAGTTCAAATACTCCGTAGGTATCTTGCTTTCAGATTCATAAGTATTGGGTGTAATCGGTTTTGTACTCGGCTGGTGAAGGAATTAAGTAACTGCGGGCCCTGATCGGCTGCGATCGCGCTACTCTCCACTCCCTAACTCCGAATCACTGGGCAGGAACAGATCTTCAACGCTACTGGTATTATTCAATTCTCGAATGACTGCTGGAGCGCTGACTTTCTTTTCTCTAAAGACTGCCTGTAATGCTTGCTCTAGCGTTTCAGCCATCGCAATGCGGTTTTTGTAAGCGACGATTACTCTCGCCAAAATTGGCAGCGGATTTTGCTCAGCTTCCAGGTACAGCGGCTCAACATACAGCAAAGATTGCTCAATCGGAATGACGAGCAGATTTCCTTGATTGGCTCTTGAGCCTTGAGTATTCCATAGCGAAATGCGCTGAGAGATTTCTGGGTCTTGATTAATTCGAGCTTCTATTTGCTCAGGGCCAAAGACTAGCTCTTGCTTAGGAAACTGATAGAGCAACTGACGGCCATACTGTTCGCCGTCGGAGCGGGCGGCTAGCCAAGCCACGAGGTTGTTGCGCTGAGCCGGGGTAAAGGGCCGCAGCAGCACAAATTCACCCGCATCTTGTCCGGGCAGTTCCATAATCAGGTAGTACGGATCAACAACCTGTTCTTTATTGGCGTAGATCTCATTCGGAGCCCGCCACTGATCTTCTCGGTTATAGAAAACCTGAGGATCGGTCATGTGGTAAGTGAGGAGTTGGTTCGACTGAACGAGAGAAAAGTCTTGAGGGTAGCGAATATGTGCAAATAAAGTAGGCGGCATGGCCGTGAACGGCTGAAACATGTTGGGGAAAATTTGCGCCCAAGTGCGGATGACGGGATCGCTATCGTCGGCGATGTAGAAGTGCACTGAACCGTTGTAGGCATCAATGATGACTTTGACGGAGTTGCGAATGTAGTTGAAGGCGTTGTTGCCCGGATCGGCGTAGGGGTAGCGATCGCTAGTCGTATACGCATCCATCATCCAGTAGAGATAGTTTTCACCCGATTCTTCGCCGGGTACGGCAAAGCCATCTTCGGCATCAGCAACCACTAAATACGGGTCATTGTCGTACTGCAAAAATGGCGCAATTCGGCGCACCCGCGATTTGATGTTGCGCCGAAACATCAGCTTGGTATCGGCCGTAAAGTCATCGCTGAGCAGCATTTTCCAGTCGCCTAAGTGCTTAGCAAACAGCAGTCGCTGCCAAAAGCCCCCGATCCCAATGCCGCCTTGGCCGTCGTAGCGGTTATAGACATTTTCACTGCCGCTGGGAAAATCTAGCTCAGAAACTTTTGAGCCGGTCATGATGTAGTTGTTAGTCAGTTCGCCAAAGTAAATGCGCGGCTTGCCAATGGGAATGGCATCGGAGATCGCTTTTGAACTCGCAGTATGAGCAATGTCTTTGACAAAGTATTCTGGCAAACCGTCTGGGCCAGCAGTATTGACCGGGCTCATGGTAAAGCCGTAGCCGTGCGTATAGGTCAAGTGCTCGTTCACCCAGGTTTTGGCCTCAGCGGGCACCTGCTCATAGTTCAGCTCACGCGCTGAAATCAGCACCTGCCGCCGATTGAGCTGATCGCCCTCGCTGGCAAAGGTGTATCTATCCACATCGGCATCGGGAAACTCGTAGTAAAGGCGGATTTGCTGAAGCTGTCGATTGGATTCGAGTAAAGGCCGTGTATCCCACAGGCGAATATTGCGCACCGTCAGATCGTTTTCTTCCAAATCGGCCAGCGTCAGGTTGCCCTGCGGGTCGAATTGTTTGGTTTCGATGCTGGTGAGGCCAAAGGCGGCGCGGGTAAAGGCAATGGTGCGCTGAATGTAGGGGACTTCGCGCAAAAGCTCGTTGGGCTGCACAATCACCCGCTGCACGATCCAGGGAGCAAACGTATTACCCACTAGAGCAAAGAGTAAGTAGAGAGAAATCGCGCCGACCGCTGGTCGCACGCCCCAGATCGCTGGGCCCTTGAAGGGATCTCCAGTAGGTAGGTTCATACCTATCATCGCTTTGGGCCAAGTGATGGTTCGCCACATCAGCGCTAACGCTACGATCAAGGCAATGCAGCTCAAGGCCGTATTCACCGGCAAATCGACGCGAATATCGGTGAAGCTTGCGCCATAGGTAACGCCTTGTTTGGAGTACAGTAGCTCGTAGCGACCGAGCCAATGCCCTAACGCTGTCATCAGCATCAGCCCCGCTGCCATCGAATACAAATGCCGCTGCTGCGCCGAAGAAAATCCTGCAAAGTGGCCCTGACTAAACGTATCGCCTGCCAGCAAATACTCTAAAAGCACGCCGGTAATTAAAAACAGCAGCAGCCCTGATAGCCAAAATTCCAGCAGCTCCCAAGCGGGCAGTTGAAACATATAAAAGCTCAGATCTTGGCCAAATACCGGATCGGCTTGGCCAAAAGGCGTTGGGCTCAGTGCCGGTAATATGCGCCCCCATTCATTTGCAAAAATAATGCTGAAGCAAATGCTCAACACCACTGCGCCAATCCTGACCAGCGTTTGTGGAAAGGCAACGAAGGCTATAGCGCCAACCATCACCGCACCGCCTTTAATCGGCTGCTCAATGAGGCTCTTTGCCAGCGCCCAGTTGGATTCTAGATTGAGCCCTAGCGGCGATGGAATGGGGGTGCGAAAGGTCAGCACTTCATCGACGGCTAGCTGTGCGGTGTACAGTAGCCCTGCGCCCATTGCGATGCCTAAGCCAAATAGCACCGGCAGCAGCCCTCTTAGCCCTAAGCCACTGCGCAAGTTAGCCTGATTGGGCAGCAGGCAGTTTTGATTGAACTGAAGCTGTAAAGCCAAATTGAGGTTAGAAAAAGCCACCATTAGACTGACGATGAGGGCTAAGGCAGCCAAGATTAGCTGCGCGCGCGATCGCAGCCAAAACTCAGCCGCAAAACTCAGTTCCCCAAACCACAGCCCTTCAGCTAAATAATCGGTGGCAATGGTGGCAATGTAAGCCACCGTTAGCAATAAGGCCATCGCCAACGCCAGCGCTAACCCTATGGGCAAATCCATTGCCTGAGAAGAGCGATCGCCTAAGTGATTGAATCCACGTTTTAATCCACTTAGTAACGTCAAAGCTTACCGCCCTGCTAGAGAG
>QBMP01000086.1:0-1803 GCA_003242115.1 Phormidesmis priestleyi
AAGAAAATGTCGTCACCCGTTAGCGCTACCCTTGACGCCTTCTACCAGCCAATCCATTTTCTCCAGCTCAATATTTTGCTGATCGTACTGATCGCCCGCCGCCAAAATCTCAACGCCTTTATTGTCTTTCAACTCACCGTTATAGATCACCAGCGACTTTGCCAAGAACTGTTCCTTCGCTGCGTCCGCATCGGCTTTCGCCTCCGCGCTCACCGCTGGGCCATAGGGCGAAAGCTTACAAAACTTATCTGCTAATCCACCGCGTAAAATATGCTCAATGTCTCCGGCCATCAGGGTTTTGCCCGCCGTAATCTGCTCTCCCAAAAAGGTGTAAATGCTGGCCCAGTCCCACTCGGCCCCGGTCAAATAGCCCTTGGGTGCTAAAGGCGCTTGATTGGCGTGATAGCCCGACGAAAAAATGCCCCGCTTTTCAGCCGTTTCAATCACTACCTTGGGGCTATCGACATGGCAAGTCACCACATCAATGCCCTGATCGGCCAAGCTATTCGTCGCTTCTGCTTCTTTGACCGGCAGCGCCCAATTCCCTGTGAAAATCACCTGGGTCGTGATCTCAGGTTTGATTGTTTTCGCGCCCAGCGTAAAGCTATTGATGTTACGCAGCACCTGCGGAATCGGTTTGGCAGCAACAAACCCCAGTTGACCCGTTTTAGACGTGTGGGCGGCAACGATACCGGCTACATACTGAGCCTCGTCAATATAGCCGAAGTAGCTGCCTACATTTTTCGGCGTCACGCCCTCCTGGTAGAGCCCGCCCGCATGGAAAAACTGCACATTAGGAAACTCTTTTGCTATCTCTAAAATGTAGGGATCAAAATAGCCAAATGAGGTGGGAAAAAGTACCGTTGCCCCGTCTACTTCAATCATGCTGCGCATCGTTTCTAGCACAGCAGAGGTTTCTGGGACGCTGGCTTCTTCAAGGATTTTAATGCCTGGTACAGCGGCCATTGCTTTCGCGCCTTCGGCGTGGGCTTGGTTGTAGCCAAAGTCATCTTTTGGGCCGACATAGATGAAGCCGACTACGACCTCTTTAGGTGCGTCTGTGGCCGCAGATCCAGTGGTGCCCTTATCCGCAGTCTCAGTTGCTGGGGTGCAGCCGCTCAGCTTAGTCGCCGCCCCGAAAGCAGTAGTTGCCAGCAGTCCCCGAATGATTTGGCGGCGTGAAAGTGGCATCAAGTGGCGATCAGGCATGAAAATTTTCCTTGGCGAGATAGGGGCGAAATAGGGGCGAGCGCTGTGGCTAGCGCTAGTGAATGGAATGAATTGTGCTGATAGCGTGAGCTTGAACCTCTTTCCTAGAATCGGGAAGAAAGGGCAGCTTGTTTGTATCGTAGGGATCACTTTTATCCGCTTAAGATTGTTGAGATCGGTTGAGAGCTGATGGCAGCGATCGCCCATAATCCCATTCATAATCCCGTTCACAATATCAGCATGGAAGATAAGGCGCAGTGGTGGCGCGGAGCCGTCATTTATCAAATTTATCCCCGCAGCTTTTTAGATACCAATCAAGACGGCATTGGCGATCTCGCTGGCATCACTGAAAAATTAGCGTATGTCGCTCAGCTAGGCGCAGACATGGTGTGGATATCGCCGTTCTACACGTCGCCAATGAAAGATTTTGGCTACGACGTGTCTGACTATAAAAGCGTCGATCCAATTTTTGGCAGTCTAGCTGACTTTGTGGCCTTAGTTAGCAAGGCCAATGCGCTGGGACTGAAGGTGATGATTGACTTAGTTTTGAGCCATACGTCAGATCAGCATCCTTGGTTTCGAGAAAGTCGTTCT
>QBMP01000086.1:1813-6391 GCA_003242115.1 Phormidesmis priestleyi
CCAAAGCTGACTGGTACGTTTGGGCTGATCCGCAGGCCGATGGCTGCCCGCCCAACAACTGGCTTTCGATTTTTGGCGGCAGCGCCTGGGAATGGGACACCAGCCGTCGTCAGTTTTATATGCACAATTTTCTCACGGCTCAGCCTGATCTCAACTTTCATCATCCTGAGGTGGTCGATGCGGTGCTAGATGTAACCAAATTTTGGCTCGATTTGGGTGTGCATGGCTTTCGATTAGATACGGTGAACTGGTATTTTCACGATCAGCAGTTGCGCTCTAATCCGCCCAATCAAGGCGAAGAACTGCTGTATGCGCCCGAATCTAGCAATTACCGAATGCAGGCGCATATCTACAACAAATCGCGGCCTGAAATGCTGCTGTTTTTAGAAAAATTTAGACAGTTGATAGATAGCTACGGCGCGATTAGCTTGGGTGAGCTGACGGCTAAGCGCGCCATTGAAATGACCCCGGACTATACGGCCAAAAATCGGCGGCTGCACATGGTCTACACGTTTAGTTTATTGACTCAATCGCTGAGTGCGGCTCACCTTAAGCAGACTATTCAGGAGGTAGAGGCGCATTTGGGCGATGGCTGGATTTGCTGGGCGTTTAGCAATCACGATGTGATGCGGGTGGTTTCGCGCTGGCGCTGCGAGACGGTGCCGATGGTGCAGCAGGCTAAGTGTTTAACCGCGCTACTGCTGTGTTTGCGCGGCTCAGTTTGTCTGTATCAGGGGGAAGAATTGGGCTTGCCTGAGGCGGAGATTGCGTTTGCAGATCTTCAAGATCCGTTTGGCCTCAGGCTGTGGCCAGAATTTAAAGGGCGAGATGGATGCCGCACGCCGATGCCTTGGCAGGGGGCTGCTAATCACGGCGGATTTTCGAGTGAGCAGCCCTGGTTGCCGATGCCCACAGCGCATTTAGAAAAGGCGGTTGATCTGCAAGAGGCGGACGTTGATTCGGTGCTGCATTTCACTCGAACATTGCTGGCATGGCGCAAGTCACAGTCGGCGATAGCATCTGGATCGCTTAGCTTGTTAGATGCTAAGCCGTCGCTGCTGGCCTTCGAGCGTCGCGATCGCAATGCAGCTATTTTGGCGGTGTTTAATTTGGGTGCTGAGGCGGGTGAGTTTGACTGTAGCGCCTATGACGGTGGGGTCAAGCCAATCTCATTGGGGTCTTTTGAGTGTAGGAGGTCTTTTGACTACAGGTATGAGAACAGCATTTTGAACCTACCTAGCTTTTCAGTGTTTTTAGCTGAAATTGGCTAACCGAAGATTTTTCGCTTGCTTACGGGCTTTTTACGGACGCTTTTTTATTGAATAGCGATCGCTAAATCATAAGTCGCATTGCCCCTCGTCCCATCGACGATAATCTGGTACTCACCCGTATCCGGTAAAGGGATGCTTTGCTTGCTTTGTTCAGTGCCTAAAATGAGGCCGCTAGGCGCAACCACAGCGAAGACGGCGTTATTTTCAATAGACGTGATAGATAGATCCATCTGCTGTCCGCCTTGAGCGGTGATCAAATAGCGATCGCGATCGCCCCGCACCACCGAATTACTCACCGTCGTGCTACTTTTGCCAGCATCAAAAAAGACTTCTTGCGTATTTACCTGATTCGCACCTGCCGTAAGGTCTTTGGCCTCCATACCATTGTCAGACTGAAAAGATTTGCTGACCGTCTCGCAGTTAGCTTTAGTCAGCTTGTTGGTCTTTGTGCGTAGCTCGGTGGGGCTCACCTTCCAGGTTTCCTGCTGATTTTGCTTGTCGTACTCAATCCAAGTGGCAATGTCCAAATTGAGATTGCTGCCATCAATAGTGCCGTTCAAATTGCTGCGGTAGCTCGTGTAGTAGGCTTCTTTTTGGTTATGAACCACACCGACCTGATTGCCAGTGACGCTACTTGCGGAATCAATACTGATACGAACGTCAATATCTTCAATGTCATCGCTCAACTGATAGCAGTACTGACCGGGCTGAAGGGCTGGTGCAATTGGCTTTGGCGTATCTTTTGAGCCAGCAGCTGTCTGATCGCCGTCCGTCTTGTCGCTACTGCCCGCCGTCTGATCAGGTGCTGCTGGCTCTGTTGCTGTAGGATTTGCTCGATTAGCAGGGGGCGATTGGGGGAGTGATTTGCAGCCAGCTAGTGCCGCGATCAGCAAGATTGAAGCGCAGCGTTGATAGGTCGATAAGCGCATAGATAAAAGCTTCTCATAGTCAATTTAGGCGAGTAATTCAAGTTAGCCCGATGTGGAGGCATATCTTCGCAGGCAGACAACATTTAACAGGTGGCACAAAGCAAAGGGCAGTGGGCGGGAACGATAAGCGCGGTGTTTTCTTTCCGAGGATGAGAAATCAGCAATCATGGCTCAGTCAACGGCAAATAGTGTTTTCTCAGCCCTCTCTCAACACAGCTATGGCCGATTGGCAGAGCGGGTTGAAGATCTGTCTATTCCTGATTTCATTCGTTTTTTAGAGCGTACTACCCGCGACTTTAAGCAGTTTCTGAAAGTGATTGATCTGATTAATAATCAATCGCTAGAGCCGATGTTAGATGAGCTTTTAGAGACGTTCACGCTCAAAATAGGCCAGATCTTGCAGGCGGATCGCACGACTATTTTTGTAGTCGATGAAGATCGCCAAGAGCTGTGGTCGAAGGTGGCGCAAGGGGGAGAACGAATCGGCGCTAGCGCCCTGGATCGTCTGGGCGGTGCTGACAGTTTAGAAATTCGGCTACCGATCAATCAAGGCATTGCTGGCTATGTAGCTACAACGGGCGAAGGGCTAAATATCCCCGATGCCTATGCCGATGAGCGCTTTAGCTCCGTGACGGATCAGCAAACCGGCTACCGCACCCGCAATATTTTGTGTATGCCCGTCGTTAGCAGCGACGGGCGAGTGGTGGCTATCGCTCAACTGCTCAACAAAATCGGCTCTCTGCCCTTTTCGGCCCAAGACGAAGCCCGGTTTGCTCACTTTGCGCCTTCCATCGGCATTTTGTTAGAGAGCTGTCAGTCGTTTTACCTCGCCGCTCGCAATCAAAAAGGCGTCGCTGCTCTGCTCAAAGCCATTTCTTCAATGGAGCAAAGCCTCAATTTAGAGGTGACTTTGCAGTCGGTGATGGCAGCGGCGAGAAACTTGATGCAGGCCGACAGAAGCACGCTGTGGCTCATAGATGAGGTTCAAAACGAGCTGTGGTCACAGGTTCAAAGCGCCGATGGCCAATCTCTGATTGACCTGCGGTTGCCCGCCGATAAAGGCATTGTTGGCCATGTGGCGGCAACGGGTGACACCCTCAATATTTTTGATGCCTATAGCGATCCCCGCTTCGATATCTCGGCTGACCAGCAAACCGGCTACCGCACCCGCAATATTTTGTGTATGCCCGTTTTCAACTCCGCTGGCAAGCTGATTGGCGTCAGCCAGCTGATCAACAAAGCTCAAGGGCAGTTTACGCAGATTGACGAATCGTTCATGCGGGCCTTCAATACTCAAGCTGGCATTGCGCTGGAAAATGCTCAGCTTTTTCAAGAACTGCTGCTCGAAAAACAATATCAAAAAGATATTTTAGAAAGCCTTTCAGATGCGGTGATTTCGACCGATATGGCCGGACGCATTGTCACTATTAACGAAGCCGCACTCAAGCTATTGGGCTGTCCCACCGGGGAAGATGTCTCGCTAATGGCCGGTTTGAATGCGAATACGGAGCAGCGGGTTAATAGTCAGATTGCTCAGACTTGGCAGATCCAGCTCATTGGCCGCTATCTCTGGGATGTGCTGCCGCTAGAAAGACTGCAAATGCGTTTGCAAGACAGCCTGGAATCGGGGGCGCGTCACTATGTGCCCGAACAGTCTTTGCGGGTGTCGGTCGCGAGTGTGGCTCATCAAAGCGCCCATGAACGAAGCGAACAATGTGTTTTAGTCGTACCGGAAAACGTCGATGGCACCACCTGCTATCGACTGTGGGGATCAGATCAGCGGCTGGTGTCTCCGGAGCCGGTAATGGGCTGGAATCGGAGCCTAAACCTGACGGTGAGCCCTTTGAGCGATCCGCAAGGCGGCGTGCGCGGTGGGCTAGTCGTGCTGGAGGATATCAGTCAAGAAAAGCGGATGAAAACTACGCTGTATCGCTATATGACGCCCAGTGTGGCCGAACGGGTGATGGCGCTCGGTGAAGATGTGCTGATGGTCGGTGAGCGCAAGGAGGTGACCGTATTGTTTTCAGATATTCGTGGCTACACGACACTGACTGAGGCATTAGAAGCGTCAGAAGTGGTTTCGATGCTGAATGAGTATTTTGAAACGATGGTGGAAGCGGTTTTTCACTGTGAGGGCACGTTGGACAAGTTTATTGGCGACGCGCTGATGGCGGTGTTTGGTGCGCCCTTGCCGCTGCCGAACCATGCTTGGGCAGGGGTGCGATCGGCGTTGGATATGCGCCGACGGTTAACGGCTTTTAACTGCGATCGCCGCCTTAAAGGGCAGCCCGAATTGCGCATCGGCATTGGCCTCAGCTCAGGCGAAGTTGTTTCAGGCAACATCGGTTCGCAGCGCAAAATGGACTATACCGTGATTG
>QBMP01000086.1:6401-14019 GCA_003242115.1 Phormidesmis priestleyi
CACTTATGAGCTGTGTCAAAACCAGGTGTGGGTGCGAGATCTGGATTTAATTCGAGTTAAAGGCAAGCTCAAGCCGGTGAAAATATATGAGCTAATTGGCGATCGCACCTGCCCGCTCGATGCTGATACAAAGGCTTTTTTGGAACTCTACGCCCAAGGCCAAGCGGCCTACAGAGCCAGAGATTTTCACGTCGCGTTGGCTCGGTTCGGCTCTGCCCAAGCGATGCAGCCGCACGATCAGACTACCGGGCTTTACTTAGAGCGCGTTCAAGAATACATCCAGTGCCCGCCGCCGCCCGATTGGGATGGAGTCGAAGTCATGACCAGCAAGTAATCAGCCGTACATGCCGTATATATTTAGAGATGCGCTAAGAGATGCGCTAACTTTTTTTGCTAACGATATTCATAAGATCATGATCAACCCCAAAGGCAGCCCCCCTCAAAAGCTCACTCGAATGCTGTACGAAGGCAAGGCGAAGATTATCTACGCCACCGATAATCCAGAGGTTTTGATCACCTACTTTAAAGACGATGCCACGGCTTTTAATGCGCAAAAAAAAGGGCAAATTGTCAACAAAGGCGTCGTGAACTGTAAGGTGACTGCCTACCTATATCCGCTGTTAGAAAAACAAGGCATCGCAACTCATTTATTAGAACCTGTTGGCGATCGCGAAATCCGCGTTAAGCGCGTCGATATCGTGCCGCTAGAAGTGGTCGTGCGCAACCTCGCAGCGGGCAGCCTATGCAAGCAAACCGACCTCGCGCTAGGGACAAAGCTAGAACCGTCCCTCGTCGAGTTCTATTACAAAAATGACGACTTAGGCGATCCGCTGCTGACGCGCGATCGCATTTTTGCAATGGGCATCAGCTCAGCCGCTCAGCTCGATCAGCTCACTCAAAAAGCCCAGCTCGTCAATCAAGTCCTGAGCGCGTTTTTTGCGAGCTGCGGTATCACCCTCGTAGACTTCAAACTCGAATTCGGCACCGATAGCCAAGGCAACCTGCTGCTAGCCGACGAAATCAGCCCAGATACCTGCCGCCTATGGGATATGGCCGAGCCCGATGAGCGTCAGCGCGTGATGGACAAAGACCGCTTCCGTCAGGACTTAGGCAATGTTGCCGAAGGCTATCAAAGCGTACTCAACCGGATCATGAGTCAGCTTACGGGTATTAAATAATCCATCACCATCATTTCTGCCTAATCAATTCTTGAACCGTGCAGCCTACGATTGTGGCACAGTAAATTTTCGTACCGAGCTTGACAGTGAGGTAAGATCTGTCGGAATCGATTTAGTCGTCATTAATCGTCAGTTGAGCTGCCATGTTTTATCAGGTGGCGCTGAGCTGCAAAATGCGTTGATTTGAAGCGGTGACTGAATGTTTCCATGCTTCTGTTTCTATGCTTCAAGCCTCGCCGCTGAACTGTCATGCGCTTTTCCCAGATCTAGATTAATTCTGGATGAGATCAGCGCTGCAAATAGCGGCAAAAACGCGGTGAGGAGTGAACTTTAACTATCAAAGGATCAACTGGTTATGCGTGTTTCCCCGGCTCTTTTGGCTGCTTTTAGTTTGGTTGCGATCGCCGGTTTGCCGAGCCTAGCCGCCGAATCCTCTGAGACGGCCAACAGCCTTATTTTAGCCGAATCTACAGTCGCTGAACCGACGTTAGCTGAGCCCATTTCAGCCGAACCCGTCAATCCGGCTGAGGTCGAAACCACCCCGTCACAAACGACGATAGCGCAGCTCCTATCAGGCATTTCACCTACTGCACCGAACAATGCCGCTCAGGCACAGCCCGCTCAAATAGAGCCCGCTCAAGCCGATCTCGCTCAAGCTACGCCTGGTAATCCGCCTCCCTCGACGGGCAACGTGCCTGATATCAGCCCGCCTTCTAGTCAGCCCGCCGCCCCCGAAGCGACACCCGGAGCGACACCTGACCCTGGCACTACACCCGGAGCCGCGCCCGCTCAGCCCGCCGCCCCGGAAACACAAGTCCTCGTCTCTGAAGTAGAGGTGGTTTCAACCAATCCTCAGCGGCCTTTGAGCGACGAGCTGGTAAACGCCGTCTACCAAGCGGTCAGCACCGTTCCGGGTCGTACTACTACCCGCACTCAGCTTCAGCAAGATATCAACAGCGTTTTTGGCACAGGCTTTTTCTCCAACGTCAGAGCCAACCCTGAAGACACGCCTCTAGGTGTCAAAGTTACTTTCTTCGTCGAGCCGAATCCTGTCTTAACCCGTGTCAACGTTCGCAACGATGTCACCGGAGCTGCAGACGAAGCCAAACCGCTGGTGCTGCCGCCCGAAGTCATTGATCAAATTTTCAGCCCGCAGTATGGCGAAATTCTAAATCTGCGCGATTTTCAAGATAGCGTACTCGATCTTAACGACTGGTACCAAGAAAACGGCTACGTTCTCGCTCAAGTTACCGCTGCGCCGCAAATTGGGGCCGACGGCACCGTTACTTTAATCGTCGCCGAAGGTGAAATTGAGTCGATTCAAGTGCGCTACATCACTTCTGATGGCGAAACCACCGACGAAGATGGCAACCCTGTCACCGGCAGAACGCGCGACTTCATCGTCACGCGCGAATTTGAAACCAAGCCCGGTGATGTTTTTCAAGAAAGTGCAATTCAGCAAGACCTTGGCCGCGCTTTTGGGCTTGGCATTTTTGACGATATTCGCATCTCGTTAGATCCCGGCGATGAAGATCCTCGCAAAGTCAAGCTAATTGTCAATGTGGCTGAGCGCAACACCGGCTCAGTGGGTGCTTCTGTCGGATTTAACCTGCGCGGCGACTTATTCGGTCAGCTTAGCTACAGTCAAGACAACTTGGGCGGCAATAACCAAAAGCTTCGCACCGAAGGCCAAGTCACCACTCGCGGCGACTTTCTTTTTGATGTCAGCTTTACCGATCCGTGGATTGCGGGCGATCCTTATCGGACTTCATACACCGTTAATCTGTTCAACCGTCGGGCCACCTCACTGATTTTTGACAACGGCCCTATTGATGTCAATTTGCCCAACGGCGATACCCCTCGAGTCAATCGACTAGGCACAGGGATAAGCTTTAGCCGACCGCTAGATAATGGCCTGTCGCTATCTTTGGGCGCACAGTATGAGCGAGTGGCGATTTTAGATGCAGGCGGAACGGTTTCACCGGTTGCAGGAGGCAGACAGCTAGCGGCGAGTGCATCCGGGCGAGATGATCTTTTTACGGTTCAGTTTGGGGCGGCTTTGGATCGGCGCAATAGCCCAGTTCAGCCGACTAGCGGCAGTCTGATTCGCCTGAGCACTGAGCAATCTCTACCCGTTGGCAGTGGCAGCGTGTTCTACAACAAAATTCAAGGTAGCTATAGTCGGTATATCCCGCTCAATATTTTCAATTCATCGCGCGGCGGTGAAACCCTAGCTTTCAACCTGCAAGGGGGGACATCGCTGGGTAATCTGCCCCCTTATGAAGCGTTTCCATTAGGCGGCGGCAACTCCGTCCGAGGATACGAAGAAGGCGCGGTCGGCTCCGGGCGCTCGTTTTTACTGGGTACAGCAGAATACCGCTTTCCTTTGTTTAGTGAGTTCTTAACGGGCGCTTTATTTGCCGATTACGGCACTGACTTAGGCTCAGGCGATGCGGTGCGAGGCAACCCGGCAGGTGTTCGCGGTAAGCCCGGTAATGGCTTTGGCTATGGCGCTGGCGTGCGAGTACAAACGCCTTTGGGTGCACTCAGGCTCGACTATGGCTTCAGCGATGCGGGCAGTCGCTTCCACTTTGGCTTTGGGGAAAGGTTCTAATGATAGATCAGCGGCTCGCGCCACAGCAAACGTTAGCGGCTGAAGTACGAGCCGCAGGGGTTGGGCTGCACTTAGGACAGCAGACTCAGGTGCGCCTGTTACCCGCAGAACCTGAAGCAGGCCGCTACTTTGTGCGCACTGATTTAGGCCCTAATTTAAAATCTGATTCGCAATCTGACGTGAGGGCAGATTCGGCTGATCTATTGGCCGAGCAGCGGATTACTGCCGATGTTGGCAATGTGATAAAAACGCAGCTTTCAACAGAGCTTGGCGTGGGCAATGCTCAAGTCCGCACGGTCGAACATTTGCTCTCAGCGCTTTCAGCGGCTGCGGTTGACAATGTGCGAATTGAGATTGATGGCCCTGAGCTACCGCTGCTAGACGGATCGGCTCAGGAATGGATGGCGGCGATCGCACGTTCAGGTATCAGCCCACAGCCGGTGGCGAGAAAGCGTCGAATGGCGGTTACGCAACCAGTGACGGTGCAAATAGAGGATGCTTGGGTAGCGGCTTTTCCGAGCAGTGAGCTGCGCTTCACCTACGGGATAGACTTTGCGCTAGCGGCGATTGGCAATCAGTGGCACAGCTGGTCGGCAGCAGACAGCTTTGAGACAGAAATCGCACCGGCTAGAACCTTTGGCTTAGCGCCTCAAATTGATTATTTGCGGGCTCAAGGGCTGATTAAAGGCGGTAGCTTGGAGAATGCTTTGGTCTGCGGCGAAAATGGCTGGATCAATCCGCCTTTAAGATTTGCCAATGAGCCTGCGAGGCATAAGCTGCTGGATCTGATCGGGGATTTGAGTTTGCTGGGCGATATTCCGCAAGCGCACTATGTCGCCTATAAGGCTAGCCATGCGCTGCACATTAAGCTCGCTCAGCAATTGGCTCAAAGCTGCCCTTTTTTGGTTTCTGCGTAGCGCCAAGCACCGTCTAATGGCAGAATCGTGAGGGGTGAATTGCTCAATGCCCTAATGTTTACGGTCAATCCCGCTTATTTTTATGTCGGCCCGCGCTCCTGCCTCCGCTGAGGCGATCGCTGCGACTCCTATTGACGCAGCCGACAACACTGATGACACCGCCGCCGTTGTGACCCCGAAAACCTATACCCTCGAAGAGCTACAGCAGTTCTTACCCCACCGCTATCCGTTTGCTTTGGTGGATCGCATTATTGACTATGTGCCCGGAGAACGGGCGGTAGGGCTAAAAAATGTGACCTTTAATGAGCCTCACTTTCAGGGACACTTTCCGGGTAGGCCGATTATGCCGGGTGTGCTGATTGTCGAAGCAATGGCCCAAGTTGGCGGCATTGTGCTCAGCCAGATGCCTGGCGTCAATGGATTATGCGTATTTGCTGGGATCGATAAAGTCAAGTTTCGCAGGCCGGTGGTGCCGGGCGATCAGCTTTTAATCACCACTGAGCTGATTACCGTTAAGCGACTGCGCTTTGGCAAGATGAAGTCACGCGCTGAAGTGGACGGTCAGCTGGTCTGTGAAGGCAATTTAATGTTTTCTATAGTTGATTAGGCAGCTGATTAGATGGCTGACTAGACGGTTGATTAGATGGCCGATTAAATAGTGGGTTAAAGGGTTGATTAAATAGATTAGATGCGCCTGCTAACAGATGCCTAGAATCGATTATCCAGCTCAGTCAGTGACACCGTTTACACTATGTTAGTTGCAATGTTAAGTGAAGCTATTAATTGAAGCTGATTGATTTATGTGCCCGATTCATTCGGTGGTTTTGCTGGAGGCATGGCCTTGACGACTACTCTAATTCACCCGAGCGCTGTCATCCATCCGGGGGCGCAAATACACGCTAGCGCTACGATTGGCCCCTACGCTGTGATTGGAGCAAAAGTCACGATTGGAGCAGATACTAGCATTGGCGCTCATGCGGTGATTGATGGCTACACCACGATTGGCGATCGCAACCGCATTTTCCCGCACACTGCCATCGGCCTAGAGCCTCAAGATCTTAAGTACGACGGCTCCATGAGCCTAGTGGCCATCGGTGATGACAATGCCATTCGTGAATGCGTCACGATCAACCGCCCGACCCGCCTCGGCGAAGTGACCCGGCTAGGCAACCACAATTTGATTATGGCCTACGCCCATGTGGCTCATAACTGTGCAATTGGCGATCGCGTCATCATTGCCAACTCAGTCGCCCTTGCCGGTCATGTCGCAATCGAATCTCATGCGCGGATCAGTGGCTTGGTCGGGGTGCATCAGTTTGTGCATATTGGCCGCTATGCGATGATCGGCGGCATGAGCCGAATTGAGCGCGATGTGCCCCCTTATACAATGGTCGAAGGTAACCCCTCTCGCGTCAGGGGCCTCAATCAGGTGCTGCTTAGCCGCTCGGGCATTGCCGAAGAAGCGGGCGGGCGCACTTACCAAGAGCTGCGAGAAGCGTTTAGAATTCTCTATCGCTCCGGGCTGACGCTGGCAGAAGCGATTAGCAAGCTAGAATCAATGCCCGACAATAGCCACGTCAGGCATCTGTATGAGTTTTTACGAGCCTCCTCGCACGATAAGGGACGGCGAGGGCCGGTGCCGGGAAGGCGCAAGTAAGGCCCTATGAAAGTAAGCACTCCAGAAAATAAGGAATTTAAGAACGTTAAGGACTTCAAGGAGAACATGGGGGCACAGAAGTCGTTTGAGGTGTTTATTCACACGGGCGAGGTGTCGGGTGATTTGCAGGGAGGGCTGTTAATCCAAGCTCTGTACCGGCAGGCGGCTAGTCGTGGCATCCGTTTGAGCGTCATCGGGGTGGGCGGTCAGCAGATGGAAGCGGCTGGGGCGAAAATTTTGATCAATACCGTCGGGCTCAGCGCCATTGGGATTTTAGAAGCCGTACCCTATTACTTAGCGGGTCGGGACATGCAAAAGCAGGTAAACCAGTATCTTCTGGAGCATCCGCCGGATCTGATGGTGCTGCTAGATTACAAGGGGCCGAACTTGGCGGTGGGTAAGTTTGTGCACCAAAAGCTGCCGCAGGTGCCGATGGTGTACTACATTGCGCCGCAGGAATGGGTGCTTTCGACCCCTAGTACAAAAACAATTGTAGAAATTAGCGATAAGCTGCTGGCGATTTTTCCGGATGAGGCGACTTACTACCAGCGGGTAGGGGCTAATACGCGCTGGGTTGGCCATCCGCTAGTCGATATTTTGGCAGAGCCAATCACGAAAGCTCAGGCTCGGTTAGATCTCAATATTTTGCCAGAAACGCCGGTGGTAACGCTATTACCGGCCTCACGCAAGCAAGAATTAAAATACATTATGCCGGTGATGTTTGCCGCAGCGGCGAATATTCAGGTGCAGCAGCCCGGGGTGACTTTTTTGGTGCCGGTGTCGCTGCCAGAGTATAGAGCGGACATTAGCGCGGCGATTTCCCAGGCCGGTTTAAACGCGCAGCTGATTGAAAAACCGGACGGTCAGCGAGCGATCGCGGCGGCTGATGTCGTGATCAATAAATCAGGTACCGTCAACCTAGAAGTGGCGCTGATGAACGTGCCGCAGGTGGTGATGTACCGGCTCAGCGATTTGACGGCTTTGATTGCTAAATACATTGTGCGCTTTACGGGTGACTTTGTTTCGCCAGTTAACCTGATGGAAAATCAGCCGATTGTGCCCGAGTTTTTGCAGTGGGCCGCGACACCTGACGCGATTGGCAATGCGGCGCTGGACTTGCTCAAAGATGAGGCTAAGCGATCGCAAATGCTAGCGGGCTATCGGCAAATGCGACAGGCAATGGGGGCAGTAGGGGTGTGCGATCGCGCTGCCAACGAAATCTTAGATATGCTGCCCACCGCGTCAACATCGA
>QBMP01000086.1:14029-14902 GCA_003242115.1 Phormidesmis priestleyi
GAAGCCGGTTCATGGCTTACTTGTAATAGTAATTGAGTCACCACTGCTGGTTCATTTGGCCAGCGTAATTACCACAAATAGAGTTATCTATATACGCATGATGCACTACACTAAGTCAGAAAATAGCAGCCAATCAATTCATCTCAATAGCGATCAAATAGCGATTAGATAGCAGCTAATTTATCTAATGGATTTTTGCTGTTGATAGAATGTTGAGCTGACAGGGTTGGGGGGTTAGGAGATAGGCATGAATATTACAGAATTATTTAGGCAGGGTGGCCCTGCCATGTGGCCCCTGCTTTTCCTTTCGATTTTGGCGCTAGGCACCATCATTGAGCGAATCTGGTTTTGGTCAAAAATTTTGACCCGTGAGCGTGAAGTTGCAGGCCGGGTGCTAGAATCCGCTCGCCGTGAGTGGTCAGCCGCCGCGCAGCTAGCTCAGCGCTCGAATGGCTTACCCATGGGACGGTTTTTGTTTGGCGCACTCAAGCTCAAAGATCAAGACCCTGAAGTGTTTCGCTTAGCGCTCGAAACCTCGGCCAATGAAGAGCTAGCCAACATGCGCAGAGGTGAAAAAATCCTAGAAGCGGTGATTGCTTTATCGCCATTGCTAGGTTTGTTAGGTACAGTGCTAGGTCTAATCGACTCGCTGGGCTCGATTAATCTCAATGACTTAGGCGTCGGTGATGCGACGGCTGGCACCGCGTTAGGAATTGGTAAGGCGCTTATCAGCACGGCAACGGGTCTGATTGTGGCCATTTTTAGTTTGGCGTTTTATCGTCTGTTTCAAGGCTTTGTTTTTGGTCAGGCCAAAGTCTTTCAGCTTTCGGGCAATGAGCTTGAGCTGCTGTATCGTCAGGCTTGGGCCTACAC
>QBMP01000087.1:0-1608 GCA_003242115.1 Phormidesmis priestleyi
GCGGTAACCATTCGCGATTTAGAAGCGTCGTATCAGGCGATCGCTGCGGGCATTGAATACGGTTTGTATCGCTATTATTCTGACCCTTATGCTAAAAAGAGCGCATGAGAGCGCATGAAAAAAGGAGAGCGATCGCCCCCCTTTTCTCTAAACTGATCAGCCATTAGCAGCCGTTATGGGGCTAACCAAAGCGTCAGCTAAAATCTTAATCCAAGTAGCCCATCAAAGTCGCCGGATCTTCGTCAATATCATTACTCGCAATCGGGCGATGACCGGGCAAAGTATCCAAATCCGAAATTACCAACGTGCTGACCGCAACGGGTCTATGCCCCGGCAAAGTATCTGTCGTCGAAATTTCAAACGAACTTGCCATCACTGGGCGAATGCCAGCCGAAGTCAGCGAGTCCACCACTTCAATAGTGCTGAGCGTAATAGGCCGATGGTTCGGTAACGAATCAGACACAAAGACACGGGTGTGATCTGCCAATTCCATAACTTCGTTTTTGGATGCTTTTATCAAGCCACCTTTTTCCAATCCACCTTTCTCCAATCCACCTTTTTCAGTAGAGTCCTCCTTAGAAGCGCTGCTAGGCTCTTTAGAAGCGCTCGTCGTCACCTTTTTACGGGTGGAGGCGGTGGAGGCGCTGGCGGCGGCGTCTTTGGTAGTACCGTTTTCGTTGCTGCTCATGTCCGTTAACCTTATTTATCTATTGGCGGAACCTTTGCCAAACCGACTATTTGCTCATGGGCATTCGCGAGGAGTCTGCTGGTGAAGGGTCTTCCTGCAAGCGCGGCAAGCGTCGATTGGCTGGCTAATTTTAAGTATTGAACGCTATTAAACGTAACTAAACCCTCAAACCTAGCCTTCGCAAAGCTGAAGATTTTAGAGCTGTATTTAACCAAGCTTAAGAAAATATTGTAAGTTAAAACCGGCCTGATTCAGACTTAAGCAAAGGTAATCAGAGTGATAAATAAAGCTGCTGCTGTAGGCAGTAATACAATACAGCCGCTATAATAAGAATCCACAAGGAATACTTGCGGGGCTGAAACGGTTTCGACGTTTTGACGAAAGTCGTATTGTGATTCAGGTCAAGAGTGAGCCCACTCTTGTAAATAAAGGCTCAAACTTAAAGATACATGCAAACGACATCGTACCTTTTGCTCGTAAGCGCGCTCTTGTAGCTGCCGCCTAACAACCTCTTATAGGTTCGAGCGTCTGAGCTGTGACTCCGTTAATCAGCCCGGACTAAACCCCCAACGGGTGCGCTGACAAACTTTCTTTGGTGGGTGCGTCAGCTAAGACTTTCATCGAAGCATCCTGTTTCCGGGATAATGGAAAACTCCCGCCTTGAGGATTAGAAAGGCTACACCTGTGAATGAGCGATACGTGATTACTTAGAGCGGACACGGGTTCGACTCCCGTCAGCTCCATTTGAATACGGCTTGAAGATAGCCATCAAAAAAGAGGAAGCTTTACGGCCTCCTCTTTTTTTGCTTTTATGCTTTTTAGAATATTAGTTAGAACGTTAGACGCTAGCTCAAGGCGCTAACGGCAGCCGTGGCGAGTAGCGCGCTAATAATGTAAAAGACGCCGACGACCTGAAGCTC
>QBMP01000087.1:1618-8701 GCA_003242115.1 Phormidesmis priestleyi
CCAACCAGACAGCTCAAAGTGGTGGTGTAAAGGAGCCATTTTGAAAAGGCGCTTGCCCTTGCCGTCAGGGCCTTTGGTCGCTTTGTAGTAGCCCACTTGCAAAATCACCGAAAGCGTTTCAGCGAAAAATAGCAGGGTGACAATCAGCAGGCCAAATAAATTACCGCTGAGGATGCCGACCGCTGCCAACGCACCGCCCAAGGCTAAAGAGCCGGTATCGCCCATGAAAACTTTGGCCGGATTGCGGTTGTGAACCAAAAAACCCAGGCAGCCGCCGCTTAGCGCTGCACAGAAAATTGCCAGATCCGGGTGGGTGCCTGCTACCAATGCGCCCAAGCCCAGAAGCGCTATAGCGCCCGCGCCGCCCATGAGGCCATCAACGCCATCGGTCAAGTTAGTGGCGTTGCTCTCTGCGACTAACACAAAGCCAGCTAATGGCCAAAACAGTAGCCCCAGCGATAGGGTAATCCCAAAAGGCATGGCGACTGAGGTGATGTCGAGAGTTGGAACGGCTTGAGTAGTTTGAGCGATCGCGGCCCACAGACAAAAGGTCAGCGCAAATCCAATTTGCAGCGTCAGCTTCGTTTTGGGTGAAATGCCTTTGTTAGAGCGGCGGCGCATCACCTGCCAGTCATCTAGCCAGCCAATGCCTGCGTAGGCCAGTGTCAGCAAACTCACCGCGATCGCTGAGCTTGAAAACCCCGTCCACAGCAGCGCCACTAAAATCGCTGCCGGAATAAAAAATATCCCGCCCATTGTTGGGGTACCGGCTTTTTTAAGATGCGCTCTGGGCCCATCTTCTCGAATAAACTGAGCGGCTTTAAGCTGCCGCAAAATCGGTAAGGCAACGTAGCCTGCTAACGCCGATAACCCGGCACCCAATAGCAGCGGCAGGGTTAAATTAGCGGATCCTAAACTCACTACTCGCTGCGCACCCACATCTAGCCCGACTGATGATGCGACTAACCCAGTTGCCAATAAGGCCGAAAGGGTTACCCCTGACAGCCCCACTGACTTTGCTGAAAACCTAACGTCCACGACAACCTTCCTTCACTTACCACACACCTTTCCCAGATTTCACTCACACAGCGCAGTCACTCGAAACTGTTAGCTCGAAACTACGGAACGCAAACGAAATTTCTAGATAATCCTGACATCAAGCGCTACGAGCTTACTTTACAACCGCTAAGAAATTCTTAAGGAAATCTTCGCTTTGCCTGCAAGTTTGGCCTACGAGTTTGGTTCACAAGCTTTATCCGCGAGCGATGTTCGTTTATTAAGACAAATAGTTAAAACAAACTGCCCGTTCGCCTGATCTGGATTTCGAGCAAGCATACCAGAGGGTTGCCAATCTGTCTGCCTGACTCAACAATTTTTTCGATTTATTTGAATTTGCTTGGATATTACCTGGATTTGCTTGGATGTTATCTGGATTTGCTCGGATAGCTGCTGAGATAACTGAGGCTAGTCATCGTCATCTAGCGACATTTCGTCATCTTCGACGTCATCGTCTTTGTCTTCATTGCCCATGAGATCGGCGAGTTCTTCAGGTTCGGGCTCATCGCCAACGCTGTCAATTGGCTCACGCGGAATCAGTCTGCCCGTTCCTTCTAGCCAGTTGAGAATCGAGGTATCTCTTTGCAAAGGAATGATATCGGCAGGATTTTCACGCGGAATTTGGCGAACGGAGGGGTTATAGGTGCTCATGAATTTAAGTAAAGGTTTAAGTAAAGGTGGCTGATTGTGCAGCAGAGGCTACTGTATAGATTACCACCGCATTATGTCGGTATGCGGATGCTTGAGTGCCTATGATAAGCAAAACTGATCTGAAAAATGCGGTTGCGACGACTAATCGAGGCTTGTCCGTCACTAAAGATGGTCAGCAGGCGATTGCTAGCATGATTGTTGAGTTAGAAGCTAGCAACCCCACGCCCGACCCGCTATCGGCGACTCATTTGCTGGCAGGTGACTGGCGATTGCTCTACACCACCAGTCAAGAACTTCTAGGAATTGATCGGGTGCCGTTTGCCCAGCTAGGCGAGATCTATCAGTGCGTTCGGCCTGAGCTAATGCGCATCTACAACATTGCCGAAATTAACAGCTTGCCTTACTGCGAAGGCTTGGTGTCGGTGGTCGCGAGCTTTGCACCTGCGGTCAATTTGCCCGCAGATCCGATAGCAGCAACGATTGTCAGCCGCCGCCGGGTCGATGTGAGATTCAACCGGGGGGTAATTGGCTTACAGCGCCTGCTGGGCTATGAGTCACCGGCTCAATATATTAAGGCGCTAGAATCTACCCGTAAATTGAGTTTGCTGAAGGGCATTGATTTTTCGATTAATCCGACTCGGCAGCAAGGTTGGTTAGAGATTACCTATTTAGATGCAGATTTGCGCATTGGTCGCGGCAATCAGGGGAGCCTGTTTGTGCTGACAAAATAGATAAGGCATTTTATAGATATCTGAAAGACGCCAGGGAAGATCCATGATCTCGCTCTCACAAAGTCAGCTGACGCTGCTCGATACCTGCGATCGCAAGTTTCAATACGTGCATTTTGATGCGCTCAACGGGCCGAGTAGCTACGAGCAAAAAGTAACGACGCAATGGGGCACTCAGTTTCACCTGCTGATGCAGCAGCGATCGCTCAACCTACCGACCGAAGTCCTGACGAGTGCGAACGCAGAAATGGCCGTGAGCATGAGCGCTTTGGCCAAAGCTGCGCCTGAAATATTCAAAGCTCTGCCAAATGATTCAAATCCAGCGGATCAAAACACAGAATCTCAGAGCGAGCAGAGACGCACGCTGGCCTTTAACGGCTACTTACTCACGGTCGTTTACGACTGGATACTGTGTAACTTTGACGCGGACTCTCCCAACGGTCAAATATTAGACTGGAAAACGCATCAGCGTCCGCCGCGCAAAGAGCGTTTAGCCAACGACTGGCAAACGCGGCTGTATCTATACGTGCTATGTGAAACTACCTCGCTGAGACCCGATCAGCTTTCGATGACCTATTGGTTTGTGCGCTCAGAGGCTAGCAGCTATCGGTTTGGCTACAGCGTCCGGCAGCATGAGCAAACCCGGCAAGATTTGCAGCGGTTGACCGCGCGATTGAGCCGAATGCGCGAGCAAAATGACTTTCCTAAAGTGGCGATCGCCGCAGGCAAATGCGATCAGTGTCCTTTTAATGTGCGGTGCGATCGCATTTCTCCCATGTCCTCCTCACCGCCGTTACCCATAGACCCTTACCACCTGCTGCAAGCAGCTAGCCAGATCACCGCCGATTCTGTAGAAGAAATTCACCTATAGCCGCTACAAGTCATACCCATTCGCCATCCGCAAAAATCCCCGGCAACCTAAAAGATCCGCCCATGCCCTAGCCTGCAAAAGATCCGGTTTTCGCTTGGCCTTCGCCTGAGGCGTTATGCTGGTTGCTCTAGCCGCTTGATTTCACTCATCCGACCTTGCTCATCTGACCCGTATGGAAGCGTCTTTTGAAATCACACTCCAAATCGTCATTACCGTCTTGGCCGGAATTTCGGCGCAGGTTTTAGCCGCCTATCTGAAGCTGCCTAGCATTATTTTGCTGCTGATTTTTGGGATTGCGCTAGGCTCAGATGGCTTGGGCTGGCTGTCGCCTCAGAGCTTAGGCGTTGGCCTAGAGGTAATTGTCTCGCTGTGCGTAGCGCTCATTTTATTTGAAGGCGGCCTCAGCTTAGAGCTGAAAGAAATGGGTAAGGTTTCCGGCAGCTTGCGCAACCTGATTACCATCGGCACCTTTATTACCCTAATCGGCGGCGGCGTTGCCGCTCATTGGCTCGGAGAATTTCCCTGGTCGATTGCTTACCTGTACGCTTCATTAGTGGTCGTCACCGGCCCGACGGTGGTCACCCCGTTGCTCAAGCAGGTGGGCGTCGAGCGCAAAGTCGCAACGCTGCTAGAAGGTGAAGGCGTCTTAATCGATCCGGTTGGCGCGATTTTGGCCGTCGTTGTACTCGATATTATTCTCAATGGCGACACCGACCCGGCTTTTGTGCTGGGCGGTTTGATGACCCGACTCGGTATTGGAGCGGTGATTGGCGGCGGCGGTGGGGCGCTGATGGCACTGTTTTTACAGAAGGCTGATTTTCTCTCAGAAGAGCTGCGCAACCTGGTCGTGTTAGCGGGGCTCTGGGGGCTTTATGGGCTGGCGCAAAGCATTCAAGGCGAATCAGGGCTGATGGCGGCAGTGGCCGCAGGCATTGTCGTGCGAGCGATTTCGATTCCAGAAGAGCGTTTATTAAGGCGGTTTAAAGGGCAGCTAACGATTTTTTCGGTGTCGGTGCTGTTTATTTTGCTAGCAGCTGATCTCTCGATTGCGAGTGTCTTTGAGCTTGGGCCTGGATCGGTGCTGACGGTGCTGGTGCTGATGCTAATTGTGCGACCATTGAATATTTTGGTCTGCACCTGGAATAGCGATCTCAACTGGCGGCAGAAGCTATTTATGAGCTGGATATCGCCTCGGGGGATTGTGTCGGCCTCGGTTGCGTCCCTGTTCGCAATTTTGCTAACAGATCGCGGCATCAACGGCGGCGATTCGATTAAAGCGCTGGTTTTTTTGACGATTATTATGACGGTGTTTGCTCAAGGGCTGACAGCGCGCAGCTTTGCCCAACTGCTAGGGGTAACTTCTAGCAGCGCCACTGGGGTGGTAATTGTCGGCTGCAACGAGCTTGGGCTGATGATTGGTCGATTGTTTAAAGAAAAAGGCGAGTCGGTGGTGATCATTGACACTGACAAGGCCGCTTGTGAAAATGCGGCTTCTGAAGGCTTTGAAATTTATGTGGGTTCGGCGCTGAATGGCGAAATTTTAGAAGAAGCAGGCATCAGCTCAATTGGTACGTTTTTGGCCATTACGAACAACGGTGAGGTGAATTCTGTGATTGCTGAGCGGGCTCAGGAGGAGTTTCAGCCGCCTAGAGTGTTTGCGGTGCTGCCGCGCGCCGAGGTTAAGGCCGCTGAGGCTGAAAATATTACGCTCAACAATACGGGCAATAGCAATAACCGAGGGGATCTGCGCACCCCTAGACTGCCGGTTAAACAGTGGAACACGCTGATTACAGACGATGCGGTGCAGCAGGAAACGTTTGAGTTTACGGCGGAGGGTTTGGCTTCACAGCGCGATCGCGTCAATCAGATCATCCTTGAGGGCGATATGGTGCCTTTGGTGATTGAGCAAAATGGCAAGCTTGAAGTCGCGCTGGGTGAAATGGAGTGGCAGGCAGAGAGCAAGCTCATTTATCTGGTGCATGATCCGACACCGCAGCTGATTAAGCGCCTATCGGGTAAGCGCAAGCCCTCTCGGCAATTGCTGTCTCCTGAACCGGCATTAACTCCGCCCGCAGCGGCTGTCCTGACAAATTCTACAAATGCTCAGCCTGCAAATGCTAAGTCTGGAGATGCCAAGTCTGGAAGTACCAAGTCTGGGAGTGCTAAGTCTGCCGAAACAGAGCCGCCGACAGCCCCAAATCCGCCTTTAGAGCCGCTAAAAAATTAGCTACGTCGCAAAATCAGCCATGCTAAATGAGCCATTGGCTCCATTGCTCAACGGCTTCGTTGGAGCCATACCAGAGCCTATTAGGACGCGGTGAGTGCCACACTTTTTCTAGCAATACATTATGTGCGCCTTCCAGGTGAGCTGCACTCACCGGCACGATACCATCACCCCACACAAACCCATCTCCGCCAGTAATTTTGTAGCTATTGAATGTAAACCAGTCATTTCTTTTGCCTTCAACCGATTTTCCGGCCACACAGACGTAGCTCACATCTGTGTAAAAGGCACCCGGATAGGCTTGATTAACAAAGTTAAGGTTCTTTTGAGTCCAGCGCTCTTGGCTGCTGTGAGGCGTACCGAGCGTCAGTAGCGTGCTGACGTGATCTCTGGCAGGGTGAGGAAAGGTGCGGAGGCGATCGCTCTGGTGAATGTCATAAGGCACATCGCCTAAATAAATGCGCGAGATCCATCCTCCGGCTGAGTGCCCCACCAAATTAATCTGGTCACAGTCGTAATCGACCATTGCTTTTTGGGCCGTTGCATCAAGCGCCCGCACAATGTCAATAATAGAGCGCCCTCCCAAAGTGGGAAGCCAATCTCGACGGCTCAAGGGCACCGTTACTGCTGGAAAGCCTTGTTTGGTAAGCGCTGCTTCCATTTCCCGGTAAGGCTGAGCGTTGGCTAGATATCCCGGTAAAATAACGGTGGGCAGAACCATAAAATCAATCAGAAAATAACGGTCTTATTCACTGGCCTTTTTCACTGGCTTTTAGTTTATATCGAAATTCATCCTAAAGCGACTGACGCACTCAACGACAATTGACAAGTGCAGCGGAAATAAGGTCTACATCATTACTTTAGAGATGCGTATTAAAAAATCGCTCTCCAAGCTTTAGACGGCTAATGCTAAGATTTGAAACAGTTTGCAGGCGCGCCCGTTCACTGTCGTCCGTGAGATCGGCGATTGCTCACATTATCCACGACACTCTATTTTGCCTTCTTCATCTGTTTCTTTGACTTCAGAGCACGATACAGATTCTTGCACTGATTTTTCGGTCAATCCGGCCCCCACGCTTAACTCATCGCTTACCCCATTATCATTGGGCACCCTCTACGGTTTGGGCGTTGGCCCAGGCGATCCTGAGCTGATTACGCTTAAGGCCTTGAAGCGATTGCAGGCGGCTCCAGTGGTTGCTTTTCCCAGCGGCATTCGCGGCCAAATGGGCGTTGCCGAAAGCATTGTCAGCCCTTGGCTATTGGCGACTCAGACGCGACTACCGCTAGCTTTTCCCTATGTGCTGGATGAACAGCAGCTATCAACGGCTTGGCAGCAGGCGGCTCAAACCGTTTGGCCCTATCTGCAAACTGGCGATGTGGTGTTTGCTTGCGAAGGCGATGTGAGCTTTTATGGCACCTTTACTTACTTGGCGCAGAGCTTGCAGCGTCAGTATGGGGCGGTGAAAATTGAGGCGATCGCGGGGGTCTCTTCACCGATGGCCGCCGCCGCCGCGCTCGGCGGCCCGCAGCACTTTCTCGATGACCGCACCGCG
>QBMP01000087.1:8711-13808 GCA_003242115.1 Phormidesmis priestleyi
TTTAAAGGTTTCAAGGATAGTTCCAAAGAAAACCCTACAGAATCTAGGATTACCGGTGCTGACGGAAATGAGCCGCTCAGGCTACCGAGTGAGCTACCCGTGAGTGAGCTAGAAGCGGCGATCGCTTGGGCAGACGTGATTGTGCTGATGAAGCTCAGCAGCGTTTACCGCCAAGTGTGGCAGATTTTGGCCCAGCATCAACTGCTAGAAAGCAGCTACGTCATTGAAAACGCCACTAAAGCAAATCAGGTTATTCACACTGATTTGCAGAATCATCCCGATTTGAAGCTGCCTTATTTTTCACTGCTGATTGTGCGGCCTCGCGATCCGCATAGATCGTCTAAATCTCAATAGCAGCGCTCCATTGCCATCCATTGAGTGAGATCCATTGAGTCCTGTCAATCTTAAAACTGACCCCAAAGTTCAGTAGAACCACGTTAGAAATGGCATAATTGTCAACTGGTGCCAATTGACACTGCCAGCTTACTCGACACATCGCATCCGTTATTTAGAAGGTTTATTTTGATTCGCAAGCTTTAAGTTCTCTACTGTATCGTCATGGCTCTTCCCTCTCGCCTAAAGTCAGCCCTTCGCCCTGTCATTCGAGCCACCAAGCTCACCGGGCCAACGACCGTTGGCGTACTGATATCAGTCGGCGCGCATGTTTTGCTGTTAGCCTTTGGCCCGCGCACGGCTTTTTCGTTCAAAGCGCTGACCCAAGCCGCTCAAGCAGCAGATGCTCAAGAAACCATTGTGCCGCTGGTGCAGCTGTCGCCCGCTGAGCAGAACCGCCTGCCTAACTTTGCCCAGCCTCAGCTTCCCTCTAATTTAAACGGGCTCAGTAGCTTATCGCTGCCCCCAGGCTTGCCGCTCGTGCCAAACACCAAAATTCCGACGGCTCAGTCGCGCCCCCTGACCGGCAGCCAATTTACAAGCAGACCGCTGCCCGGGAGCAGTATAACCAGCGATCAGCTTCGCCAGCTTGAAGCAGGCCGACTCAGCCAAGGATTCAAAATCGGAACTACGTTTCCGGGTCTTAGTCCTGGTGGTCGCACCTCAAGTGCGTTAGGGCTAGGCAATCGTCAATCCGTTGAGATACCTGTTTCACCGCCAATGCCACCCGCCTCGATCGCGCCAACCGCGCCTGCAAATGCGTCCCCAACGCCGCTTGCGAACGGCTCCGGGCCTGCGGCTCCCTCGGCGATTGACTTGCTACCCCAGTTTGAGCCTAATCAGAACACAATTTCCTTTGGCGATGCCGTCGCTAGAGCTAATGATCAACCTAACGCTGGCGCTAATCCGCCCGATATTGGCGATCGCATTCCCGCCTCTGGTTCACCCAATGCTGCGCAAACACCTGCTGGCAATTCGGATGACAATTCGAGCGCGATCGCTCGCGTGCCCGCTCAAGGTAACTTTTCCCAACTCGCACAGGATTTTGTCTATAACAGCGCTGATGTCTCTGAAGATGCCGCCCAGAAAAATGCCGCTGAATGGCTACAGACAACCGCTGAAGGTAAAGGTGAGAACATCGCTCAGGCGAGTGCTGATCTGGGCATTGATTCTGGGTTCATCAAAGTGTGTCAAGAAAATCCGCCCGTCAATGCGCTCATCGGCGTAGTCGTGAACCCTGACGGCACTCAGACAGATCTGACTTTGCTAAAGCGAACTGGCTACCCGATTTTAGATCGTCAGGCTATTAATGCTGTTAGCTACGCCGATCTTGACACCGCTGCTGTGCCGACTCAATATCAGGTCAACATTAACGTGGACTACAGTCCACAAGGCTGTGTCGAGAACTTGCCGGACGCAGATAATTAAGGGCTAATGGGCGTAGTGACAAACGTTTTGATTAAGCATCATTACTTTTATTTGCTGATTGTGACTTAACTGAGAGCACTTGGGGATCGCTGTATTAGTGTTTAAGAACACAATGGCGAAGGCTCGATAGCCCCAAATGTTATGAAAGCTGCACGCAAGTCAAATTTAGGTCAATCTATTGGGCTGGCTCTACTGCTTGTCGCTGGGTGTGTTGGGCTAATTACAATGATGTCTTACGCATCTCTGTAGGCCAAATCTATCGGCCAGACCTTACCTTGAGCGTCTAGCAGTATCTATAAAACTATTTATAAAACTGCAAAAACTGGCGCTTGCGAATATGCAACTCAAAGCCGCTCAAAAGCACTGAGCGGCTTTTTTTGTGGAAAGCATCCTTTATTCATACCGAGTCATATCAAGCAAGCAATCTAGGGCGCTATAGCCGTTTGGTCAGCACCTTGCCATGCGTGTCTGTACCGCAACTGCTCAGCAAATTATGCGCCAGCGCCAGTGCCTGCACTCGCTCCGTTTTGCCAGGGCTAGGCCGCCATACCTTGGGATTATCGTAAGCGTAAAAAGTTTCTACTCCATCTATGCCCAGACGAGCGGCGGCTCTAATTAAGGTGATTTCATTAGTGCGGTAGCGGACAGGGTGAGCGAGAACGGCAATGCCGCCTGCCGATTGAATGGCGCTGATCACTCGGCTGGCTTCTCTATCATCACCTTTAGGGGCGCTGCCCTGGATGTAAGGGGCCATACCCTCATCACTAGGTCTGAAGGCGTAGCCTAAAATGTGAACATCAGTATCAGCCAAAAAAGACGTAATTTCGATGCCAGCCCATAGCTTAGGTAAGGTTTTGGCGTTGGATTGGCGCTGACGGCTCCAGCTCGAAGGATTGTGCCACCGCCAATCTTCCATCCACTGACAGGCTTCACGATACCCTCTAACGCTGTGGTGGTCAGTAATCGCCATGCCGCTTAGGCCAATTTCTACAGCCTGAGTCATCAGCTCTGACGGCGTTAGTTTTCCGTCAGAACAAAGGGTATGCATGTGAAAGTTGTAGGTTTTCGGGCAGCTTTGCGCGCTAATACTCTGTAATACTTCTCTAAGTAGCAAAGAATCCTGCGTTGCCGTCCGATGGGCCGTCTGATTTGTAGACGCCCTCTCAGCAGGATTGGCAGACATGGCTATACAGCAATTATCTTACGACTACCCATACTATACCCAAAGGATTGACAGATGGGGCAATTATACTGGCGGACATAACCACAAACCTTGACTGAATCCTGGTTCTTCGTGAATTGTCTGTCCATTTGCCATCTGTCTATTGGAGTGCTTTTGAGTTGGCTTTGGGCGCAATCGGGTTAATGGACGCGGCTAACGGGCGCATCGAACAGCGTGTCTAAATATACGCGCGAGGGCGTTTGATCGCCTCGGGTGTGGCCGTTTTGCAGCAAAAACAAAGACAGGGCGGCTGCATACAGGCGGTCTTGATCCCAATTTGGATGGGTTTCGAGAAATCCTTTGAGAGAATCATGTAGCTCTTCAGGAATTTCTGCCAGGATACTTACGGATATTTGCATCAGAACCTCTCGATAGTCACTGCGCTTCGGCAGGTGATTGGAAGACCATTTTGCGCTCTTAGGGGTAGGGTTTGTCAATGATAAAAAAAATTGTCAAGGTCTTTTTTGAATTGATGCGCTAACGAGAGAGTAGGATTAAATTGCACTTTTTGTTACTTAACTTATTTTAGTTTGCAAATTTTCTCATATTTTCAGCGGTGGAAATTCAAATTCACAGGAAGTGCGTGAAGTCCCTGATATTGCGTAAAAACCTGTGGAAAACTATCCCTGACCTGTGGAAAACTTTGGGGAGATCGGTGGATAACTGCTGTGTTTTAAAGGCAGAAGATAAGAAAATGCCGCAGCAACAAAAACTGAGCGAATTGATCTTTGGGGGTTGATCTCAGCTCCTTTTGCCTATATGCAAAGAGCAAATAGAGTTCATATGTACCGTGCGTTTCTGGCGCTCTAGCGACAAAAAGAATGGTCATTGTGGTGCAACTGTCAAATATGATTTGACTGATTTTTGCAGCGGTTGGGGGCAAATTTTCACGTTGGGATGGACTGATGCTGGGCGCTAACAAGCTGTATAGAAGTCTGGACAGACCCTGGGGAAAACTTCCTCATTCGACTGAAATGCCTATTGATGTAGCCAGCGAAACTTGATAGGCTCAGGGGCTACTTAATGCAATGCGTCAGCAAACTTCATGACATTTAAACTTGGGCGTAAACTGGGGCGTAGCGATCGCCGTTCAGTAATTTTGGGTCTGCTGGGTCTGCTGCTGACTAGCGCTGTTGGCTGCGGCCCGACAACGCCAAATGATGCAACCAGATCGGCCTCTGAAGGCTCAATTGAACCCACCGCTGAGGTATCTTCTGAGCCCTCTACTGAGCCCCTAACTGTAGGAGCCATTCCCGATCAAGACCCAGAAAAGCTTCAGCGGCTGTATGGCAAACTAGCGGATTATCTGAGCGTGGAGCTAGGCGTGCCGGTGGTGTACGAGCCGGTGACGGACTATGCGGCGGCAGTGACGGCGTTTAAAGTGGGCGATTTGGATTTGGTTTGGTTCGGCGGCCTGACTGGGGTGCAGGCTCGATTGCAGGTGCCGGATGCTGAAGCGATTGCCCAGCGCGACATTGACGCTGAGTTTCACAGCGTGTTTATTGCGAATAAAAGCAGCGGTCTGAGCCTCATTAAAGACCCTTCTGAGCTGGTGAGCTTAAAAGGGAAAACGTTTACGTTTGGCTCAGAATCTTCGACATCGGGCCGCTTGATGCCGCAACATTTTTTATCAGAATCAGGCGTTGAAATCAGCGACTTTAAAGGCGAGCCGGGTTTTTCAGATTCTCACGATGCCACCCTCAAGCTGGTAGAGGCGGGCAGCTACGATGCGGGTGCGATGAATGAGCAGGTGTGGCTAGATCGCGTCGCTGAAGGCGAGGTCGATCAAAATAAGGTGCAGGTAATTTGGCAAACGCCTGCTTACTATGACTATCACTGGGTGGTGAATCGCGATCAGCTCAATCAAAAGTTTGGCCAGAAGTTTGGCGATCGCTTTGTCGAAAAAGTGCAGGCGGCTTTGCTGAAACTGGATGCGAGTGATCCCGATCAGGCGGAAATTCTGGAGCTGTTTGGGGCGGAGAAGTTCATCGAAACGGAGAATGGCAACTATGCTCAAATTGAGGCGGTAGGGCGCAAAATCGGCAAAATTAAGT
>QBMP01000087.1:13818-14849 GCA_003242115.1 Phormidesmis priestleyi
GAATAGCCCCGTGCTAGCGCTAGAAAATGTGACCTGCCGGTTTGGCTCGGTGGTGGCTTTGCAGTCGGTGAGTCTGTGCGTGCAGCAGGGCGATCGCGTGGCCTTAGTCGGCCCTAGCGGGGCGGGAAAAAGTACGCTGCTGAGCTTATTAAACGGCGCACTTAGTCCGACGACGGGATCGGTAAAAGTGTTGGGGCGATCGCTGCAAACCTTACCTAGCCGTCAGCGCCGTCAGCTTCAGCGGCAGGTCGGCACCATTTATCAGCAGCATCATTTGGTTACTAACTTGAGCGTGATTCACAATGTCAACGCGGGTCACTTGGGGCGGTGGCCGCTGTGGAAGGCGCTGTGGTCATTGCTGTGGCCTCAGCAGGTGCAGGTGGCGCAGCAGGCACTGGCGCAGTTGGGCCTTGCCGATAAGCTGTATGCGCCGACAGATAGGCTGTCGGGCGGGCAGCAGCAGCGGGTGGCGATGGCGCGAGTGCTGGTGCAAGATCCGGCAATTATTTTGGCAGATGAGCCGGTGGCGAGTGTGGATCCGGCGCGATCGCACGACATGATGCAGCAGCTTTTGGCGCTGGGCGAAACCAGCCTAGATGGGCATAAAGCCAGCCGAAATCGAACGCTGCTGGTGAGTCTGCACGATGTGGCTTTGGCCAGGACGTATTGCGATCGCATCATCGGCCTCCGTCAGGGTCAGCTCATGTTTGACTTACCCAGCGCTGAGGTCACAGACGCTCAGCTTGCTAGCCTATACGAACTAGCGGCCAGTCCACATGCGGCTTAAGCAACTCTCGATACGGCCACCTCAAGCCGCTTTATTGCTTTGGCTAGGGCTGGTGATGGGGTCGCTGTGGCTGTCGGGGCTAGGCCGCGAGCCAGTGATCAATTGGGCCGGTCTGCCGCTGGTGGGGCAGTTTTGGCTGGCAATGCTGCACCCTCAGCTTGGGGTCGAATTTTTGCAGGTGATGGCGGCGGCGACGGTAACGACGCTGGCCTTTGCCGTCTGTGGGACGGCGCTGAGCTTAGCG
>QBMP01000088.1:0-11637 GCA_003242115.1 Phormidesmis priestleyi
TCTTTGAACCAGCCAATTAGGATCAGTGGCGCTGCTAGCAGGTTAGTTTTTTGCTGTCTTTTTGATGGAACAGTGGATTGAGAAGAGGCTTGTGTCAACGGAACAGTTTTTGTGGAGACTTCTGCTTTTGAGGGCTCGAATTCAGGCGGTTCAATCTCAGGCGGCTCAATCTCAGGTGGCTCAATCTCAGGCGGTTCTATTTTAGAGGGTTCAACTTCGGGTGGTTCGACTTCTGAGGGCTGCGTTTCAGGGGGCTCTACTTCAGGCAGTTCTATTTCAGGTGATTCGATTTCAAACGGTTCTATTTCAGGTGGTTCGACTGCGATTGGCCTAATCTCAGACGGCTCAATCTTAGGCGGTTCGACTTCAAGCGCTTCAATTTCAAGCGCTTTAACTGTGGGAATATCGGGTTTGGGCGGATCGGTTTGGGCGATCGCACCCAACCTTTCAACCGACAAAATCTTAGCGTCAGCGAAGGTGGGGGCACTGTCATCGACGGTCGTATCCAGATCGACTAAGACTTCTTCGAGGACGGGCTCGGCGGGCATAGTTTCTAAAATGCCGTCTTCGACGAATTCGTAGTCATAGACGGGGCGGCGGCGGGGATCAGGGCGATGGCGAAGCCTTCCAAGGGAATCGCTCAAATTCCTTTTCTCTAACCGCAGTGGAATCGGTTCAGCCGGGGCGATTCGCAGCTGATTGAGCTGATTTTTTGTCCAATCAGCCACAATTTCGGGTGTGATTACTACGGGCGTTTGCTGGTAAACAGGGGTTTTTTCGCGGCGCACGGTCAAAAGTTGCCAGCCCAACCCTAGCAGCAAAGCCAGGACGGCGACTTGAGCCAGCAGCACGATCCCGGTAATTTGCTCAGCCCAAAACCACAGCACCAATGCGTACAAAGTGCCTAAGCCGCTCCACACCACATCTGAGCGGCGGTGAGATTCTGGGTAAAAAAAGCCAGCTAGGTAAAACGTAACGCTACCTAAGCCCAGCAGGATGGATAAGACATTTGCGAGCATTCGCCGGTCATCTGCGCTCGATAGAGCGCTCGTGGGTTTGCTTACCTATTGTGGAGGATAACTGCCCGATTGTGACGATCAGCCTACATCGCCCCAGATTTTTTGCTAAACACTACCAATACCGTTCTAACAATCAGCTCCACATCGTACAGCAGGCTCCATTTGCGCTGATATTGCAAATCGAGCTGAATCACTTCTTCAAAGGTGGTAATGCTCGAACGCCCATGAACCTGCCATTCCCCGGTCATGCCGGGTTTGACATTTAGCCGCTGCCACTGAGATACCTCGTAGTGCTCGATTTCATCCGGCGTGGGCGGACGGGTGCCGACTAAGCTCATATCGCCTTTGAGCACATTCCAAAACTGCGGAAATTCGTCCAGGCTAGTGCGCCGTAAAAAGCGCCCAATGCGAGTAATACGCGGGTCATTGTCATTTTTAAACAGCGGCCCTTCGACTTTATTCGCGACTTCTTTTTTGCGGTTTTCGGCATCTATCACCATTGAGCGAAATTTCCAAATGGTAAAGCGTTTTCCCATCCAGGAACAGCGGGTTTGAGCAAAAAATACGGGGCCGCCATCTTCGCGTTTGATTGCGATCGCCACTATTACCCACAAAATCACCGTCAGCATCAGCCCAATGATAGCCCCGATAATATCCATTGCCCGCTTGGCCTTAGAGCGCACCGACGGATGCGTTTCGGGCAACTGTTTTAGAACGGTTTTAAGCTCATTTGAGGTCGGTTCTGCTGCTCGTACCGAGCCCGGATGGCCGCTAGGCTCAACGTGAAAAACTTTGTCTAGCTCTGTCAGCGAAAGCGCCATCATTACCGGCACCGGCACGTTGGTTAGTCGTAGCTTTGCACCTTTTGACTGACAGAGCTTGTGGCTAATGACCAGCGCGCCAATGCCACTGCTATCAATGAAGACAGTATCGGTAAAATCTAAAACAATCTCTCGCAGCTCTGGATGTAGATCAAACGCTTCTTGACAGCCTCGTTTGAAGGAAACAGCTTCTAAAACAGTGAACGATTGGGTCAAGTGGATAGTGCCCATTGACTTTAAGACGGTCGCTTTAAATTTGACTTGGTGTTGGAAACCGTTTTGAGAATTGCTGTGAGTATCGTAGGCGGCAAAGCCAGCTTCGTGGGAACTAGACATAGGATAAAACTGCATGGCACAGAGTTTCAAAAAGTCGTAGCGCTCAGCCTTGTATAGATTGCCTGAAGCATCATTCCATTATCGGAAAGCTGGCTTGTCAGGCAGCATTGAGACTGGCTGCTGCACCTAGAACTATCTGGAACTCTATAGAGAACAATACAGAACCTAAGCGCAGCAAACTATAAAGCGTCCGTAAATATCTGTTGAAATGTAACCTTCAATACCGTGCAACCCTTTTCGCTTAAACATTATCTAGCTTAAAGAATACTATCTATTAAAGCTCAGTTCTGCTGCTTAACTCAATGAATTTCTTCAAATCAATTGAGTAGAATCTATGGGTTAGCTATTTTGATCGCAAATACAGAAAGCTGAACCCAGACCGCTGAATTTTCGGCGAAGCTGGCGTCTCAAAGAGAAGCTTTAAAGGCGGGCGGTAAAGGTAGTCATAACTACAGTCGTGCTCGTCAACACGGGATTTGATGGAAAATGACCCAACGACTTATACCTGTGTCTGATCTCGCATCCCGGCATAATTTGGATGTATCTCGACTTTTATTTGATTTGAAGCGTTGCAGCGAACTTATCAGTCGCTTCACGGGTTGGTTAGAGGCAGATGCGATTGCCACTTGCATCACCGAAGGGTTAATTGAGCAATTTGACTGTGCGTTTTCGCGAGTCTGGCTGGTCAATCCGGATCGTCAAGCGCTGCGACTGGTGGCATCTTCGGGGCTGTACACTCGGCTGGATGGATCGTTTGCGCAGGTGCCAATGGGTGCTTTTAAGGTGGGTAAAATTGCCCAGCACTGCATTCCTTTTTTGAGCAATGCGCTATCAGATGAAGACTGGGTAAAAGATCGCACTTGGGCCATTGAAAACAAAATTCAGGGCTTTGCCGGACTGCCGCTAATGGCTGGAAATCAGGCGATTGGGGTATTGGCGGTCTTTAGCCATCGGGCAATGGCTCCTGAGTTTTTAGAAGTGCTGCAAATGCTGAGTTTGTCGGCAGCAGGCGCGTTAGCCAGTGCGCTCAACCATCAGGCTGCGATCGCAACCCATGCTAACCTATCGGCTAGTCAGCGCGCTAATGATCAGCCCAGTATTTTATCGGAGCGGCTAGCGACTATTTTTGGGCAGCAAAAGCTGAGCTTACTGGGTGTGGAGCAAACGCTATCGCCAGCGATCGCTCAAATCATCATCCAGGCAGCCGATTACCTAGCGCCGTCTTGCCACTATTGTCGGCTGGTATACGAAGCTGAAACAGTGGTGCTGGAAGCAATGTTGGCCGTTGGCGATGAGCGCGATCGCGATCCATTATCAAGTCAGGTTTTTCGTGACCTGTTGAATGAAGTAGAGCAGCTTGGCGGTCAGTTTCAAAGTCAGGTGGATGTTCAGCAAACCGTAATGGAAGTGCGGATACAGCTGCCTCAGCAAATGCCGATAGACGAGGCGCAGCTTTTATCGGCATTACCTTCTGCATCACCTTTATCTGAAAGAGAGCAAGAGGTGATGAGGCTACTCGCTCAAGGGCTGCGCGATCGCGAGATTGCCCAAAAACTCTTTATCAGTGAGCGCACGGTGAAGTTTCACAGCCAAAATATGCTGACTAAGCTCGCGGTTAAAACCCGTATACAGGCTGTTTTTGAGGCGACGCGCCGGGGCTGGCTGTGAGGCGACTGGCAGGATTGTGGGCAGTGTCTTGGGCAAGCTGGTCAGCGATGTGGTGGGTGACGTATTCAGCGTCTCTAGCAACTCCGGAAAAGCGGCCTGATCCCCAAGTGTAGAGCCAGGGTAAGCCGATGAAATACAGTCCTGCTGTCGGGGTGATTCCCCGGTTGTGTTCGGGATAGTCGCGGCTGTTGAACGGCGGAATCTCTATCCAGCGAAAGTCCATGTGGTAGCCGGTCGCCCAGATGATGCTGCCGATATTGGCGCGGCGTAAATCGAGCGATCGCGGCGTATTTTCAGGCTGCCACACCGGCTGATAGGGTGGCTCAGTGGGCGCTTCAATCTGATTTTTTTCGATGTAGGCATCAATCGTGCGCTTGATGCTTTCAGCGACGGCATCGGCTTGATCTAAATTGTGAGCCAGATCATCTTGAAGCTCTAGCTGAGCGCCTTGAATATTTTTGAGCTTGCCATAGAGCTGCATTCCTTCAGTGGCAAACTGCCTGAGATCAATTTCTCTACCGCCACCGCGCCCGGTAACGTAGTGATTGGTTTTGGTTCTGACGGTTTCTTTTTGCGGATGTTCGTCAATCGGTAAGTCATAGTAGCCCAGTTCATCAAGCCAAGCCACCACGTCTTTGCCGCGATAGGCACGAGGCGATCGCGGCGCACCGCCCACACATAAATGCACCTGTTTTCCGGCTAAATGCAAATCTTCAGCAATCTGACAGCCCGATTGGCCAGTGCCTACCACCAACACGGCTTGGTCAGGAAGTGACTCTGAATTTTTGTATTCGGAGGCGTGAAGCTGCAAAATATCCGAAGGAAGCTGAGCGCACGTACTCGGAATTTTGGGCTGATGGTAGCCGCCAGTGGCGACAACAACCTGATCAGCCGTAAAGTCTCCTATCGAAGTCATGACGGTAAAAATGGCCGTAGTCGGATCTTTTTGCAGCCGTTCAACTGATACGCCTTCGTGAATATTGGCCTGGAAAGACTTCGCGTAGTCTTGAACGTATTGAACAATCTCATCTCGCGGCATAAAGCCGTGCGGATCTGACCCCGCGTAGCTGTATCCCGGCAGCGCGCACTGCCAGTTTGGCGTAACTAGGCAAAAGGAATCCCACCTTTTGGCCTGCCAAGAGTAGGCAATACTGCGCTTTTCAAAAATAATGTGTTCAATGCCAAGCTGCTTCAAGCAGTAGCCTACAGACAGCCCTGCTTGGCCGCCGCCAATAATAACAACTTGGTAGTGTGAGTCAGTCATGAGTTTCCTAACATTTCTTTTAGTATTTCTCTATCTAACATAAAGACTATTTCTCAAAGATACTTGTATCGGACAATACAGAACATAAAGGTCTTGTTCTATAGACAGGGGCAACCCGGTGAATATCGCCGTGATTTTTAGTGATTGCCTGTCTTTTTGTACAGGTAAAAAAGGGATCTGCGATCGCTCACTCCCCAAAAAGCCTCTTTTGCTCAAATCTTCTGTCCCAGCGCCTGTCACAACAGTCAGGCTTGTTCTTTTTGTAACAACAGATACCAGGAATCAGCTTTAGACCTTCTACTGTGAAATCAGGCCCAAAGTGAAGTCAGGCCCAAAGTTAAGCTATCTGGAGTGATTGAAATGCCTGCTGTAACAACCCCTGCACACAAAACTGGTGACTTCTTTGTAGATTACGAAGAGAAAGTATTTCCCGATGTTCAGGCCGATCCGGGTGAAAAAGCCCTGGTTACTTTCCATACAGTCGCTTTTGAAGGTTCTATCGGGCTGGTGAATTTGTTGCAGGTGAGCCGACTAATCAGTAAAGGCTTTGATACGTCGGTGCTGCTGTACGGGCCGGGAGTAACGCTAGGCGTACAGCGCGGCTTCCCAAAAATTGGCGATGAGGCGTTTCCGGGTCACATGGCCATGAACAACCGAGTCGAGAAAATTATTGCCGATGGCGGCAAGGTCTATGCCTGTCGGTTTGCATTGCAGGCGCTATACGGACATGGAGAGCCGTCTTTAATTCCAGGGATTACGCCGATTAATCCGCTAGATGTAATGGATATTGTGCTGATGCACCGCAAAGCGAACGCATTTATTTTAGATACTTGGACGATGTAGTCGAGTTTGTTTAGCCGGTTTTTTGTCGAAATCGTGCAGTTGGAGTCGGGAACTATGAACTATTCTCGGATGGTGAAAGCGGCAGCAGTGCAGATTTCTCCGGTGCTGCACAGCCAGTCGGGCACGATGGAAAAAGTGTTGAAGGCAATTGCAGATGCGGCCAAAGAGGGCGTAGAGCTGATTGTTTTTCCTGAGACATTCGTGCCCTATTATCCTTACTTTTCTTTTGTGCTGCCGCCTGTGCTGATGGGCAAAGAGCACATGAAGCTGTACGAAGAAGCTGTCGAAGTGCCGGGGCCAGTGACAGTGGCGGTGAGTCAGGCGGCTAGGGCTTATCAAATGGTGATTGTGCTGGGAGTGAATGAACGCGATCGCGGCTCCCTTTACAACGCTCAGCTAATCTTCGATGCCAATGGAGAACTGCTGCTAAAAAGGCGAAAGCTAACGCCAACTTATCACGAGCGAATGGTGTGGGGCCAGGGCGATGGCTCTGGGCTCAAAGTCTGCGATACCGCCGTCGGACGAGTCGGCGCGTTGGCCTGCTGGGAGCACTATAATCCGCTGGCTCGGTACAGCCTGATGGCCGAGCATGAACAGATTCACTGCGCTCAGTTTCCAGGTTCGATGGTGGGTGATATTTTTGGTGAACAAACGGAGGTGACTGTGCGCCACCATGCGCTGGAGTCGGGCTGCTTTGTAGTGAATTCTACTGGTTGGCTAACAGCTGAGCAAGTGGCTGAAATTGCCCCCAACGAAGCATTGCAAAAGGTGCTGCGCGGTGGTTGCTATACCGCGATTATCAGCCCCGAAGGCGTGCCGCTGTGTGAGCCGATTAGAGAAGGGGAGGGAATGGCGATCGCCACCCTAGATTTCTCGCTGATTACCAAACGCAAACGGATGATGGATTCGGTCGGTCACTATGCTCGCCCTGATCTGCTTCAGCTTCAGATCAAGACTTCGCCTTATGCCGTCACGACTTCTGAGCCACAGCCACTAAATCTCTCCTCAAATGCTGCCGAAGATTCGCAGATAGAGCCGCTAAAACAGGTTCCAGACGATTCTCTCGAAGATCTTTTGCTGCCCGATATTTTTACCGAAAGCCCAGCTAAAACCCATGTCTAAGTCAGTTTCCTACGCGCCTAATAAATTTCTGCTGACTGATCCTATCGACGCGCAGCAGGTAATGACCGATCTCCAGTCCAAAGGGCTTAATTTGGTGGCCGACAAGACTGGCGGGGTTGGTGAGACTGGCGAGATTGGCGCTGCTGGTCGTAAAGGCGGCGCTGGCCCTTCTGATCACAAGGCGGTGACGATTGGCGAGACTACCATTATGGTGCCGGTGTACACTGACGGCGCGGCTGATTCGCCTTATGGGATAGATTGCGATCGCACCACCGGCAAATCCTACCTGACCAAGCACGATCAAGTCATCAGCCCGCTCACCTTTCCCAATCAGCCCAAATTTTACAGCCTGCGCACCGCTGACGGCATTCCCTATTCAAAAATTGCCCTGCTGCACAGCCACAACGTATTAGCCACCACCGTACTGCAAACCTGCATTCGCTACGAAAATCGCAAAACCGCCTGTCAGTTTTGTGCGATTGGGCAGTCTCTCGCCGCAGATCGCACCATTGCGCGTAAAACACCCCAACAACTCGTCGAAGTGACCGAAGCCGCTGTCAGGCTAGATGGCGTCGAGCATATGATCCTGACGACGGGCACTCCCAACACTACCGATAGAGGGGCCGCGTATTTGACCGAGTGCGCTCAGGCGATTCGAGCCCAGGTAGCGTTGCCGATGCAGGCGCAGTGCGAGCCACCGGATGATTTTCGCTGGTTTGAGCGAATGCATTCCGCCGGGGTCGATAGCTTGGGAATGCACTTAGAGGCGGTGGATGAAGCAGGGCGATCGCGCATTATGCCCGGAAAGGCGAAGGTGCCGGTTGAGTACTACTTTGAAGCCTTTGCCGCAGCGGTAAAAGTATTTGGCAGAGGGCAGGTAAGCACGTATTTACTGGCGGGTTTGGGCGATAGTCGAGCCACGTTATTAGCGGCGAGTGAGCGGCTTATTGCAGCGGGCGTGTATCCGTTTGTGGTGCCTTTTGTGCCGATTGTCGGGACGCCGTTAGCGGGTATTTCGCCGCCAAGCAGCGAGTTTATGACGGCTCTGTATCAAGCGATTGGGCAACAGCTTCAGCAGGCAAAGCTGTTGTCGAGCGACATGAAGGCGGGTTGCGCCAAGTGCGGGGCTTGCTCTGCGCTCTCTAGCTTTGAAAGATATCAATAAACAGAAACAACAACCGAAAAATGGCTAAACGAACCTACCGCTTTCAGCTAGCGCTATCAGAAACTGATATGAGTCGCTACTTTCAGTTAAGGCAGCAGATTTTTTGTGAAGAGCAGGGACTTTTTGACGGACATGATCGCGATCAGCTTGATCAGCGCGCTTATGCGATTGTGGCGATCGCCCAAGCAGACCATCAGCCTGATCAAGTCGTCGGCGTTGTTAGAATTTACGAACAGGCTCCGCGATTATGGTACGGCGGGCGGCTAGGGGTACATCCCGACTTTCGGCGGGTAGGGCGCATTGGCAAAGGCTTAATTCAAAAGGCGGTGACCACGGCGAATGGGTGGGGATGCGATCGCTTTCTGGCAACAGTTCAGCTTCAAAATGTTCGTTTTTTCACCCGCTTACATTGGCAAAGCCTGGAAGAAATAGAAATCCTAGCGCAGCCTCATCACCTGATGGAAGCTGACTTAGCTTATTACCCAGCCCCAGCCCCGGATCTCTTTGAGCCCAGACCCGCTTTACCGGCCCAATTGCCTGTTCCGCAGGTCGCTTAAAATGATGACTATGAGCCCTTCTCTGCCGCAAATATTGGATCAACAAGCGTTAGATCATCAAACATTGGAGTTGGCCGATTTAATAGCATCGCTACAAACCTCAACGCGGATTTTGCACAAGCAAGATATTCAAACGGCTGCTGAAGCTTTGGGTCAAACGGTGTGGAGCCCAGCCAAACAGCCCGTGCGGTTGGGAGATGACTGTGCGGCTATTCCCGATGGCAACGGCTATTTGCTGTTGGCTGCTGAGGGCATTTGGCCACAGTTTGTAGAGCGATCGCCCTGGTTTGCCGGGTGGTGTGCGGTGATGGTGAATTTGTCAGATATTGCGGCGATGGGCGGGGAAGCTATAGCGCTAGTGGATGCGCTGTGGAGCCGCTCAGTGAATGACACTCAGCTCATTTGGGCTGGAATGCAGGCCGCCGCTCAAGCCTACGGCGTCCCCATTGTCGGCGGGCATACGAACTGTCACAGTGACTATGCTGGCCTAGCGGTGGCCGTCATGGGTCGGGCGCAGCAGCTCATTACCAGCTTTGCAGCCGTCCCAGGAGATGCGCTGATGATGGTGGTGAATATGGACGGCGCGTACTATGGTGACTATCCTTTTTGGAATGCGGCAACCGAAGCCAATCCGCAACAGCTCAGGGCGCATCTGGCCTTGCTGCCTAAACTTGCTGAAAGGGGACTCGCTCATGCTGGCAAGGATATTAGCATGGGCGGACTTGCCGGGACGCTGTTGATGCTCTGTGAAGCCTCTGAATGCGGCGCAGTGCTTAATTTAGACCAAGTGCCTCGCCCCGACGGCGTAAGCTGGCAAAAATGGCTGACGAGCTTTCCGAGCTATGGTTTTTTGCTGAGTGTGCCGCCAGAGAATGTTTTGGCAGTGGCGGCTTTGTTTAAGGAACAGAATTTAGTTTGTCAGCCAGTTGGCAATGTAATTGAAGGTTCGCAGGTGTTTTTGCAGCAGGCAAACGCGCAACAGTTTTTTTGGGATTTAGAATGCGCTTTAACTGGGTTCTGCCAAGCGCAGCGGAAAAAGACTCATTATAGAAAGCCGTGATCTCTCTTAAAATTGCGCTACTCACCTACTCTACCAAGCCTCGCGGCAGCGTTGTGCATACGCTGGAGCTAGCGCAAGCACTGGCCGATTTGGGCCATGACCCTTGCGTTTTTGCCCTGGATAAAAGCGGTGAAGGTTTTCACCGCTCGGTAGAATTTAAGACGTTTGCGGTGCCTGCAAAAGCCTGTGATGGCAATACCGATCAGCTCATTCGACAGCGGATTCAGGAATTTGTCAGCTTTTTTCAACAGCATTTGAGTGAGCGTGAGGGATACGACATCTATCATGCGCAAGATTGTTTGAGTGCAAATGCCTTAGCTACGCTAAAAGCGCAGGGAAAGCTCTCTCAGTTTGTGCGCACGGTGCATCATATTGAGGCGTTCAAGAGTCCTTATTTGAGAGAATGCCAGGAGAAGTCGATTTATTTGAGCGATCGCTGCCTGTGTGTCAGCGCTCTATGGCAGCAGGTATTACAAAAAGACTATGGCATCGTCGCACATCGAGTCATCAACGGCGTCAGCAGCCGGTTTTCGGCAATCCCAAAAAATGCAGATGCTGCGATCGCTGAAGCGTATGCAATTCATCTAAAATCAGACAAAAAGGCCAGATTTGGCCCGGTGTATCTCACAGTCGGCGGCATTGAACCCCGTAAAAACTCAATAAATTTACTCAAAGCATTTGCCAAGGTGCATCGGCAACAGCCCAATGCGCAGCTTGTAATTGTCGGCGGAGCCACCCTGTTCGACTATCAGCCATATCGAGATGACTTTTGGGCGCTAGCAAAAGCCGAAAACTTGGAGAACGCTTTGATTCTGCCGGGAGTCGTGCCCGATCAGCACCTGCCCAGCCTCTATCGCTTAGCGGATGCGTTTGTTTTCCCGTCGATTCAAGAAGGCTGGGGGCTTGTAGTGCTCGAAGCTTTGGCCTCTGGTGTGCCGGTGATTGCTTCCAGTCAAGCGCCCTTTACTGAATTTTTATCGCCAGCATCCGCGCACCTAGTGAATCCGCAAAGCGCAGAAGCAATAGCGGCTGCTATGCTAGCAATCATCCGGCCTGATGTGGCTCAAGGCTTGCTCTCTCACCGCGAAGAGATCATCTCCCGCTACCGTTGGGAGGCTTCAGCAAAGATGCATCTCGCCCTGTACGAACAGTTGGTTGCTCGCGTTTAGATGTTTTGTTTAGATGCTTTGACGTTTCATTTATCCCGGTGATTGCTTAACCGGCTCTCGTTATGCCCGAAATCAACTTCAAAATTCAGTGGCCCGATGGTCAGCAAGAGGTTTGCTATTCACCTTCTTTGATTGTGCAAAAGTATTTTGAGCCAGGAGAAAGCTACACAATTACTGATTTTTTGGTGCGATCGCGTGAATCTTTAACCATTGCCAGCGATCGCGTTCAGGCCAAATACGGCTTTGCTTGCAGCCGCGCCCTCGGCCAGCTCCGCAAAATCGAAACCACCGCCCAAAGCTACCCAGCAACTGATACCGTCACCGTTTTGCAGTTTGACGAAGGCGATCGCTGTTAACAAATCATCAACAAACTCCTCGACTACCACTCTGTAACTCTGTAACTCTGTTATCATCGCTTTGCTTGCAGTTCATGTCGTAAGTAGACAATTAAAACCAGAAATCAAACCATCGGTTGTCAAAATCATTGTTAACACTAGAGGGCTGAGATAATGGCCTTTCATCGCGATCGCAATGGGCAAAACACCGCCCCGTATGCCCAGTGCATTCCCCCGACGGAAATAGCTGGATGAATCAGCGATCGCGCCCACACCCA
>QBMP01000088.1:11647-14818 GCA_003242115.1 Phormidesmis priestleyi
AGGCGTTAATCATGGCATTTACGATAGATTCAGCCCGCTCCATTTTTCCAGATACCCAAGTAGCTGATGCGGTTCCAGTAGTCGTAAAAGCCTGCAACCAACTCAGCGCTGAAGACCAACTCGCCTTACTTTGGTTTGCCTACACCGAAATGGGCGTTACCATCACCTCGGCGGCTATGGATGTTGTCAAGATGGTATTCGCAGACAATATCTTGACCCAAATCAAGCAGATGCCAGCCTTAGAGCAAACCCAGGTGATGTGTGACCTAGTAAACCGTGCAGATACGCCCATTTGCCACACCTATGCCGCCTTCGGCACGAACGTCAAGCTGGGATTCTGGTATCAGCTCAGTGAATGGATGCAGCAGGGTATCGTGGCTCCTATTCCAGAGGGCTATAAACTATCGCCCCAAGCATCCGAGGCGCTGGCAGCTCTCCGCCGCCTTGAAGGGGGGCAGCAGCTCAACGTCCTCCAGGATCTGGTTGTCAATATGGGCTATGCCTCAACGGGAAGCACGCCTCCGGTTAAAGATCCGGTGGTTGCCCCCAAAAAGGCTGCCCCTCGCACTCACGTCAGTATCCAGGGCATCGACAATAAAACCGTCCTCAGCTATGTGGACAATATGAACGCCTTTGACTTTGAGGCAGCGGTGGCTTTATTTGCTGAAGACGGTGCGCTAAAACCCCCATTCCAAGAACCCATTGTGGGACGGGAAAACATTCTCACCTACATGCGGAATGAATGCTATGGCCTCAAGCTATTGCCAGAGCAGGGGATTTCTGAACCCGCAGACGGTGGCTTTACCCAAATTAAAGTGACTGGAAAAGTCCAAACGCCCTGGTTTGGCAACCGGGTTGGCATCAACTTGGCGTGGCGGTTTTTGCTAAATCCTGAAGGCCAGATTTTCTTTGTGGGAATTGACGTGCTGGCATCGGCCAAAGAGCTGTTGAATTTGGGCTTAGTGCGGTAAAAGCGGTAAAAAGCCAATCAAGACATATTCATCACTGGAGGTCGGGATGAACTGGGTTAAAGCGCCTGCTCAAGATGAACTGCTTGAAGGTGCGCATCTGAGGGGGCGCAGCGGTGGTGAAGGTCGATACAACCTGTACTGACTCGGTATCTGCAAGGATAGGCTATAGCCATGCCCACGACTGCTACTGACTTTAAAGACTACTACGCCATTTTGGACGTCAGCAAAACTGCCACGGCGGCAGAAATCAAGCAAGCCTATCGTAAACTGGCTCGCAAATATCACCCTGACGTGAACCCTGGCGATGCTACCGCTGAGGAAAAATTCAAAGTCCTCAACGAAGCCAACGAGGTCTTATCTAACCCAGAGACCCGCGCAAAATATGACCAATTTGACCAGGATTGGAAGCAAGGGTTTGCCGGGGAAGCGTCGGCACAAGGCTCAGAGGCTGAGAGCGAGGGCTTTGGTGGTGACCCTCAAAGCGGCTTTAACCAGTACAGCAGCTTTGAGGACTTTATCAACGATTTGCTGGGTGGGCCCGGAGCCAGAGACCGGGACAGAGACCGAGACAGAGGCCCCTATTCCCGCACATCGGCGTCGGCGTCGAACCCGTTTGCTGACTTTCGCAGTCAAGCTCCCGCGCCCGATACCGAAGCGGCGATCGCCCTTTCCTTCTCAGAAGCCTTTCAGGGAGTGCAAAAACGGTTGCAGTTAGACGATGAGACGCTCAATGTCCGCATCCCCGCCGGGGCTAAACGGGGCAGCCGGATTCGGCTGAAGGGCAAAGGTCGCCCCAGCCCGTTTTCTCAGCAGCGGGGAGATCTGTACCTGACGATTGAACTGCTTCCCCACCCATTTTTTCGCTTTGCCGGTAACCACTTGGTCTGCGAACTGCCGATCCGCCCCGATGAAGCAGTCTTAGGGGCTCAAGTCCAAGTGCCCACGCCAGATGGCCCGGTGACGATGACTGTACCTAAGGGGGTGCGGTCTGGGCAGTCGCTCCGGCTGCGGGGCAAGGGCTGGAAATCACCCCAGGGCGATCGCACCGACCTGATGGTCAAACTTCAGATTGTCTCGCCCCAAGCGTTAAGTGAAACCGAGCAAGACTGCTACGAGAAGATCCAGGCTGCCAGCAGTTTTAACCCCCGTTCCACCCTTGAGGAGGTGACCCTATGACCGAATTTAGCCTATCTACTATGGTGCTTTCTCCCGAAGGCGATCGCCTGTACACGTTTGAGTATGCAGCTTTGGTGACGGAGACTTCCACCACCGTGATTGAGCAGTTTGTGCAAGTAGGGCTGATTGAGCCAGTTGGTTCGATGCTGCCTTCTCGATCAATTGCCCGGATCGCCCAGATCCGACGGCTGCGCCGAGACTTAGGGATTAACCTGGTGGGCGCAGCAATGGTTTTAGATATGGCCCAGGAAATTGCGCAACTGCGAGCCAAGCTCAAAGCCTTGCAGACCTGACTGTGACTCCGCTGGGTTAATTACGGTTTGTATCGTAATCAATCAGCTCATACGAGTAATAAAACAATCGTTTACCACACTAAGTCCACCACACTAAATATTTGGATTGATGCTTTTTTCGACTATTTTTTCCTCCGTGGAGGCGTACCCGCAGGGAAGGGGGCAAGCCTCACCTCGAACTCAGGATAAATAGCCCGCAAAAATAAGGCAGAAATAAGGCAGAAATAAGACATCAGAGCAGGCGATCGCAACAGTTCTTTTCTCTCGCAGTCGAGCGATCGTAACCCGCGATATCGGTGTAGTCCCTATCGCAAACACAGGGAAGGAAACCCCCATGCAAATTCAAATCAGAACTGACCACAATATTGAAGGCCATGAGGCTCTAGCTGATGAAGTCAGTAGCGTGGTTGAGGATGCTTTGAGCGGCGTCAGCGATCGCATCACCTCCGTTGATGTACACCTGAGCAATCAGAACAGTGAACAAGAAGACGGTAATGACAGCCTCCGCTGCATGATTGAAGCCCGCCTCGAAAGCCACCAGCCCATTGCCATCACTCATCAAGCCGCTACCCTCAACGAGGCAGTTGATGGAGCTGCCGATAAACTGACCCGCCGCATTGATCATCTCGTTGGACGGCTCAAGCACCAAGAAGACCACCGGACTGATCGCGCCAGTTTGGCTTGGCGATGACTGTCCATGTGGATTTGAGCTTCTATCGTGATTCGATTGA
>QBMP01000089.1:0-525 GCA_003242115.1 Phormidesmis priestleyi
GTTTCGCACGGTCAATCAGCGGTATGTGAGCGCTTTAGACAAACCTATTTTTTACGATTCGGCGGTGTCGTCTACGCTGGAGTGGATTGCGCTGGTGGCGATCGCTGGCGTTTTAGCCCTGGGCGGCTCGCTAGTCACCGGCGGCCTGATGGAAATCGGCACGCTCACAGCCTTTATCCTGTTTGCCCAAAGGCTGTTTGATCCGCTGCGTCAGTTTGCCGACAAGTTCACCGCTATTCAGGCAGGATTAACGGCTGTTGAGCGCTTGAACGATCTGCTAGACGAACCGATTGTAATTCGCGATGCCAAAGATCCAATCGCGCTGCCAACGAACACGCTGGCTGATAACGAAACGGTGATACCGGGTGAAATTCGATTTAAGAACGTGTCTTTCGGCTACAAGGCCGACGATTACGTACTGAAAAATTTGGACTTTACGATTCGTCCGGGTGAAAAAGTAGCGCTTGTAGGGCCGACAGGGGCGGGCAAAAGCTCCATTATTCGGCTACTGTGCCGACTGTATGA
>QBMP01000089.1:535-7553 GCA_003242115.1 Phormidesmis priestleyi
TATGAGGTCAGCGATGGCCAAATTTTGCTAGATAACGTCGATATTCGACAGATTGCGCAGCGAGATTTGCGCGATCGCATGGCCATCATTCTGCAAGACGGCTTTTTGTTTTCGGGCGACGTGCAGCGCAATATCACCCTCGGCGAAGACTACAGCTTTGAGCAGGTGCGCCGCGCCGCTGAGCGCACCAACGTCGATACCTTTATTGAAGCGCTGCCGCAGGGCTACAGCACGGCCTTGCGAGAACGGGGCACCAACCTTTCGGGCGGGCAAAAGCAGCTACTCGCCTTTGCCCGGGCCGCGATTCGCAATCCTGGCATTTTGGTGCTTGATGAAGCGACCGCCAGCCTAGATGTAGGCACCGAAGCGATGATTCAGCAGGCACTCGATCAGCTTCTCGAAGATCGCACGGCCATTATTATCGCTCACCGCCTTTCGACCATTCGCAATGTCGATAGAATTTTGGTGCTCAAGCAGGGTCAGCTCATAGAGCAGGGCACTCACGAGCAGCTGCTGGAAGTCGATGGCCTCTATGCCAGCCTTTACAAACTACAGATGTTGGGCCAATAGATCTCAGAGTCAATACCAGAATCAATAGATTCAGAAGATTGAAAACCTCACCTGGATTAAGTTCCATGCTTTGATTTAATGGATCTATTCGCCGAGTATGAGGAGCGCTCTTTTGGTCACGACAAAGCACGTTGAGTTTGATGGCCCGCAGGTATTGCAGCAGTTGATTGAGGGGCGATCGCTCACCCAAGCCCAAGCCGAAGCCCTGATGGACGGCTGGCTCACCGAATCAATTTCGCCCGTTCTCTCTGGCGCTATTTTGGCGGCCATTCAGGCCAAAGGCGTCACTGGCGACGAACTTGCAGGCATGGCCCGCGTCCTCCAAGGCCAATCGCTCGGTGGCACGAGTGCAGACTTAGATCTACCGTCACCGCGCATTGACACCTGCGGGACAGGGGGTGATGGCTCCTCTACCTTCAACATTTCCACCGCCGTCACGTTTGTCGCTGCCGCTGCTGGCATTCCGGTCGCCAAGCACGGCAACCGCTCCGCTTCTAGCAAAGTCGGTTCAGCCGATGTCCTCGAAGCCCTCGGCGTAGACCTTGCCGCCTCCCCTGATCGCACTAAAGCGGCGCTTAAAGAAGTCGGTGTTACTTTTCTATTTGCCCGAGGCTGGCACCCCGCCATGAAAGCGGTTGCACCCTTGCGCAGCGAACTCAAAGTCCGCACAGTGTTCAATCTTCTGGGCCCATTAGTCAATCCATTGCGACCGACGGGGCAGGTAATTGGCGTTTATGCCCCGGCGGTGATTGAACCGATGGCTGAAGCTCTAAAGCAGCTCGGCATGAAAGAAGCGATGGTGCTGCACGGACGCGAAACCCTGGATGAAGCTGGCTTAGGCAAAGAAACCGACGTTTCGATTGTGAGCAATGGCTCTATTACCTCAGCGGTTCTCAATCCGGAGTCATTGGGTCTAACGCCTGCGCCTTTATCAGCGCTGAAAGGGGGAGAGCTCGCAGAAAATACGGCGATTTTGCGCAGCGTTCTTCAAGGGAAAGGCACCCAAGCCCAGCAAGACGTGGTTGCATTAAATGCAGCCTTGGCACTGAGAGTAGGCGGAATTACCAGCGGTGATACCTTCGAGGCGGCTTGCGCTGATGGGGTTAGCAAAGCTCAAGATATTTTAAACAGTGGAGCGGCCTGGGAAAAGCTAGAACAGCTAGTCGCTTTCTTAAAGCGCTAGCGAAAGCAAATAAATACCTGGATTAAAGTGAACAAGAAGCGTAGCTGCGATATCTTGCTGATGGAATTTAGCGATCGCCTCACAATATTTAAACAAGGTCTTGAGGAAACGGCAGGGTAATGACAAATTCTGTGCCGATGCCAGCTTGAGACTGGCAAGTGAGCTGACCGTGATGCTTTTCGTGAATAATTTGGGAGCTAATGGCTAAGCCTAGACCAGTACCTTTGCCCACGGGCTTAGTAGTAAAAAAAGGATTAAACAATCGGGCTTTGACAGATTCTTCCATACCGTGGCCATTGTCTTGAATGCGAATGGTGACGGCTTGCGCAGTTTGTTCGGTTTGAATGACAATCTGAGGCTGGTAGTCAGCCTGATCGCTGTCGGTAAGGGTTTGTTGCTTATCTTCAATCGCATCAATTGCATTCGCGATCAGGTTCATAAAAACCTGATTGAGCGATCCGGGGTAGCAAAGCACGGGCGGCATTTCCTGGTATTGCTTGATGACTTCAATGCTTGAATAATAGTCGCTGGCTTTGAGGCGGCTTTCTAAAATTAGCAGTGTGCTGTCAATGCCTTCGTGAATATCGGCGGGCTTATGTTCGGATTCATCTAACCGGGAAAAATTTCGCAGTGAGCTGACGATGCTGGCAATCCGCTCGGTGCCTAGCGTCATTGACTTTACGATGTTAGGCAGATCTGCCTGGATGTGGGGTAAATCAATATTAGCGGCGATCGCTCGAATCCCCTCAGGCGGATCGGGATACTGCTGCTGATAAGCCTTCAATAGCGTCAGCAAATCCTGTACATAGTTGTCCAAATAATCTATGTTGCCCTGCACGAACCCAACAGGATTATTGATTTCATGAGCAATCCCTGCGACTAGCTGCCCCAAGCTAGCCATCTTTTCGGCTTGGGCTAGCTGCGCTTTGGCCGCCTGTAGGTTGAGCTGGTTTTGCACCCGCACAATCACCTCCTCCATCTGAAAAGGCTTGGTAATATAGTCCACGCCGCCGACCGCAAAGGCTTTGACTTTATCCAAAGCAGCATCGAGGGCACTGATGAAAATAATCGGAATATGCTGCGTCCGCGCATTGGCCTTGAGTCGCGCACAAACCTCGTAGCCGTCAATATCTGGCATTTGAATATCTAGCAAGATCAAATCGGGCAATTCAGCCGTGGCGCTACGGCGAGGTGAATTCAACGCCAGGGCTTTGAGTGCCATCGTGCCATTTTTGGCGCAGCGAATGTCGTAGTTTGACTGCGATAGCGTCGCAGAAAGCACCCGTAAATTATCGGGCGAGTCATCGACGATTAAAACGGTCGCAGCAGGGTTAACGGCCTTAGTCGGGAAAGACAGCCCTGCTGAGAAATTGAGATGATCAGTCGGCTGAGGCTGTGTAATTGAGTGGGTCATGGTCGCTATGCTGCCAATTTTTTAGGAAGCTTGAGCATTGAGTAAATCGCTGTTGGACGGTTGGACGGTTGGACGGATGAACGGATGCACGGTCTAGCTAGGGTGATAGTTCGAGTCACAGAGCACCGCTGAATCTCTGGGCGGATTTTTGGGCAGATTTTTGAGCGTCTTTTCGGCGATCGCCTCAATTTGATCAAAATCAAAGTTACTGACTTTCAGGGCGATCGCCTGCTGTAAATAAGCGTAGGTTTCAGGGATATCGGCAATCAGTGCTAGGACGTTTTTTTCTTTAAGCTGCGAGGCTGCTTGACAAAGCTGTTCGCGCCAAGCCAGCGGCATGGTCATCATGGCTACCGTTAGATCATCTGACTCTCCTACAGGCTTCGCGATCGCAGCAGGCGACATTTCCTCATATCGGTAGCAAACGCCTAAATGCTGCGCCATTTTAGCGAATAGCGCTTCTTGGTGAAACGGCTTACGCATCAAGTCGTCGCAGCCAGCGGCTAATATATTAACCCTCTCTTCTTCCAGGGCGCTGGCCGTCAGCGCAATGATTTTGGTCGGTTGAACGATTGCTGAGCGCTGGGCGATTGCTTTTATCTGCTGCCTAATTTTTTTAGTCGCCTCATAGCCATTGAGCACCGGCATCTGCATATCCATCCAAATCAAATCAGGCTGCCAAGTCTCCCAAATTTCAATGGCCTGCTGCCCATTTTCAGCTTCTCGAAAGTCAAAGCCAATCGGCACAAGCAGATCTCGCACTAGCTGACGATTGAAAGGATAATCATCAACGACCAAAATGCGGTAGTTCGGCTGACCAGCGGCCAGTCCTACCACTTGGCGATGAGGAATCATCACATTAGCAGCGGTGGCATCTGCTAGCTCAACAACAATGTCAAATGAAAAGGTAGAGCCGTTCCCAATTTGGCTGGTTACAGACAGATCACCCGACATCAGTTCAACAAACTTACGGCTGATGGGCAGGCCCAGGCCAGTGCCTTCTTGAGACTGTCGGCCCGAATTAGTTTGCACAAAGGGCTCAAATACCTGCGCTATTTCCTCTGCTGAAATGCCCGCTCCGGTATCGGTAACGGCAAACAGCAGCCGCTGTTTTTTCAATGCTGAAAGATCACTCTGGTCACTTTTGTCATTTTGGTCATTTTGGGCACTTCGGTCATCCTGACTATCTAGCTGGCCTTTGGCTGGATTGAGAGCGGCTTTGCTCACCTTTAAAGTCACTGAGCCGGTTTCTGTAAATTTAATCGCGTTGCTCAGCAAATTTAGCAAAATCTGCCGCAGCTTACGCTCGTCTGCATAGATGTAGCGCGGTAGGCTTTCAGCGATCTCCACGATTAGCTCAATACCCTTAGACTGAGCCTTAAGCTGAAGCATGTCTTCCAAGCTTTCTAACAAGTAATAGAAATCAAAGCTGCTCAGCACCAGATCGATGCGGCCTGATTCGATTTTGGACATATCGAGCACATCGTTGATTAAGCTGAGCAGGTGCTCACCACTGCGGTTGATGATGCTGATTTTTTCACGCTGATAGTCGGTCAGCGATCGCTCTTTTGTCAGCACTTGGGCAAAGCCTAAAATGGCATTGAGCGGAGTTCTCAGCTCGTGGCTCATGTTCGCCAGAAATGAGCTTTTGGCCTGGTTGGCACGATCAGCGATCGCTTTAGCTTCTTCAGCGCTTTGCTTAGCCAATTTCAATTCCTGAGTGCGCTGATTCAATTGATTTAGGGTGTGATTAATCGTCTGTGCCAGATCTGAAAGCTCGTCTTGACCGGATAAATAGATAGCGCGATCGCGCTGACCATTTCCAGTTCCAGACGGGCTACTGCCTATCTGGCTGACCTGCAAACTGAGGCTTTCAAGTCGAGAGAGCACGAGCTTACGAAGCAGCAGCAACGTCAGAGAGCAAAAAACTAGGCCAATAACGACCGTTGAAGCCAAAAAATAATGAAGACTCGTTTTTCCTTTTTGATAGATGACGCGCGTCATCTGGGTCTGCAAAAGCAGTTTGGGATGATGATCCACATCAGAAATCAGCGCATAGCCAGTCATTTGGGCTTCATCAATGACTTGTACGTTTTTTGCTGCTTGGGTTTGAGCCATTTGCTCGATAGCCCGCACAGCATCGGCGGGCAACCCACTGCTACTTACTAAGAATGCCTGAATAGGCATTCGAGTCGTACCTGAAAACGCCGCTAGCTTTTCGTCATCTATCCATCTACCCATCACCAGCGTCCCTAAAGCAGGGCCAGTTTTATCGCTTTTGATGATTTGGCTGATTGATACAAGACTCGGCTTGTGATCCAACAGCACTAGCCCAGATACCGCTGTCTTTTGCGGATCAGAGATCACCCGATCGGTCTGAAGCTTCAGATCATCTAGCATTTCAGGCTTTAGGGGATAGAGCGATTCGCTGCCCGCATCAAGACAGTTAGCAAACACAGGCTGGTTCTCAGCATCCAAAATCACCAAAAAATCTAGTGACAATCTAGCAATAGGCTCGTACCGTAAGTTCTCCTGCTCATAAGCTAAATTCCTGTCCTGCACATACTCATAAGTTCCGTTCCACCAACCCCAATCAGTCGCAATAGCGGTTAGTTCTTCAATTTCTGTTGCCACCGATTCTTGCAATCGCTCAATGTTGGTGAGCGCTTTTTCCTGTTCTAGCTGAGTGTAGCCACGCGAAATAATGTAGCGGGCAATGCTGTATTGCCCCACAAACAGCACTAAAAAAGTGGCGCTAACAGCGGCTAAAACCTTGGTTGACAGAGTGTATGAGCGGTTGATATTTAGCTGCATAGCACTTTAGCCACTTTTGTGGCAGTTTCTGTGGCAATTAGCGCATAAAAACGACCACTTTGGCATAAATAGCTTGTCTTGGCGGTTCGCTTGGCTTCAGAGTACCCATCCCGCGCTGAGAAGGCGTAGCTGCCATCCGTGCGGACACAGCCTCATAGCGATCGCGCACCTGCATCACGCTCTAACCATCCGCGCATTTTGCCAGGATTCAACAGCCCGTATGGATCGACTAGCGCCTTGAAGCTGAGCTGATTGTGATCCACCGTTTTACGGCCACCATCTTCTAATACATAGGTATGAGGGTTAGCAATAAAAGCGCCTTGCTGCTCGTGATAGCGAATAATTTCGCTCAGCCGTTCAGCCGTGGAATAGCGCACGAGCTGCAAAGCTGCGGGAACAACTTTGCCCTGCACACGAATATATTCGAGATGCATGACCACTTCGCTGCCAAAGTGCTCAAACATATGTTGCAGGAGTTCTAGGCTGGGGTCATAAGGAAACAGCGTCTGCAAATAAGTCCAGCTTGCGTCGGCGTTGCGGGCATGAAGAGTTGTATGGTTCCAAGTGAATTCAGCAATAGCTGCCCCCTTACTGCTCGCCTCAGCACTTTTTTGAGCCGTAATCAGGCCGCCATATTCACACGCTAATGCCCCTAACGCGGCCAAATCAGCTTCCGAAACCATTAGTAATGCCGCCGCTTTACCTTCCGGCAGCGAGTCTTGCAGCGCGGCAAAGTAGCTAGGAATGGGCCAAGCGTGAATGCTAATCAGCTTTTTGATAATGCCATCAGCCTCGCCTAAGGCTTGGCCAAAGTGAGCAGCGCTCATAAAGTCGTCAAAACTAACAACCACCTCAGCCCAAGGGTACGCAGGGCCGAGCGGAATTTCGAGTTCGGTGATGATGCCATTAGTACCGTAGGCATGATTCACCTTTTGCACCTCGTCAGCGCGGAGTGCTAGCACGCGCGGCGTGGATTCTAAAGTGACGACGCGAACCGCTTGCAGATTGCCTCGATCAGCCAGTTGACCGTATATAAT
>QBMP01000089.1:7563-14684 GCA_003242115.1 Phormidesmis priestleyi
GGTAGAAGGAGCCATCCGAATCTCCCACCCCTGCGGACGAGTAAGCCGATCAATCGCAGCGAGTTTTGCACCGGGCTCAACGCAGGCCATGCCGGGTTTGACCCACTTAACTGCGTTCATCGCACTGAGATCCAAAATCACACCGCCCGCTAAGGGAGTAGCCTGACCATAGTTGCCGGTACCAGCGCCGCGTATGGTGAGCGGCACCTTGGCCGATACGCAGGCTTGCGCAACTTGCAGAACGTCGGCTTCGGTTTTGGGCCGAACCACTAAATCACCAACTTTGGCGTCGAGCTGTGCGGCCAAAATTGGGCTGAAGTGGTAATAGTCTTTAGAGAGCTTAGCAACCTGATTGGCATCCAGAATAGTTTCGATGGGGCCAAGGCTATCAGCAAAGCGCTGCCAATTGATAGCGGTGGTCGATGAGCCGAAATTAGCCAAAGGGTTCATGTCGCCAAGCTTTGTTAGGTACGGTTGGTGCTATTGGGAGAGAAATGGGCTATGAATCAGAATATCGCACGGCCAAAAATACGCGGATACTGGCCGAAAATATGCTGAATAATCCGAGTACTCACCAGCCGCCCCTCTATCTACTGAGCTGATTACTAAGCTAACTGAGGTGGTTTTACGGAGGGAGAAAATCAGGCATATTGACAATCATTGGTAGGTAAGCCCGCCGCTTTATGGCTACTTAATAACCGCTTTAGCTCCCTACCAACCCGTTGCTCGGATAACGCTATGATCTCTGCTAATCCTACCGCTACTTTTCTGATTTGGCAGTATTTGCGCCAGCCGATTGGACAGCGCGATCGCCCGCTGGTCATCAATCCCAAAAAGTTTTGGCATATCCAAAAAGTGCACTACATTGAGCGCTGTTGGGTAATGTCTTACCTGCCCGAAGAGCACATTCGTTAGAAGGCGCGGCCTGATTTAGACATATTCAGAGACAGATACTTTAAAGCGATTGGCTCAGCTCAGTTTTGGTGTCGTTCCAATCAGCGATCGCACTGCCGATCCACAGCCAGTTTTTGCCTAGCTCGTTAGCGCTAAACTCACTAGAGGCTTGGTCAATCACCTTGAGATAAGCCGCCGTTGCTTGATCGAGTAACCGATTGCGCTCAGCGGCATTGGCTTCTATTTTGGCCAAAGACAGTGACACCATCGCCACACCTGCATAAGCATTAAGCACATACTCGCTCGCCGGTTGCTGAGAAAAATATATGTTGCCCGCATCGGACTGACGCTTTTCCAGCTTAATCGCCTGCTGCCAAGCGGCTAAGGCTTCTTGCTTTTCGCCAACCGCATACTGCGCAAAGCCCAGCGCCATCGTAATTTCCATCCAATCAGATTCGCTGTCTAAAGCGGCCATCCAGGAGCGCCGCGCATCGTCAGGCGAGTAGTCGGAGCTGCCCTGCTTGGCCAACCCCCACTGAGCGCAGCCCCGCAAAAAGGAGACAATTACGTCTTGCTGCTGTCGGGGGGTGGCGGTTTTGAGGGCGGCGATCGCGACTGAAAAATCACCTTTATTGATCAGTGTTTTGGTCGCGGCGGCGGCAACATCTAAATTGTTTTGCTCAAAAGCAACTTCAATTTGAGCCGGTAAGCTGGCTTCACTGAGGGCGGGCGAGGCTGCCGATATGGCGGGCGGTGTGCGATCGCGCTGCCACCAGCCAACTGCCATCACCCCTAACACAGCCACCAAAGCGGCAGCAGCAATGCCTGAAGCCGTCCAAAATTTAGGATGGAGCGTGTGGCTACGGCTGAGCCGCTCACCCACCAAAATTTCCTTGGGCTTTGCAGCTGCATTCGAGTGGGCATTCGCTAGCGGCTGATCTGTCTGCGGTTGGCCTGTCTGCGGCAAGGTTGCTGGCGCTTCGCCATAAAATATAGCGGGCGTTTCTGTCACATCAAGCGATCGCCGCTCTCCATCTGAGGCTTCTGGGGCTTCTGAGGCAACAGACTCTACCGAGGCTGATGGTTCTTTTACCACGCTGTTTGCAATTTCCAAGTTGATTGAATTAACCGGCTCTCTCGTTTCAACAGCGCGCTCGGCAAACGGCTGCGAACGGCGCGGTGCAGACAGATCAACATTTACCAAACCGGGCTGCGAAAACATGCCGCCAAAGGGATCGTTAGCGAAATCTAAGGTTCGGAGGTTTTCGCTAAAGCCCAACGCCTTCACCAAGTAGCCGTCAAAAGACGGCTGCATATACAGCGTCGGCAGCGCCCAGTAAAACTGGTGAGAGCCATAGGCCGAAATTAAGCCCTGACGGGTACGGTTCAAGCTGAGATCAATCGACTGACCCTTTTTCAGATTGCGATACAGCAGTTGAGTAAACGTAATCGCTACGTGATCTGGAATCCGCTCAGTCATTGCAATCACAGCGGGCACGCCCCGGTTGACCAAGGCTTGAGCCAAGTTGCGCGCCTGCCAACCCGACTCTGTGCTAGCACTGTAGCCACCCCGGCAGGAGTTAAAGACTGCTAGCTTAATGCCAGCTAAATCTTCCCCGCTGAGCCGCTCCGTCAGACCAGTTTGCCGACTGACCAAATAGAGATCGCCGCCTGCATTGCCCAAGTTGCTGTGGCCAGCGTAGTGCAACACCTGATAGTTGCCGCGATCCAGCTCTTGTGTGAGTTCAGCGCGTCCAGGCTGCTCTAGGATTTTGAGCTGGACGTCAAGCAGCGGACTATCAAGCGTACTGCCAGGATCTGTGCCTTCAGGATGCAGTTCGCTTTGCAGGTGATAGACCTCCTGCTTCAGCTCTAGCTGCGCTTGATCATCGGGTGACGCAATCACCATCAAAATTCGCAGCAGTTGCCCCGACTCGCTCGGCTTACTCTGCGCTGAGTGGCCTTGTCGCCGATCTAGGATGTAGCGAGAAAAAATGACGTCGGTGCCAGTAGCGAGTGGCCGCGTGCCCGCGTGCAAAGCCTCCCAGGGCAATTGCTGCAAACGGCTGTCTTTCATGCCAATTCTAAGGCGCAGTAAGTCTTGGCGATTTTGAGCGACGCCTTGAGCGGTCACCCAGCTATCGTGCAGTTGCCCTTTAAAAAGTTCGTCGTGTAGCGCTTGGCCCAAGTGCACTAGGGTCGCTGCGTCGGTTTCAGCCACCGCAGGCCGACGCCCATCTTTATCCGTTCGAGTCGGCAAAGCGTGGCGCGGCTGCCCTTTGAGCAGTCCCAACAGCGGATCGTGCATCAGCGCCTGCGTTTTTTCGAGCCAGTCGGTGACGGGCCAGCGCACTTTTTGTTCGGCTAGCTGTACGCCATTGGCGACGGTCTCTGTTCGTACCAGGTACTGCTCGCCACCAACGGCAGTGATGGATATTTCAAATTCCTGAATCACGGCTGCTTTCATCCCCTGATAGATAAGTTGGGATAGCTTAAGGTCACTCGGTTTTGGTCACTCGGTTTTGAGCAGAGCGCCCAACCAAGACCGGCAATCGACATTGCTCTTCACCATTTTAGGCATGTTTAATCAAGCCTTTGCGGTATAGAGTTTGACCTCAATTGATCCTTTCGTTTGATAGATGCTTTAAAAAGAGAGGCGCTTACGCCGCTTTTCTTTGTTTATCGTAAGCAACGGGTGTAGATGAATGGATGCTGGTTAGGACAGTTGCGATCGCGCCCACTCAAGCTTTCAGATAGCTTGCCCTTCAGCCGTAAAAAATTATTAAGGGCACTGCGTCTAAGGATGCAGCTAGCGAACCTTTGCAAATCTTTCTTTGGAGCTTGATTTGGCTACCGTAACTAATTTGTAATGTTTTTATGTAAAAATTGTCTTTAAGGCGTTTGCGAAGCGGCTCAATCTCATTTCAGCCTTATGTCTGCTTAGCGCTCAAGCCATCTTTTTACTATTCCGCTGCTTTATATTGATTGCTCTTTAGTTTTTGCTTTAACGGCATTGATTGTGATGAAGGCTCTTCAGTGCAGTCCCCCTCTATTAAATGAAGTCAGCGTAGATGAAATCAACGAATTGAACGAAGTCAATGCAGCCTCAACTAAGGGCGAAGGCAAGTTAGCCATTCGGCAAAGTCTGCGGGCCTCTACGCTCGATGGCATGTTTTCTTCAGCGTTTGAAAATATTGTCAGGGGTGTGCTAATCAGCCACTTTTTGTTGGGTTTGGGTGCAGGGGCTTTTGAAATTGGCTTGCTCAGCTCTATCCCAATGATGGCTCATTTATTGCAGCCTTTGGGGGCGTATTTTTCTGAGAAAAGCACCAGCCGTCATCTCTACTGTCTATTGATTTATGGCACGTCGCGGCTGCTGTGGCTGCTGCCTGCGGCTGGAATTTTTCTATTTACTCACGGCGCTATTGATGCCCATGCCTTGTCGCTGCTGACACTAGCGGTGCTGACGGTGAGCAACATTTTAGATGCGGTGGGCTGCGCCTCTTGGATGAGCTGGATGGCAGCGCTGGTGCCTGCCAGAATTAGAGGGCGCTATTTTAGTTTGCGGCGATCGCTCGCTAGCCTAACCGCACTGCTGACCATTCCTGTGGGCGGTTGGCTGGTTTCTAGCTGGCTAGGTGGTGAAGTTGAAGGCTATGCGATCGCGCTGATCGTTGCCGTGATCATGGGGCTCACCAGCTTGGTCTTTCAGTTTTGGATGAGCGATATTAATCCGCAAGCAGCTAGTCAGCCTAAAGCTAAGGCTAAGACTAAGAACAGCAATTCGATAGCTTCGGTAGATTTGGTAGCTTCGGTAGATTCGTTGACCGCTTCACAAGCCGCACCTGCTGATCTGAGCCTATTGAAAAATACGAACTTTTTGATATTGCTGCTGTTCTTTGGGGTCTGGACTTTTAGCGTTAATCTGAGCGCGCCTTTCTTCAACCTGTACCTGCTAGATACCCTACATCTCAATATTCAGTGGGTGACGCTATACAACAGCTTTATGTACGGCGCATTTTTCCTGACGATAATGCTCTGGGGCCGTTTGGCTGATGCGATTGGCAACCGCCCGGTGCTGATAGTGAACTGTTTGCTAGTAGCTTCGATTGCGTTGATGTGGAGCTATGTCGGCGGTAGTGCGGTCTCTCTGTGGCTGCTCTTGCCGCTGCTGCATCTGTTGCAGGGAACGGCATTTGCGGCGCTAGATCTCTGCTTGGCCAATATTCAGCTAGAGCTAGCGCCACTGACTCAGCAATCCACTTACTTTGCCGTAGCGGCGGCGGTGATGGGGGTAACAGGCGCTTTGGGCACCACAGCAGGCAGCTATTTAGCCGAATTATCTACAGTCGGATTGCCTGCGCTGTTTGCGATTACAGCCGTTGTTCGCTTAGTGAGCATTGTTCCCTTGGCCTTTGTAAAAGAAGATCGGGCTCACTCCATTCGCCACCTGCTATCTCAATGGCGGCTGCTTCCGGTTTGGCAGCCTGTGAAGATTAAAGCCTACAATGACACTACTTTATAAGCCGTAAGCCGATGTCGCGGGTAAGAGGTTTTTTGAGGTATGGTGGCGGCTTCTGACAAAACTGGCTCAGATACAGGCGATATTGCAGCAGAACGGGCGTTGCAGCTTCAAAAAATAGTTGATAGCTTGCGGCCTGGGCAAAAGTCGTTGGCGCTGTGGCGCTCAGGCCCGTTGGCGGTTTCAGCCGTACCCGGTTCAGGAAAATCTACCGGCATGGCAGCAGGCGCAGCAATGGCTATTGCCCACCATCAGCTTCATGCCCGCAAGCAGCTCGTACTGGTCACCTTTACCCGCTCAGCCGCTGCTAATCTCAAGGCCAAAGTCCGTCACCATCTGCGCGAGCTTTCGCTGCCGCTCAACAGCTTTGTAGTGCATACTCTGCACGGCCTAGCGCTGAATATTGCTAGTCGCCACCCCGAAATTTCAGGTATTAACCTCTCGCCGCTGGATTCAGAAGGCACCACGCTAGTGTCACCGACTCAGAGCCATCGCCTCATTCGGTTGGCGGTAGAGCGCTGGATCGATCAGCATCCGTTGGACTATCAGCGGTTAATTGAGGGCAATGGCTTTGATGGTGAAGAAACCGAGCGACTGCGACGACAGTCGGTGTTACGCACAGAGGTGCTGCCTGCGCTGGCCCATACGGTCATCCATGAGGCCAAAAGTTCGGGCCTATTGCCTGCGGCGCTGACAGAAATTGGCCAAACGATGCAGGTGGCGGTACCCGAAGGGGCGGCTGATTATGATGTGGTTGCGATCGCAGCGGGCCTTTATACCCACTACCAAGCGCTGCTGGCTAGCAATGGTCTAATAGATTACGACGATATGATCTTAGCGGCGCTAAAGACATTAGAAGAGCCAGATTTGCGACAGCTTTGGCAAAGCCGAATATTCGCTATTTTTGAAGATGAGGCGCAAGACTCGTCGCCGCTACAAACTGAGTTACTGAAGGTGCTAGCAGGCGATCCGCACGACCCGGCGCAACCGCCTAATTTGGTGCGGGTGGGCGATCCGAATCAGGCGATCAATTCGACCTTTACCCCGGCGGATCCGGTGTTTTTTAATCAGTTTTGCGATCGCTGCCAAGAAATCAACCGCTTAGCCACGATTGAGCAGGCGGGCAGAAGCTGCGATTCTATAATGAGTGCGGCTAACGTCACCCTGGACTGGGTGAATCGTCACGGCGCGAGTCAAGCCTTTCGCAGCCAGGACATTTTGCCGGTTGGCCCCAACGATCCGCAGCCGAATGCGAACCCGGCCCCGATTGGTGAGGGCGTAGAATTAGTGCGGCCAAAGCAGATTACCGAAACGGTGCAAAAGCTGGCGCGAAGAGTCGCCGATGCCTTGGCCCAAGACCCAAATCTCAGTGCGGCGGTGCTGGTGCGAGAAGCGCGGCAGGGCAAATTTATTCGAGAAATTTTAGAAGATCCTGCTCAGTTAGGGTTTGACTTTGGTGAAACGGACATTGAGATTTTTGATGTGGGGCAACGCGACCAGAAAACTCACATCCCTCAAGAAATTCTCGCGCTGCTGCAATTTATCGAACGCCCACACTCCTCTGACAACATCAAAGCCGCCCTGCGCGTCCTCGTCTCCCGTCAGCTCATCCCCACTCAAGATCTCAATCCGCTGGCCACCAACCCTGAGCAGTTTCTCTATCCGGGCCCACTCGATGCGCCGCCGCAGACCCCGCCCGCTCAGC
>QBMP01000008.1:0-7801 GCA_003242115.1 Phormidesmis priestleyi
GGCTAGCGCGGGATGAAGAAACGCTGGAGCCGACCTGGTACCTGAATAAGCTGCCTGAAACCTTTGCCCCAAATACGCATGTGATTATCAGTGAGCCTATGCTGGCGACAGGCGGTACGATCATGGCAACGATGGCTGAGCTAATTGATCGCGGCGCAGATCCGGCCTTGGTGCGGATTATTTCAGTTGTGGTGGCTCCTCCGGCGCTGCAAAAGCTGGCTGCTAGCTATCCGGCGCTGACTATTTTTGCGGCCATGATTGATGAAGGGCTGGATGAAAACGGCTTTATTGTGCCGGGATTGGGCGATGCGGGCGATCGCACCTTCGGCACCTAAGTAATACCAGAGTAATAACAGGCATTAAATTCAGAGGAACATTCCATGAGTCAGCAAAACTTTGTCGGTGGATTTATCACAGGCGCTTTAGTCGGCGGGGTACTTGGCGGCGTTGTGGGCGTATTGGCTAGCAACCGATGGCGCGATCGCACTACCGACGACTTCACTCAGCTTTCTGAAGAAGAACGCCGTCGGCTAGAAAATGCCACCCCTGACGAGCGCATGGAAATTGCGCGGCGCGGCTTAGAAGATAAAATTGCTCAGCTCAACACTGCCATCGAAGATGTGCGAATACAAATGGGCAGCGTCAACCACCCGCGTCCGGCTCATGATTTTGCCGAACACGAAAACTAGAAACGCTACAAGAAGCAGTCACATCAGGTAGAATACGAAAATCCTAGAACAGTAAAAACATGAGTGTCGTTGCCGCTGTATTAATCCAAGCCATTTCTAGATTTCTACAAATCTATTCAGTGCTGCTGATCATTCGCATTTTGCTGACTTGGTTTCCGACCGTCGATTGGAGCAACCCGATCTTTTCTACCCTGGCTCAATTGACCGATCCCTACCTCAATCTTTTCCGCTCTATTATTCCGCCCATTGGTGGCTTAGATTTGTCGGCAATTTTGGCAATTTTGGCGCTAAACCTACTCTCAGGCTTAGTCGATGCGGCTACGAGTCAAATTACTGCGCTGGCCTACGCTTCATACGGCGCGTTTTAAGCGATTAAATCTTTCAATTAGAAACAGTAAAAATCAAATTAAAAGTCGAGCTGCGAACTAGACCCGTCAGCTCGATTTTTTTGTTTTCTGGGTAGAGCAACTTAAGGTTTCAACTTGGACGTGGGTTAAGAGCGTCGCGCAAACTTGAGCGTGATGCCGCCTTTACTGCCTAAGCTTCCGCCCGTGCCGATGAGGCTTACTTTACCCTCAGCGTTGATTTCGACAGAGAGTTCTACTTCGTTGAGCTGTAGGCCGGTGTGAGTGCTGGCATGATCGAACAGATCGTTGATGATGGCGACCATGCTTTGCATTTGGGCTTTTACTTGGTCGGCAGGAATGGGGAGGCGGCTCTGCTTGACCGTTTTCTCAGCTTCAAATACACGGCGCGGCGGGCCAAAGCCGCCACCAACATCGCCACCCGACCGGCGACCTTCGATTTCAACCGTTTCTTCAACAACTTCTGTTTCGGCAACAATCCACAGCGTGTTTTCAGATAAATCTTCGGGGATATTTTCAGCGGTCATCGCAGAGTTCCTCACAGAATATTTTTAGAATAACGGGTAGCGCGATCTTACTCTTCTCTAGTTGGGTCATTACTGAGCGCACATTGCAAGGCCAAGCAATCAAAATCAAAATCATGAAATTCGATGTGAAAGCATCCTTCTTGATAGCAGGCGCTGATAATATTCCAGTGATTTTGCGCGTGAGGAATGAGCTTGGCTTTAGAGATCATTTTTGCCGCTATCTTACTCGCTTTTCCCAAAGTTTAGACTACAGGCGATCGCAAGCTTCTGGCTCTGCATCTGGTACTTTTGCCAAAAAGCGCTCGAAGCCTTCCCGTCTGCCTTGCTTAGCCTCGTTTACCAAAAAATCTTCGGTCAATAGCGCTGACATTTTCTCTGCCGCTGCTACCACCAAAAACTGATTGATAGAAATGCCTTCAGCTTTTGCCAGTTCTTTGATTTTTGCGTGGAGTAGTTCAGGGAGCCTGATGGTTAACGTGCTCATGGCTTACACCTTGTCTCTATGCTGCAATCTGCTCTATCGTTTCGTAGTCCGCTTCGTCGATTTGGCTGAGTTCCCAATTGTTTTGCAGGTTCAGCCAAAACTGAGGGCTAGCCCCTAGCGCACGAGACAGCTTCAGCGCCATAGATGCGCTCAGCCCCCGCTTTCCCCGACAGATTTCATTAATGGTTTTTGGCAAAACGCTAATGTGCTTAGCCAAGTCTGTCTGAGAAAGATTGAGTTCATCTAGCTCATCTTTGAGAACTTCTCCAGGATGGATAGGCGTTATATGAAAGCTTTTCATTATTTTCATGCTCCTAAGCTAGCTATGATAATCAACAATCTCAACGTTATCCGCGTCGTTTCCATCCCATTGAAAGCACAGCCGATACTGGTCATTAATTCTGATGCTGTATTGACCGGCCCTATCTCCCCGCAAAGTCTCAAATCTGTTACCTCGCAGTTCCTTAAGATCTCGTAGTGAGCTAGCCGCATTTAGCCGTGCAAGCTTCAGCTGTGCTTTTCGATGTAAGGGCTGAGGTAGAAGCTTTAGCGCACCTTTAGTAGTCTTGCCATAGTTAATATCTGCTGTAGCGCTGTTGCGAAAACTGCGTATACCCATCTACTCACTATACCGCATACAAACTACTCGCGAAGTGAGAGCTGTTTGGATGATCGGTAACTCTTGAGTTACCAAAAAACTGGTGTAAAAAAGTTATTTCAAATCGATTCCGCTACGCACGAGAAGAAGGGCAAAGAAAAGAGGCGTTGCTGAATAGCAGCATGAATTCAAAATATGTACTCGGAAATATCAAAGCTTACAAAGGTCAGTTCATATACTGAATCAGCAACGCCCTTCAAGAAATCTACATACGTCACACTTTCTCTTGACCTAGGCAGCGGTTACACTAGGACGCGACTCCTAAAATCGCGGCTGCATGAGCAAAAACTGGGCTATTTGCATCGGTATCAATGAATATTACAATCTAACGCCGCTGCAATATGCGGTTCGAGATGCTGTGGCGATGCGGGATTTTTTCCTAAAAGAAGTCGCTTTTGAGCAGGTCTTTTACTTTGCTGATGACTCACCGCCGATTGCAACGCCGCATGGGCCGATGAGGTCTGTGCCTACTTACGCCAATCTCAAGCGCTTTTTTCGGGAGCTGTTTCAGCAGCAAGTTTTGAGTGTGGGCGATAACGTTTGGTTTTTCTTTGCAGGTCATGGAGAGCTGCACGAGGGCCACGATTATCTGATGCCGGTTGATGTTGATCCGGGCAATGTGGATGAAACGGCTCTAAAAATTAGTGACATCACGGCAAGCCTGCGGAATTCTGGGGCTGATAATACGGTGCTGCTGCTGGATGCTTGTCGCAGTCAGGGGCGCAGATCGCCCGTCGGCTTTGGTAGCGAAACGCAAAAGGGCATCGTCACGTTTTATGCCTGTAGCCCTCGGCAATCATCCTATGAAATCGAGGAATTGCAGCAGGGGGCGTTTACCCATGCCTTGCTCGAAAGCTTTCAGTTAATGGGTGCCGATAGCTGTGCGACGGTGGAGCGGATCGATCAGTATTTGCGCCATCGGGTACCGAGCTTAAATCAGCAGTATCAAAAGCAGATTCAAACGCCCTACACAGCCGTAGAACCGCTCTCAAAAAATTGTTTGATATTGCTGCCTGATCGTGCGCGGTTAGTGGATGTCCAAGCGCTGAAAATTTCTGCGTACAGGGCTGAGCGCGGGACTGACTTGAATTTTGCAGAGCAGCTTTGGATACGTGTTTTGGCAGCTTCTCCGAATGATTCAGAAGCGCTTGAGGCAATTAAAGGAATTGCAGTGAAACAAGCACAGCAGACACTTGCTGAGTCATACTCATCGCCTACTACAGCAGGGACTCGCAGCATTGATGCGCCAGTGACTGAGCAAAGGACTGCTTTTCAGTCGCCTCCAGCAGTGCAGCCAGTAAATAAAGTACAGCGGGTTGCGTTCCCCAAAGTACCGGATGTAGCAATTTCAGGGGAAGCGAAAGGCGATCCTTCGTCTCAAAGAATTGAATCGCGGTGTGAAGCGCTCGGTCAGGGCGTCAGTTTGGAGCTGATTCCCATTCCTGGTGGCACTTTTCAAATGGGTTCGCCCGAAGGTCAGGGTAATGATGACGAAAGACCTCAACATCAGGTGACGATTAAGCCGTTTCTGATGGGTAAATATCCGGTCACCCAGGCTCAGTGGAAAGCGGTTGCTGCTTGGCCTAAAGTTCAACGAGATCTGGTGTCTGACCCCGCTTATTTCAAAGGCGATAATTGCCCAGTTGAGGAAATAAGCTGGGATGAGGCCGTAGAGTTTTGTGAGCGACTGTCTCACAAAACAGGTCGCCAGTACCGATTGCCCAGTGAAGCCGAGTGGGAATATGCCTGTCGAGCGGGAACGAAAACTCATTACCATTTTGGAGATGCCATTAGTGGCGCGCAGGTTGGCATCGATTTTCTGAAAAATGCTATTCGGGAGGGGAGCATTTTAGGCCTTGGGCTGTACGAGGACGAGCGAGAAACTTATAGGGCAAAAACAATGGAGGTAGGTTGCTTTCCTGTTAACGCCTTTGGCCTATACGACATGCATGGCAATGTATGGGAATGGTGCTTAGACCATTGGCACAACAATTACGAGGGAGCCTCAACAGATGGTAGTGCTTGGATAAAGGGGGGAAAGGCTTCTAGAAGGTTGCTACGTGGCGGTTCCTGGAACAACATTCCGAGGTATTGCCGCTCCGCGTATCGCAGCCTCATTACGCCCGACGACCGCGACGACGATGTCGGTTTTCGCGTGAGTTGTTCAGCCCCCAGGACTCTTGTGTAGCTCTTTGCACTTTTGCTCTTTATCCCTTTTTCCTTCTTTTCTCTATCCTTCTTGTCGCGCGTAGCGCGATCAATTTATTTTTCATTTCCAAGATTGTTGCATAAGAGAGAGATTCTGTGAAAAAGGTGATTATGACTGTGGGTTTACCGGCTTCTGGAAAATCTACCTGGGCAAAAGCGCTGGTGCTCAAAGAAGCAGGGCGCTGGGTGAGAGTGAATAAAGACAGCTTACGAGAGATGTGCCACAGCTCAAAGTTTTCTAAAAGTAATGAAAAATTTGTTGTCAGGCTTAGAAACCTGATTATTTTGGAAGCTTTAGCCGATGGCAAAAATGTCATTGTCGATGATACGAACCTGCACCCAAAACACATTCGAGCGGTTACTGAATTAGTCAAAGGCGAAGCCGTTGTTGAAATAAACGACAGCTTTTTGTCGGTGCCAGTGGAAACCTGCATTCGCCGAGATTTGGGTCGGGTGGCCTCAGTCGGCAAAGACGTGATTATGCAAATGTACAAGGAGTTTATTGCGCCGAATGCACCGCCGCCTGTGCATGATCCCGATCTGGCGGATGTGATTGTGGTAGATATGGATGGCACGTTGGCGCTGCTAGGGAATCGCTCTCCTTATGATGCGAGTCGGTGCGATCGCGACCAGCCGAATCTGCCCGTGCTCCAAACTATTCTCAAATGGCAAGAAACCCACAAAATCATCGTGATGTCAGGCCGCACCGATGATGCGAGAGTCAAAACCGAAGCTTGGCTAGCAACGCACGGAGTCAAATACGAGGCACTGCATATGAGAGCTTTTGGCGACATGCGCAAAGATACCGTCGTCAAACAAGAAATGTACAATCAGCACCTAGCGGGAAAGGTTAACGTGATTGCTGTTTTTGATGATCGCGCTTCTGTTGTTGAGATGTGGCGGCGGCTCGGATTAACGGTTTTTCAGGTAGCTGAAGGCAATTTTTAATGAGTTTTGGATAACAGGGTTTAGAAAGAACTCGCCTTCAGGGGGTGAATTTATTTCACAGTTCGCGCTACCCTAAACGAAAATTTATGAAGGAGAGTTTGTGATGGTGATGGCGTCAGTCAAGTCTGGCTCAACCGAGTCTGGAGCTACCAAATCTATTGCTGATTGGCTAGGCGATGAGGCCGATAGCCTATTGAGCTACCGCGCCAAGTTTGATAAAGCTCAGCTTCACTTGCCGGGGCCAGACTGGGTAAATCGGATTTTTTCGCAGAGCGATCGCTCCCCTCAAGTGCTTCGCAGCCTTCAGCAACTCTACAGCACAGGCCGCTTAGCCAACACCGGCTATCTTTCGATCCTGCCGGTAGATCAAGGCATTGAGCATTCAGCCGCCGCTTCTTTTGCGCCCAACCCAATTTATTTTGACCCTGAAAATATTGTGGGTTTGGCGATCGCGGGCGGCTGCAACGCAGTAGCGACCACGCTTGGCGTCTTAGGCATGACCTCGCGCAAATACGCCCACAGAATCCCCTTCATCGTTAAGCTCAACCACAACGAGCTATTGAGCTACCCCAAGCAATACGATCAGATAATGTTCGGATCGGTCGAGCAGGCTTGGAACTTAGGCGCAGTGGCAGTCGGTGCGACTATTTACTTCGGCTCTGAAGAATCTACTCGGCAAATTCAAGAAGTGAGTCAGGCGTTTGCGCGGGCTCATGAGCTAGGCATGGCGACTATTTTGTGGTGCTACCTACGCAATGATGTGTTCAAGCAGGATAAAGACTACCATTTGGCGGCTGATCTCACCGGGCAAGCCAACCACATTGGGGTCACGATTGAGGCCGATATCATTAAGCAAAAGCTGCCCGAAAACAACGGTGGCTACAAGGCAGTCGCCGATGCAATTGGTAAGTCTTACGGACGTACTAGCGATCTGGTGTATTCCAACCTGACGAGCGATCACCCGATTGATCTGGCCCGCTATCAGGTGCTGAACTGCTATGCCGGGAGAGCAGGGTTGATTAATTCGGGTGGCTCATCGGGCAAACATGATTTCGCTGAGGCTATTCGCACAGCGGTAATTAATAAAAGAGCCGGTGGCTGCGGGCTAATCACGGGTCGCAAAGCTTTTCAAAGAGACTTTAAAGAAGGCGTTAAGCTGTTTCATCTTGTTCAAGATGTGTATTTGTCTGATGAGGTGACGGTCGCTTAGTTTTTAGGCAGTAAGTCGGGGCGCATTTTGCCCCCGTTCCCCTAAGCTTCAGCCAAATAGGTATAGCTGTCCATCGCGTTCTTATAGTTCGCCATCAGTTTGCGGGCTTCTTCAATGGTGATTTGTCCGGCCTGTAAAGCCAATTCAGAGCGACGGCGAATTTGCTCAATCATCTGCTCAGGATCGTACTGCACCTGCTTGAGCACTTCGTCTGTAGTATTGCCGCGCACCACATGCTCAATCGTATAGCCCTGATGCGTCTTGGCCTTAGAAGCTAGCTGCACATGCACCGTATTGGTATTGCCAAACAAATTGTGTAAATTGCCCAGCGTCTCTTGGTAAGAGCCGACCAAAAACATGCCCAGGTAGTAGGCTTCATCCGCCTTTAAAGCATGTAGCTCTAGCACGTCTTTCGCGCCTTTGGGGCCAATGAATCGGACAATTTTGCCATCGCTGTCACAGGTCAAATCTGCCAAAGTGGCCCGCTGAGTCGGTTCTTCATTCAGCCGATGGATGGGCATTACCGGAAAGAGCTGATCAATTGCCCAGCTATCGAGCGCTGATTGAAAAATAGATAGGTTCATGTAGTAGATAGAGGCCATGCTTTTTTCAAGATGCTCTAGTTCTTCAGGCACGTTGTCTTGCTGGCGCAGCAGCGTCGTAATTTTTTGGCAGCAGGCCCAATACAGCCGCTCTACTCGCGATCGCTCAC
>QBMP01000008.1:7811-8455 GCA_003242115.1 Phormidesmis priestleyi
TAAACAAACTGCTGGCCTCTTGCTTGAACTGCACGGCATCGTTAAAGGCTTCCTGGTAATTTTCGGCATTGACGGAGATGTACACATCCCAAAGTTCGCGAATCAGGTTGTGTTCGCCGTCTTCGTAGGGCGTCGGCTGACTTAGGATAGCTTCGCTCGTGCCCAGTACGTCAAATATCAAGACAGACTGATGCGATGAAACTGCACGACCGCTTTCACTCACCAGTGTCGGCATGGGAATGGCCCGGTCGGTGCAGGCATCTTTAACGTGGGCGACGACATCGTTGGCGTAGTTTTGCACACTGTAGTTTTTAGAGTCTTGAGAGCTGGTTTTAGAGCCGTCATAATCGACGCCAAGGCCGCCGCCGACATCTATGTAGCCCATCGGCGCGCCTAAGCTGACGAGTTCTACATAGATCTGACAGGCTTCTCGCATGGCTTCTTTAATCACGCTAATGGCTGATACCTGAGAGCCAATATGGAAATGCAAAAGCTGTAAACAAGAAATCATGCCAGCAGCTTTGAGCTTTTCGACGACGGTGACAATTTCAGGAATGCTGAGGCCGAATTTGGCGCGATCGCCCGCACTTTCACCCCACCGGCCCGATCCTTTAGTGGTTAGTTTGGCTCGAATGCCCAAAATT
>QBMP01000008.1:8465-9965 GCA_003242115.1 Phormidesmis priestleyi
CTGAATGCCAAGATGCTGGCTAGCGGCGATCGCGACATCCACCTCTTCTATTTGCTCCAGCACAATGATTACTTTTTGGCCCAAGCGCTGCCCTAGCATCGCCGTTTCAATGTAAGACTTGTCCTTATAGCCATTACAGATAATCAGTGCTCCCGGTGTATTCAAGCTAGCCAGCGCAATCATCAGCTCAGGCTTTGTTCCGGCCTCTAAGCCAAACTGATAGGGTTTCCCAAAGCGCACGATGTCTTCGACGATGTGACGCTGCTGATTGCACTTGACCGGAAACACGCCCTGATAAACGCCTTCGTAGCCGTAGCGGGTGATGGCTTTGGCAAAGCAGGCATTGATCCGCTCTAGGCGATCTTCCAAAATCTCTGAAAATCGAATCAGTAAAGGCAGCTGAAAATCCCGTTGCTTCAGTCCTTCCACCAGCTGTTTTAAATCTAAAGAGCCACCGCGATCGCCCTGAGGAGCCACCGTTACATTGCCCGCCGCATTGATCGAAAAATAAGGATCGCCCCACCCTTTAATGCGGTAGAGATCTTCGCTATCTTCAATGGCCCACCGCTTTTTGCTGTCTTTTGAAGAGGGTTCGATGGCTTTTGAATCCGCTTTTGAATCCGTTTTGGAAACCGCCATTGAATTTACAGATGAAGCCGCTGTTGAGCTAGACGCAGAAATGATTGGAGTAGCGCTTTTGTTTTCTGGCTTAAGCTCAGGATTAGAAGGGGTGTAGGCTGGGCTCACGGGAACTATGCTCTCCAAAAAATAACAACCAGAGCAAAACCCACAGCGGGGTATAGGGTAAAGGCGCAAGCCCCTCAGCTCTGAAAGTGACTGACTCAAATTAAGACGGGTTTAATCAAGCTTTTATATCAGCTTTTACAGTGTAGAACTTTGCGTGTAGAACTTTGAGCGCATCCGTACCTCAGCTAGGTAACTTATCACCGCGTAATTACTGAAGTTGTCAGCCAATGACGAAGATCACCGTGTTTTTGTACGCAAACCATATATTCTTTGTGAACTTATGGTTTCATTCTGATAACTTTACCTAGAACTTGATACCTTAATTTAATACTGCGCTGAGTGCATTTACGCTGGCTAAAAACTGAAATCATGCAGCCATTGTTTGGCAACAGACTGACACCCCTATGAGATATACGAATCCTTCTACAGTCAATGTTACGGCTAATGCTACGAATAACCCTGCCACGCCCTTCACAGCGTCTGTTTCTCAGCACCGCAGCTTAAATACCATCATTTGGCAGACGCTTAGCGTCGATGTGCTTCTAGCGATTGTTTCGGTGATTATAGGACTGCTGTTTAGCCGCGCAGTCGCAGGCGTGGAGGTGACGACGACTGCGAATATTAGCTTGTTGATGCCGCCTCTATGGCTGATCTTTTTGATCTGCGTGCTGCCTACCTTTATTGCTCTGCTGCTCGATTGCTTGAGCATCTTTAGCAATCCGTCTGTTTTACCCTTCGCAGGTTCTCCCGCAA
>QBMP01000008.1:9975-18534 GCA_003242115.1 Phormidesmis priestleyi
AAGCGGTCTATGCCAAGCGGGTGCATTTGCTGCTGCTGGCTTTCTACTTCACAGCCATTTTGGTCGCGTTGTGCTGGTCAGCCTTTGCGATGCTGCTGGTTTCTAAAATCTTTGTATCGGCAATATTTGCCTTAGCCCTTTATTCTTTAGGCCAAAGCATTCCGTCTCAAAGGCTGAGCTTTATTATCTCTGGCATTTTATTTTTGATTGTGCTGGTAGGAACTCAGGTCTTCATTGTCAGGCGGCTAGAAGCAGATTCTTCAAAAGCGAGTCAAGAGCTGCTAAACGATACAGACTCTCAGAATCAAGACCAAGGCGGTTTGAAAGAAGCCTCTGAGGAAAACTTGGGCGGCAGACTGTAGGCTCAAGCTGCTGTGAGGTCTAAACTAACGCCAGATCAATGCCAGATTAATGGCAGATCAATCCCAGATTCCATTTGGGCATCAGCTAAGCTGGACAACAATCTGGTTGGTCATCAGTGTTTCTGAGGTGAGCAAATCTTCAACACTCATTCTTAAGAAGCGGTTTTCGTCGATGCTAAAGCGGACTTGAATGCGATCGCTGCCCGGAAATCCTGGCGGCCTCAGCTTTGCAATGGTTCTGGCCCCGTCTCGATCATTCAGCGCCTGCACGGCTTGCGGTGACGCTAATCCAAGGCGATTTCCGGCAGCGCGAGTCACTAGCTGATCGCCTTCAAAATAAACTTCAGTAGCGGTTGACTGCTCTGCCAATTCACCGAGTACTAGCTCAATGCTGGGCTGTTTTTCGCTAGAAGCGCCTAGCAATAGCTCAATCGGCTCTGAGGTTGGGTAAGGCTGCCCCTGTGGAATAATCGGGTGCCAGCTGTGCGCCTGGTTGCGGCGATCCCAGTAGCGAATGCCATAGCTGTGGTAGAGAAAGTCTTGAAGCTGAGTGGTTTGTAGGCTCAGTGCGCCGTGAGCGACGGCTTCAAAAGGGCGATCGCTGCGAATTTTATCCAGGTCAAAGTGACGCGCGGCCCACTCTTTAACGGCTGGAATTTGCGCACTGCCGCCCACTAGCAGCACCGCGTCGATGGCTTCAGAGGTAATGTTTTGGCGCTGAGCCTGCTGGAGCACCTGATCGAGGCGGTTGTCTAAGCGGGTAAAAAAGCCCTGATCAGTCAGAATTTGATAGAAGCGATCGCGATCTAAATCCAATTCGTAGCTATCGAGCGTTTCTTCATCAAAGTAAGCCTCTGTCGCTGAAGCCGCACTAGAAAGCGCAATTTTCAGCTTTTCTGCTAGCCGCAGCGTTACCGCCGTAATCGGCAGTCCTTGCGTCTGTGCAAAATGCTCAACTAACCAGCGATCAATATCTGCGCCGCCCAAATTTTCTCCGCCTTTGGCAATCACTCGAACGGTCGTGCCAGAATTTCTGCCAGATTGACGGCCAGAATTTCTGCCAGATTGACGGCCAGATAAAGGCCGCGAACCCCACTTCAGCAAAAAACCGACCGGCTTATCCGTCACAAACGTCGGCTGTACGAGTGAAAAATCAAGCGTGCCACCGCCAAAATCCACCACGAGCAAATTGCGCGCTTCTGAACTCAGCGAGTAGCCTAACGCCGCAGCGGTCGGTTCATCGAGCAGGCGCACTTGCTCAACGTCTAACGTCTGGCAGGTTTCAGCTAGCCATATACGGTAAGCTTCAAAGCTATCGACGGGCACGGTCAAAACCAGTGAGGTAAAGTCCGGGTCTTGAGTTTTAAGCTGAGCAATTATTTGCTGCAAAAACCAGCTGCCAATTCGCTCAAACGAAAGCACCTGACCGTCTAGCTCAGGCATGAACCCTTGCATCGGGGTGCCAATACCGCGCTTAAAATTGCGAAAAAACCTGGGATTGCCGCTCAAGTCCAGGCCGCGATCGCGCACTGCCTGCCCTACTATCGTCGTTGCCGTCGTTGCCGTCGTTGCCGTCGTTGCCGTCGTTGCCGTCTCTGTCGCCGCCGCCCTCGCTTTTTCCACATAAAGTAAGCTCGGCACTAGCGGCGGATTGCCCTTCATTTGCGCAGATATTGTTGGTAGTAAGACCGTCTCTGCCGTCTGCGTAGCTGCGTTCCAGCGAGCGATCACCGTATTGCTCGTACCAAAATCAATCGCGTACATGAATTAACTAATCCGTTAAAAGCCCAAACTCTTGAACAGCGGGCATAAAATTATTGTTTTCGTGGCTAGAGCGACTCAGCTTAATCAAAGCAAACCGCTGTAGCTCAGTAAGAGCAGCCCACTGATCTACCGACAGCGGCACCTGATGCGCCTGAAATTTTTCTGCCACCTGCACAGGAATCGTAGAGAGATCTTGCCAGGGCGGGTGAGGAGAAATCTCTAGGATTTTAGCGGGCGCACCTGTGCGCTCCACCAACAGCTGCTGCAATCGAGTTTGGTAAGCCGTAGCTGCATCAGACGTGTTCGAGGGCCATTCGACCAAATCTTGGCGCTCGGTTTTGCTCAGCTGATTCCAGTGCTCTAGCTTGAGCTTGACCCCACAGCTATCCAAATGGTGCCGTACGACCATCGGAATGCAGCGCAAAGAGCCGACAAAATCCTGTTCAAAATTGAAATAAGGAGACGCCATCACAGTTGCCTTTAGAGCGCCAGTATACCGCGTACTCACCGCCCGCTCTTGAAATACTGCTAAAGGCTTATGGCAATTTGCTTGACGTAAGCTGTATCTTCAAAAGGAGACTGAGTTTACACAAGTTCATATTTAGGAGCGCGGCGGCGGCAATTACAAATAAATATGAAGTTTTGATGCGATATCCCTAGTTAATTTCAAGCACATTGACTACGATTAGGAAAAATTGTGGTCTGGAGGAATTGAAAATCATCGCTAGCTAGCTATTTTTCCTCGCCCGCCAAAAGCTTTGATTTCCACTTACATTTCCTAGGTTGATTTTCAGGGATCTAGCACTACAGTCTTTTTGTAAACAATGATAGGCATTAGCTAACTTAGCGGTTGATTTATGGAAACGCTTGAGTTTTTAATTTATCCCGATGGCCGAGTAAAAGAGGTCGTGACCGGCATTGTTGGCGCATCTTGCGCTGAGGTGACAGCTGCTATAGAAGCGCAGCTAGGTCAGGTCATGGCGCAAGAAACCACTGCTGAATACTATGCTCAAGCCACTAATCCAGTGGCTAGTCAGGTTTCCAGCATGGCGACCACTTCTGACTGGTAGTTTTGTGACTGATAGTTTGGTAACTGCTAGTCTTGCTGGATGAGCTGCTGATCTGAGCTTTAGAAAGGCTCAAACTGAGGCTCAAACTACTGGGTTCAAGCCATCGTCCGGTCAGTTTGCTCGGCTTTATTCGTTCTAGTTCACTTGCGTTAAGTTCAAGCATTTTCTTATTTGCCCATCGTTCGTTTTTTCATCGTTTTTGTTATTTTTTAGCCGGTGTTGAATCATGTCTCACTTCAGCCAAATCAAAACCAAGCTTCGCAATCTTTCTTCTTTGCAGCTAGCCCTGGATGATGCCGGTATTTCCTGGCAGCTAGGCCCTAAGACGGTCAGAGGCTACCAAGGAAAGACTGAGACGGCTGAAGTCGTCATTGAGCAAGGCAATGGCTATGACTTGGGTTTTAAGCGCAGCGACGAAACCGGCGATTATGAGCTGGTTGCTGACTTGCAGTACTGGCAGCAGCCGCTATCGGTGGATGGCTTTTTGAATCAGGTGACGCAGCGTTACGCTTACCACACAGTCTTGAATGAATCGACAAATCAGGGCTTTCAGGTCGCTGAGCAGGTTGATAACCAGGATGGATCTATTCGTTTGGTGCTTCAGCGCTGGGGCTCATAGGGATGCCTGCTAGCGATCAGCCTTTCGATAAACCAAATAATTCAGGTCGTTCAGGATTTGAGCCGGAGCTAGGCGGTATTCTGCGGGCTGAGCAATTGCGTACAGGCTTGGAGCCAGAGCTAGGTGGGCAGTTTCGCCAAAATGGCGTCTATGTCGATGAGCTGACCTGTATTGGCTGTACGCACTGCGCTCATGTTGCCCGCAATACGTTTTACATTGAGCCTGATTACGGCAGAGCCAGAGTGATTCGTCAAAATGGCGATAGCGACGCCCTGATTCAGGAGGCAATTGATACATGCCCGGTGGATTGTATTCATCAGGTTAACTATACGGATCTGCGTCGGTTAGAGCGCGATCGCCAGCATCAAGTCATTCCCGTCGTCGGCTTTCCGGCAGACAAAGCCGTGGCCGTCGTGCAAAGGCGACGACGCAGAGCTAAACCGTAGATCAATAGATCAATTTTGTGTTTTGATCAAAACTCAGAGACCTGGACTTGGCCATCGGTCGCAACGGTTAAACGTAGGACTAAGTTTGGGCTGTTTTGCTGTGCTAACTCTGTCGGCATGGCGCTGAAAGTAGGGGGATTGCTGGTCGGGATCAGGCGATCGCGCCACACCCGCGCCTGATCATTCAGCGCTGTAAAGCTTACAACCGCTCCCGTTTCAGATAGCTGAAGCCGGTAAACTAGCGGAGCCTGGATTGCTTGTCTGTCGGTGGCTCTAGCGGACTGCCATTGAGATTGAAAATAGCTTTGTACCTGGGCAATGACATTAGCAGGTGATGGCGGCATTGCCAATCTAGCAGCGCTGGGAACGGCTGCGCTTCTGCTGGATTCTGTGTTGGCCGCACCTGCCAAACTATCAGCAGATTGAGCCGCTTCTGGCTCAGCCGCGATGGTTGGTGGTCTAGTCGGTGGATTGACAGGATTGACAGTCGATGGGCTGATGGGCGGTGGATTCCCTTCGGCAGCAGGTGTTTTGGCAGACTGAGCAGGTGCTGTCGGTGCAGGCGCTGTCGCCCCGGATGAGCCTGACTCACGTTGAGTATTGCGATTGGCATTATTATTGCTAGGCAGCGCATCAGATGCCGTGTTCGAGCTGGGTGCGGCTGGCGCTGCGTTAGGTTTGTCCGCAGTCTCTATCCGATTGTCTGGACTGGTCTGTAAGCGATTAGCTGGGCGATTAGCTGGGCGATTAGCTGGGCGATTAGCTGGACTATTCTCTGATCGATTGGCTGAGCCGCTCTCTGGTGCAGGGGCTACGGTTTGGTCGGTTGGCGCAGAAGAATCTGGTTCTAGGGCGGTGTTGGGTTCTACGGGTTCTAATAGCGTAGAGTCGGCTCCGGTTTGAGCAACTTGGCTGGAAATATTTGGCCATAGCGTTGCGGTGAGCCCAACGGCAAAGACTGCGGCAGCGGCAGAACTTGCCCAGATTTTGGAGCGGCCCAAGCGGGTTGGACGATTGGCGCGGCGATTGAGCGGGAATGGAATAATTTGGCTTTGGCTGAGGGCGACGGGTAAGGTTTTGGTCGCCTGCTGATATTGGCTCAAAACGGTGGAGAGATCGCATAGCTGTAGAAAGCTTAGGGATTGCTCTAGCTGTAGGTTGGCTATCTGAGTGAGGGGTCTAGCGGTGACGGCAGATAGCCCAGAGGATCGACTGAGTTGAGCGATTGCTAAAATGCTTTGCGTTTGCTGCTGAATGGAGTCAGCGATCGCCTGAAGGGTGGCGCGATCGCCCTCGGCTACCAAAGCCATATCAGCGGCCATATCAGCGGTTATCTCAGCCGATTGCAGCCATAGTTGAAACGACAGATCGTTAGCTACAGGCTGAGGGTACCACCGCGACAAAGCAGACATCTGCAAAGTGACCTCTAATCGGCAATTGCCAGCGCTATAGCTTTGTTGAGCGGGGCTATTAGGCGTTGCCATTTTGCAGCTTCAAAGGACACAGACTACTTAACAAGATAGCGGTGAATAGCTTGGTCAGAAGGTTCGGTTACCAATACCGCAACGCCAAAATACTAGCCAAAATACAAAAAGAGTCGTTAAACCCACTCTCACTGAGAACTCAGCTACGATCTTCGTCCTCTAGCGGTCTAGCGGGCGGCACAATCACTCGATAATCAGCCTCATAGACGCCATCTGGCCCGATTTTATTCAGACTTGCTTGATCTGAGTCTAAATCAGCCAGCGAATCTTGGTCGTCATAGGGTTCATCATCATAGGATCTACCGTCATAGGAGCCGTCTTCATAGGCGCTATCTTCGTAATCATCATCATAGAGGCCGTCGCGATATACCCGGGTTTCGTACCTTTCTTCTCCTGTCCCACCGGATAACGGCGGCGGATCGTCATAATTGTCGAAGTTTTCCCAGCCTCTGTCTAAGTCATCGTCATTCTCGTAGCCGTAGGCAGGTGGCTGTTCGCGGCGGGCGCTGTTACCCGTAACTCCCGTTCGGATAAAGTCAAATAAGCCTTGCTTTTGATCGTTTTCGCCTTCAAACTCGTCTTCCCAGCTATTGCGCTGGGCGGCGGTGCGAAGTTCGCCCCAGTTATCACCGATGGCCGGGGGGGCTGGAGGATCGTTTTTGGGATTTTTTTTTCGGTTATTTAGCGGGTTGCTTAAAAAGAATGCGGGCTTACTCTTTTTTTTTTCTGTACTGGGCGAACTGATCTGAGCAGGCGAAGCTTCCATCACCGTTGATCGCGGCGTGGGAGAAGGGGTTCCGGCTGCTTGCGGCGGAATTGGATCTCGCAGCGTATCTTGAGGCGGCTGTGCGGGCGCTTGAGGATAGGCTTGAGGATAGGCTGAAGGCGCTGGTTCGCTGACAAAAGTGGAGGCGCTACCGCCATAAGTCGGGGTCGGGATATTAGCACCACCACCGGAGCCAAAAGCGGGTTCAGAATCAGAAAAGCCACTCTCAGGCCCATCTGGATAGGGCACACGGCGGCCCATAGGTCGATACTTACTCTCAGGCGGGCGATAAAGACCCACTAAGCCGTACAGAATCAGGGTGACGATCGCCCCTGAGCCAGTGGCCCCTAGCAGCAATAGGCCAAAGGGCACGGCGGGTGTTTTTCCACTTAAAATGACTAGCGCCATCGGCGTTGCGGGGGTTTGCACGGTGACAACCGCTAGCACCGCCGAGATCAGCAGCAAAACAATGAATCGAAACATGGTTAAAGATCCTCTTGATGTGTTTTTGCCTATCAGGAGTCGGCTAGTACTCCTCCTGTACCCACGGGGTTAGGAGGTAAGGAAAGCCAAGTGAGCTTTGCGAACAATTTTAGTCGATTTCTGCTTCTGCCTATTGCTAAATGTATTGTGCTAAATGTATTGCTCTGCTTTCACTCACACAATGAGCTGCCAAAGCAGAAAGGTAAACCCGACGGTCACGCCATGCTGCGGCGCTAGCTTTAGCCAAGACTGACGGCCAATTTTTTGGGTGAGCATGACGCTGAGCAACGCGCCAAAAACTAGAGCTGTGCCCTGTAAAAACGAGATCACGGCTGGATGTGCGGTCAGGCTGCTGGCCACAGCCGGTAGACCTAGCGTGGTTTGAAAGACTGGCAAAATGTGTCCGGCTTCTGAAAGGCCCAACAGTAAGAAGTGGGCCAAGCTGGCAAATAGCACTAAGGGAAGATAGCCGTAGGCGAGTTCTAGAAAATTACGCTGCGGGCCAGTGCCTTGGAACTGCTTGCGTAGACGGTCTACTAGGAGTGCGATCGCACCCGGTAAAAACAGCGCAATGGTCGCTGCGATCGCATGTCCGCCAAAACTTTTTAGCCACGCATCATTTCCTAACACCCACGTCGTTAGCGGCGACAATCGGTGCAAAAACACCGCACCTAATAACAGCAGCAAAAGCGCCACTTCATAGCTACGAGTCTGGTGATCAGTCCATAGCTCTATTCCCGGTGGCCGCAAATTCAGCGCTACCGACTTGTGCGGGCAAGCCTTCAAACAGGTCATACACAGCACGCAGTCGCGATTATCAGTTAGCTGAGCCGGATGCGAATACACAGGGCAGCCCATCGTGGCTTGCCCTTCCCCTTCCGCAGGCCCGCCCTTATAGCAATGGTAGGTATTACAAGTCGCCGAACAAATCCCTTGCTGCGCCCTTAGCTCAATCATCGAAAGCTTGGCAAACAAACCGTTCATCCCCCCAATGGGACAGAGATAGCGACACCAAAACCGACGCTCGAATAAAACTGAACAGACCACTGCGCCCGCCGTAATAATAATCAGCAGCCAACCGGAAAGATAAGCGCTATTCTCCAAGCTCCACAGTTCTTCCCACAGCAAAATTAGCCCAAAGCCGCCGTAGAGAATCCACCCACCCCAGCGTTCGGCCCATTCACGCGGCCACCCTTTAAGCTGGCGCGGCCACAGCTTAAGTGACACAAACTGCGCCACCTCGCCATAGATCATAAACGGACAAACCGCACACCACAGCCGACCCACAAAGGGAAAGCCAATGAGAATCAGCGGCCACCACCAAGCCCAAAAGAAATTGAGCGCAAAGTTGCTCTCTCGCGTTTGCGGCCCCCACATCAGCACTGCTACTACAATCGGATAAACCCACAGCGTGAATCCATAGTTAATGCGATCCGGCCACCAGGGGCTGAGTAAAAACTGACGCAGCTTAGGATAGCCCTGAAGCAGGTTAAAGCGAAACTGGCGGCTTTGCTTTTCTGCTGCCCAAAAAACTTCTTCGGTAAGTACACTGCGGTTGCCTGACT
>QBMP01000008.1:18549-19211 GCA_003242115.1 Phormidesmis priestleyi
ACCATGCTTTCTAGCTCGGTGAGGTTGCCAGGAAAATCATAGCTTTGCAGGCGGCGGAGCGCTTCGGGAGCGATTTGTCGCTTGCAAAGTCCTTGCTTGTGGCACAAGATCTGAGAAAAGTAGTTAATGTAAGCGGCGATGTCCGCTTTGCGAATGCGCATCGGTGGAACTTTAATCTTTTTGATGTTGCATTGTTTGAATTCAGAGATAATTTTTTCTGAAATCGTCAGCACCCAAGCAGATGATTGCCTAGTCGGCAGTGGAGATTCTCCTTCGCGCGTCATGGGCTGATACTGTCCGGTGCTGATGAGTCGAATCACAGATGATTTGAGCGATTCATCCAAATCTTGCACATTGTTCAATAGCAGTGTGCCGTCAGCTAACCACTCCAAGAGTCCTGGCTGACTTTCTCCTTTACCAAAGAGATCTTGGGCTCTGAGCGTTTTGCAGTTTACCTGAATCATTGGTGCCGCTTTATTGCTAGAGCCAAAGTGAATCAGCGCGGCTAAGTTGTCTTTGCCCAAGCCGGGTTCACCAAAAATTAGCACCGGGGTTCTGCGGCCTGTTTGCGGCTTGAGATGAGTGGCTTCTCGAATGTCTTTTCGCAGCCGGATAGCGTAGCGACTGCTGCCGACGACCCCTCTTTTTACGCGGGTGATCAG
>QBMP01000008.1:19221-22878 GCA_003242115.1 Phormidesmis priestleyi
CAGATAGGGTTGCAGGGCCTGCTGGCGTTCTTGTTCGTAGGCGAGCTGTTCTGAGACATCTTCTAAAGCGGAGGCAAGCAGCCGTGAGAGGGCTTTGTTTAGCTCAATAAATTCTGTAGTTAGCTGCTGAAATTGGGGTTTATCTAATCGCCAAAGCACACAGTCTGAGAGTGAAACTAGGGTTTGAATTGTGTCTGTGTTGAGCAAGAGTTCTTGCAGGTGAAGCACTGCTCCAGGCTCTAGTACATTCACTTTGGCGGCGCTGGTGCGGCGAGTGCGATAGCTTTCTAGCTGGCCACTGTAGAGAATGTAGAGTGCGTCAGCAGGGGTATCTTCAAGAATGAAGCGGCGGTTGGCGGCGAAGGAAATTTCAGTTAGGTTGGCAGCGATCGCGCTGATTAACGTCTCGGGCAGATCGCGAAAAATTGTGTGGGTCTGAAGCCAATCTGTTCGGGCGGCAGTATCCATGGCAACTCGGGTAATTCAAGGGCTTAAAGAGTGGCTTTAGAGATGGCTTTAGAGATGGCTGAAAAGACGCTCTGTGTGTGATTCTATAAGGAATATCCCTTCTATGGCGCGATAAGATTTATGACTACTGACTTAACCTGTCTGCTGCTTTTGGTACTTTGGTCAATTCCGCTAAACCATATTCCAGCGCTGGGCCGGGTCTCTGAAGCTGGCCTATCTTGGGCGGCTAGCAACCGGGAGAAAACGGTAGCCGGGTTACCCTGGGTAGGCCGCGCCGATCGAGCGCAGCGCAATCATCATGATAATTTGGCCATGATTGCGGCGGTGATTTTGATCGCGCACGTTGCCGGACAGGCTGATAGCATCACGGGGCAGGCGGCGATCGCGATTTTGACTTTTCGGGTGGTGCATAGCTTGGCTTATCTAGCTGGCGTGAGTGTCGTGCGATCGCTCTCTTATTTGGGTTCGATTATTGGCATAGGCGTCATTGTCTGGCGCATCTTCGCTTAGTTTTATCCGAAGATTTCTCTCACTTTTGTGTTGTCTAAACAACATCAATAGGCAGGCAAATAGGCAGGCAAATAAACAATTGACCAACAGGATGACAATATCTGTTAGCCGTTCATTTTTGTACCGATAACCCAGCTTAATCAAGCCAAGTCATAGACAAAATTTATGATCTTTCGTCTATTTCCCTTCCCATCGTCGTAAGGGCACACAGTCTATTGCCAGCTGATCTAACGCTCTAGCAACGACAAAATCAACCAGATCTTCGATAGAGCGCGGTTTATGGTACCAGGCGGGAATGGCGGGCACGATGCGAACACCGGCTTCGGCAAGAGTGGTGAGGTTACGCAGGTGAATCAGGCTGAGCGGCGTTTCTCTGGGTACTAGCACCAGCGATCGCCCTTCTTTGATCTGCACATCGGCGGCGCGCTCTAGCAGATCTGAACTCAGCCCAGCGGCCAGTTTGCCAACGGTGCTCATGCTGCAAGGTATTACCACCATGCCCAGGGTTCTAAACGAGCCGCTGGCAATGCTAGCCCCGACATTGCCAGCAGCATGGCATCGCAGCTTGCCCGCTTGCGCAACCCCAGCTTGCTCACGCCAAAAGCTGGCCTGCTGGGTGGGGTTTGTCGGCATACTGATGCCATCTTCTTGTAGCCACACCTGATGCGAGGCTCGTGAGGCTACAAGCTCAACGGTGTAGCCTGCTGTGAGCAGATGTTTGAGCGATCGCACCGCATAGATCAAGCCCGATGCGCCGCTGACACCGAGCACAATCGGTAACGGTGAGACGGATAGCGGTGAAACCAGCGGCGATGAGATCGGCAGCGGAGAAATGACCGGATTATCTGCCGAATTATCCGCCAAATTATCTGTACTCACAGCTTATTCTTCTTCTTGGCTAAAGTCTTCTGATGGGAAGCCTTTTGAACCATTCTCATCGCCGTTTTCATCCTCGTCGTCATCGGTGGCTTCACTGCCGCCGCCAACGGCCACCAGATCAATCTGCTGACGGTAGTAATCCACGCTTTTGACTTGGACTTCAACGCGATCGCCGAGTCGATACTGCTGCCGGTTTTTTCGCCCCACCAGCTTTTGCTGCCGTGAACGATACTCATACCAGTCATCTTTTAATGAGCTGACATGCACTAACCCTTCGACGAGCAGCTCTTCTAGCTCTACAAAAAAGCCATACGACTGCACGCCAGTAATTAGCCCCTGAAACACTTCGCCCGTATGCGCTTGCATAAAGGCCGCTTTTTTAAGCCCCTCTAAATCAGACTCCGCATCTTGAGCAATTCGCTCGCGCTCGGTCAGCTTAATCGGTGCGCGCGAAAGCTGCTCTTCCACCTGCTGCTGAATATTGGGGGGCAACACGCTCCAGCTAATTTGACCGTGACAAGAGCTATGGCGCAAATTCACCTGATCTTTAGAGCGCGTAGAGCGGCGATCGCGCCCGTGCTCAAACACCGCATGAAGCAGCCGGTGCACCAGCAAATCGGGGTAGCGGCGCACCGGAGACGTAAAGTGGGTATAGGCTTCAGTGAGCGCTAGGCCAAAATGCGGCCCCGGTTCGGCGCTGTAAAGCGCAGGCTTAAAGGTCGCTAGCAGCAAATAAGTCAGCACTTTTTCAGCATCGGAACTCGCAAACTGCTCAGTGAAGTTCTGGTAGTCGCTAGGCTGCACGGCTTCCTCATCGGCTAGAGCCAGATTGACCTCCATATTGTTGGCGAGCTTGACAAGCTCCTGCACATTCGCCAGATCGGGCGTCCGGTGAATGCGGTACAGCCCCGGAATGCCCAATTCTTTAATGTGCTTAGCGACTAGCTGATTGGCTAGCAGCATAAACTCAGTCACAATCACGCGCGCGGGCAGGTGGTCAGAGACGACCATCGCCCCCAAAGCGCCCTCATCGTCATACTGAAACTTAGGCGAAAGATACTCGGCCAGATCTTCTGCCTCTGGCGGAAACTCATGATCAGGCAGACTCAGCTCAAAAGAGCCGCGCTCATGCCGCCGCTGCTTGACCTCTTGCGACAGCTGAAACAAGCTTTCAACCAGATCAAAAATTGGCTCAAACTCGTCTAACTCATCTGAGTCAATGCCTAGCTTTTCAAGCTCATCTGCCTGTTCGCGCATCAAAATTCCCTGCGCTTGATCGTAGTTGAGCTTGTGCTCCACTTGAATCACACTCGGCTGAATTTCGTATTCCAGCACCTGAGCGTCATCATCTAGCGTAATCAAAACCGAAATCGTGAGCCGATCTTTACCCGGCAGCAAGCAGCACAGCGCATTGGGCAAGGGGGGTGGCAGCATCGGCACCACTTCATCGCCTAAATACACCGCTGTGCCCCGCCGCCGCGCTTCGCGATCAATGGCTTCATCGGCTTCAACATAGTGAGCCACGTCGGCGATATGAACGCCCAAGCGACGATAGCCCTGGTCAGTGATATCTAGGCTCAAGGCATCATCAATGGCTTTGCAATGAGGCCCATCAATCGTAATCGCACTGTGCGATCGCAGGTCTAAGCGGTCTTTGGTATCGGCTTTGCGAATCCGATTCGGCAGACCTCTAGCGGCAATAAAGACATCTTCTTGAAAGTTCTGAGGCAAGTCGTGCTTGCAGTAAACAATGTCGATGTCGGCGGCAGCTTCGGCGTCGCTGCCGAGCACTCTTGCTAC
>QBMP01000008.1:22888-29672 GCA_003242115.1 Phormidesmis priestleyi
GGTTTTGGGCAAGCGGATAGCGGGTAATTTCGACATGAATCAGGTGATCAATCGCCTCGGACAAATCGGGCTCACTCTCGGTGATATCTAGCTCGAACAGCAGCCGATCATCGAGCGGCACGGCTTTGAATTTGCCGTCTTCGTCACCGGCTTTTACTTTTGAGAGCACAGAGGCATTGGCTCGCTCCAAAATCAGCTTGACTTCCCCTTCAGGGCTGCGGCGACGGCTGCCGTCTTTGGTGACTTGTACTAAGACGCGATCGCCATTCCAGGCGCTGTTGAGCTGACTTTCTCGCACATAGATATCATCGGCGGCTTCGTCGTCTTGGATGGCAAAGCAAAAGCCCTTGCTGGAGCATCTCAGCTTGCCTTCAATGACATCTTCATCCTCTATTTTTCGATATTTCCCGCGTGACTTTTCTAAAACACTGATTCGCTCTAGTGCATCGAGGGCTATCTGCAAATCTTTCTCACCGTCGCCAGGGGCGCAATTGAGCTTTTTTTCCAGGGTCTTAGTAGTCACTAACTTGTCATCTGAAAAATTAGCTAACAGTGACGCAATCGAAAATTTCATGTAGCGATGAATCCTTGATACTTCTCTTAATATCTCTTAATGCTGCTTCAGGCTTTATCCTTATCCCACAACCCTCATATGTTTCCGTAATAGGTAGAGCGCTGTCAAATATTTTTTTCAAATGGACTTCAAATGTAGCGAAGATCACGAATTTTGAGGCGGTTTAAAACCGCTCTCCGGTTACAACATAGGTGACTCGCTTGCCAACATTGGTCGCATGGTCGGCAATTCGCTCTAAGGCTCGAATGACAATGACCATCAGCACGATGGCTTCAATGGAGGTGCTAGGGCTGTATGGCGTGCTAATTAGCTGATGGTACAGCCGTTCATAGTCGTCATCGACCACATCATCTTTGTGCTTGATGCTGCGGCCTGCTTCTGGATCGAGTTCGCAGAGCGATCGCAAACACAGCGCCACCATCGAACGGCAGCGATCCATCATCGTCCCGACATCTGCTAGGCAGACATGGGCAGGATAGGGAAAAAGCTTGATCGCCGAGCGGCTGATAGTCTTGGTGTAGTCGCCAATGCGCTCTAGATCACGCACCATTTGCATAAAGGCGCTCATCAAGCGCAGATCTTGTGTTACCGGGGCTTGCAGCGTAATTAAATTAGTGCAGTCAACTTCAATTTGCCGATAAAGCGCGTCAATTTGCTTGTCTTGAATCGGAATTCGCTTAGCCGCTTCCAAATCCCGGTCACACAGCGCCGCTTTCGCTAGCAGGCAAGAATTTTCAACCAGCGCCCCCATCTTCAACACATCATGCTGAATGCGAATGAGCTGACGATCTAAGTTGGGCCGAGTCGGCCTTGGCCCAGCGATGTGCTGCTGAAGATCTAGCCGAGCTAGCGAATTTTCTTCACGTTGAACCACAGAAGACTCTACAGGAAAATCCGCAGAAGCAGTCTCTTGATCAGTTCCCGGCAGGGCCTTGGCCAAAGGACTCGCGCTGTCTCCGGTTAAATCTGTCATTAGAAAAGCTTTTTCTTTGGGATGGCTACTGTCGCGATGCCCGGCTCTATTGTTTGACGGAAACATTTGGCCGGTTTTCATAGCCTTAATGGTTTCTTATGAAATATGGTTTTATGCAATGGTTTTTTTTGATGTAAAGAGCTCAGTTTAGAGTTTCTGTAAAGTCGTCTGCGTCAGTATGCTGATCTCTATAGCTTATAGCTCAAGTAATGCAGCAGCGGCTGTTGCGTAGATAACAAGCTCCAAGGTAACGAAGATCTAAAAATAAGGGTCTAAAAACACAGGTCTAAAAGGGTAGGTGTGTAACGGTTAGTTACCGATCAGCCTAAGAGTGACGACATTTTTGCCCTTTTAAGAAACAATTTATAGGCATAAACGTATCCCTCTCATATCATTCGCTCAGATTATGTCGATTTGAATGCGTTGACTTGATTGGTATTCAGTCATTAAGTTTTTTAGGAAGGATCTCAATCATCATGGCTCTTTCAGATACTCAAATCTTCATCGCGCTCGGATTTGCTTTGATTCCTGGATTTTTGGCGCTGCGCCTAGCGACTGAACTCTACAAGTAAAAAGAACCCAACAAAAATAAGCACAAAGAATCCAAAACCCCCGTTAGAGATGTGCATTTTCCCTGGTAGATGGCGCTAAAGCAGCCGATTTGCCAGGGATTTTTTTGATCAGGCAAAATGCAGATGAAACACAGATAAAACGTAAAAGCTCATCTACAGGGCTAAAAGGGCTAGAGGTTACAGACAGATATTCGGAATGTATGCGATTATCTAGTCGGTTACTGTTTGACCCGTAATTTCTCGGACGCTGCACGGCATCCGATGATTTACAATTATCTCGCTATTTTGATGATTTTCGCTTTATGAATGCTGCTAAGCGCCCAATCACGACTTCTGATTCTGCTCAGGCTCTTTTTCCCCCCTCTAGTAAGCAGCCTTCATCTTCCAATTTAGCGCCGTCATCAGCTGTGGACATGGCCAAGACAGCCTTTGCTGCGTCAAGACCGGGCTATAGACCTAAGCGCGCTGCTCACCAAGGGGCATGTCAGGCAATTGTGTTTGAGTCGTCGGTGAAGCTGACGGTGAATTTGCTGCTAGCGATTGTGGCGACGACGACGATTGCGAAATTAGTGCCTTACTATCAGGCTCACCAGCAGCGGCTGACGACCCTACAAGATGCGGTGGCCGTCGCAGAACATAAAAACGCTGAATTGCGATCGCAGTTCACCAACAATTTTGACCCTGCCCAAGCCTCGCGCATCATGCAGGAGCAAAGCGGACTGGGCTATGCCAACCAAAAGCGGGTCGTTTGGGAATCGCCGTTAGATCGCCGCTGATTTGCTCGGTCTAATGTTAGTGCCTTCGCAATTCGATACAATCGAAGCGTATAGATTTGCTCGATTGTATTAAGGAATTCCCGTGGGTTATGCCGCTTTCAATGACCGTGATGAGCATCTGAATGATTCGGCTCATGACTCGGATCAGCTAAACCAGCTAAATCAGTCAAACCAGCTAAACCAGTCAAACCAGCTAAATCAGTCAAATCAGCCGAGTGACGCCGACCCTATCCCATTTAAGTTTGATTCTATTCAAGACGCGCTAGCTGATTTGGCGGCGGGTCGCGCCATTGTCGTGGTCGATGATGAAAACCGTGAAAATGAAGGCGATGTGATTTGTGCGGCGCAGTTTGCGACGCCGGATTTGATTAACTTTATGGCGGTAGAAGCCAGGGGGCTGATTTGTTTGGCGATGACGGGCGATCGCCTCGATGAGCTAGATTTGCCGCTGATGGTTGCTAGCAGCTCATTTGAAGATGAAAATGAGCAAACCGCCTTTACCATCAGCATTGACGCGGCGACCCAGTGGGGCGTGACCACCGGCATTTCAGCCGAAGATCGGGCCCGAACCATTCAAGTGGCGATCAATGCCAAAGCTCAGCCGTCAGATCTGCGCAGGCCGGGGCATATTTTTCCGCTAAGAGCCAAAAAAGGCGGCGTGCTGAAGCGGGCCGGTCACACCGAAGCCGGGGTTGATCTAGCGCGGTTAGCGGGCCTGTATCCGGCCGGGGTGATTTGCGAAATTTCTAATGCCGATGGCTCAATGGCTCGCCTGCCCGATTTGGTGAGCTACGTTCAGCGCCATCACCTGAAGCTGATTAGTATTGCCGATTTGATTAGCTACCGGCTCAGGCATGAGCGTTTTGTCAAGCGTGAGGCAATCGCGGCGATGCCCACTAAGTTTGGTGATTTTCAGGTATATGCCTACCGCAATACGCTCGATGGCTCTGAGCATTTGGCCTTGGTCAAAGGCGATCCAAGCACGTTTAAAGATGAGCCGATCATGGTGCGAATGCACTCCGAGTGCCTGACGGGTGACGCGCTTGGTTCACTGCGCTGTGACTGCCGGATGCAGCTACAGGCCACGCTCAAAATGATTGAAAATGCGGGTAAAGGCGTCGTGGTGTATCTGCGTCAAGAAGGACGCGGAATTGGGCTAGTCAACAAGCTCAAGGCTTATTCGCTGCAAGATATGGGCCTAGATACGGTAGAAGCAAACGAGCGGCTAGGGCTACCTGTCGATCAGCGCAACTACGGCATGGGGGCGCAAATTTTGATGGATTTGGGCATTGGGCGCTTTCGCCTGATTACCAATAACCCTCGCAAGATTGCGGGCCTAAAGGGTTACGGACTAGACATGGTAGATCGGGTGCCGCTGTTAATTGAAGCCACGAGCTACAACGCCAGCTATCTGGCCACCAAAGCTAAAAAAATGGGTCATTTGCTCTTACAGACTTATTTGGTGACGGTAGCGATTCGGTGGCGAGAGGCAGATTCGCTCACGGCAGATCCGAACGCGGCTGATCCGGTCACAGCAAGGTACGAGCGGCTAGAAAAGCTGCGAGCTTTGGGCCAAAAGCATGATCTGCTGCTGCAAGAAGAAGCCCGATCAATCGCGGTGGCCGTGTTTGGTCAACTGCCGCTGATTGCTCATTTGGGGCTAGATCAGCCGGATCTAGCGGGCGATCGCTGGTACAAAGATCCGCACCATCCTTACGTCCAGGCCATTTCTGCCTTATTGGATGAGCTGATTGCTTGGCCAGATATCGACCATCTGGAGTTCTTAGTCTCAGACGGCGGCGACCCGTTCACGCAGCTCAAAGTCAGGCTCGATCAGCAGATTTTTCCTTGGGCGCTGAGTGGCCCCAATGCCGTGACCCCCGGCGATGTGTGCCAGCAGCTCAAGACTCAGCGGATTTATGTGTTTTCTCAGCACAATATTTCGGCATAGCGTCTGGGCATAGTGTCTGGGCATAGCATCTCAGTCAATGCCGCCTAAACCCTTCCTATTTTTGAGTTTTTCATGCGCAGCGTCGCCGATATCAACGACAAAATCCGCCAGGGCAAAGCCACCGTATGGACTATCACCGAAGCCAAGGCTCGAATCGCAGAGATCGGTATCGCTCAAGCCAGTAAAACCGTCGATGTGATTACGACCGGCACCTTCGAGCCGATGGAAGGATCAGGGGCAATGCTCAACTTAGGGCATACCGACCCCCCGATTAAAATCGTTGAATGCCATCTCAATGGGGTGCTGGCCTATGCGGGCTTTGGGGCGGTGGATCTGTACATTGGAGCTGGGCAAATGGCCACGCCTGGGCGCGATGGTGAAAGTGAAGACTACGGCGGCGGCCATGTGATTGCTGACTTGATTGCGGATAAGCCGGTGGCGCTGAGCGCGACTGGACAAGTAACGGACTGCTATCCACGCGCTAGCCTCACGACGACGATTACGCGCGATCGCATCAATCAGTTCTACCTTTTTAACCCCCGTAATCTCTACCAAAACTTTATTGTCGGGGTGAATGGCGGCGATCGCCCTCTTGCCACCTACCTGGGCCCCTTACAGCCCCGCCTGGGCAATGCCGTTTATGCCAACAGCGGTGCGCTCTCGCCGCTGCTTAACGACCCCGACATCGAGACTATTGGCATCGGCACTCGGATTTTGCTCGGCGGCGGTGAAGGCTACATCGCTTGGGAAGGCACCCAGCACTTTCCGCTCCAGCGCCGTCTGCCTAACCGCACGCCGGTCGGGCCAGCTGCCACCCTAGCTCTCATTGGCGATGCCAAGCGGATGGACGCTCATTGGGTACGCGGCTGCTATTTTCAGGGCTATGGCGCTTCAATCATGCTCGGCATCGGTATCCCCATTCCGATTCTGAATGAAGAAGTGATGGCCCGCTGTGCGATTAGCGACGCTGATTTGGTTGCGCCAGTGGTCGATTTTTCGATTCCAAGGCGGGTGCGGCCTACTTTTGGCTTGGTCAGCTACGCTCAGCTCAAGTCGGGCAAAATCCTGCTGGACGGTAAGCCGGTTCGGACTGCGCCTTTGTCGAGCCTACATTTCGCTCAGCAGGTCGCCCTAGATCTCAAGCAGCGCATCGAGTCTAGCGAGTTTGAGCTGAGTGCTCCAGTCGCTGCTTTGCCTACCGATACCCGCTTTATTCCGCAAGATAGCTGGGGGCCACCTTTGGATATGCGGCAATTTTGAGCAGGATTGACGGATTTATTCGAGCGATCGTCTTAACTGTCAGATGCGGTTGCCGGGTTAGCTTTTTGACTACCAGCGGCACTGATGACTGAATCGTGGGCTGCTGAGCTACTAGCGGCTGGGAAGTCAGCGGCTGGCGGATTCTCTGATTTTGATTTGGGCTTTGGTTTAGGCGCACTGGCAGCGGATCTTGGCTTGCTGGTTGCCGGACGGCGGCGCTTGCCGGGATCTCGATCATTTGTAGACTTTTTCTTGGGCGGCACTACCGCAACTTGAGTGCTGTCTATCAGCACCAGTTGGCCGTCTTGACGCTGAACTTTTAAATCCCAAAAGTAGCCCATCGCCCGACCGTTGAGCTGACCGCTTACCAGCAGCTTAAAAGGGCGTTTGGGCTTGACCTTTTCAGACTTGCTCTTTTGGACGATATTGACCACGATTTCGCTTTTGTCTTCAGCGTATTTGGCAATTTCGCCTCGGATAGAAAAGATATCACAGAGCTTAGTGGCCTCGGCTGTAGAAAGATATTGAGGCTGATCATTAGCAATATCAGCTGATGCCTCGGCTAGATTAGCCGATGGCTCTGCGACGGCATTTGAGCTGTCTGCGATCGCATCTGCGTTTGCGTTCAGAGTTTCTGGCTCCCAGACGCCCACGATTTGAACATGGAGCGCGGGGATA
>QBMP01000008.1:29682-31070 GCA_003242115.1 Phormidesmis priestleyi
TCGTCGTACAGCGTGCGGGGATAAACCACCCAGAGGTGCTCAGTATCGAGATCGATGTGCTTTTTGATCAAGCTGGTGACTCGACCTAGCAAAACAGCATCGACTAGGGTGCCGTCAGCGATCGCAATATTCCCCCGATTAAACTGCTCTTCAGAGGCAATGTACTGGCCTTTCATTAAGCCGATTGCCCGGTACTGCATCCGCTCACTCGGCTCAGAAATTGGGCCAATGACAGGTGGCGCTACAGGCGCTGAAGGCGGAGATAGGCTACTAACCGGAGCAGAATCTTCTGGTTCTGGCGGTTTGGGCCGAGCGGGCGGGCCCATCAGATGAGGGCGGCTAGGCGGCTGGCGGAGTTCTTTAGCCGAAGCTGCGCTCGCAGAAGCTTTTTCGGAGGCTTGCTCAGAAGCTTTGCTAGCAGGTGATGGGGGATTAACGGGTCGCGACAATGGAGCGGATTCCGAAGAGTGATCCGTAGAATGGCCCATCGAATTAGGGAGGCGGCTGGCGGCAGAACTCATCAATCCTCAAACTCCTGAAACTGTACCGATGATTTGGATTGCTCTGAAATAATAGGCCAACGACAGGCTTGTGATTGGCTTCAGAAGCGGCATTTAAAGACTAGATTAACATCAGCGCCTAATTTGATTCATGGTGGGGGCTACTTTATAACTGGATTCAGCCTGATGCGACCTAATTGAAAGTGGGCTAAGGGTTCAAAACTCTGATGAGAAAAGCAGCATACTGATCTAAATAAAACTTAAAAAAAATTGATTTATCGGTTTTACTTACCCATTCTTTGGCCACATTTTGGCCGCATTTTGGCTGGCGTTTGTGTTTAGTCATACCCGTATCCTTCAGCCGCGTTCAAAAAGTCGGCCCGGTGATTTGCTCAGCGGTCGAGCATACAGCCCATCTAGCTGATGCTGCTTTTGGGGGCGTACTGACTCGCTATTTGTTAGCGAGTAGCTAATAATTCAGTCATCTCCGAGAAAATCCGAACCTTTTTAGCGCAGTTTTGCTGACCTTCTGCTGACCTACAGTGGTAAAGGCAGGGGTAAAGGATAGATGGGCTGACTTTGCTAACGTCATAACGGAGAAGGTTAGCGTTAGGATAAGCAAGTTATTTTGTTCAAATTATTTTGTTCAAATTATTTTTTATTTTGAGAAGCTACTGTTTTGGAACTGTTGGAGAGATAGCATTTTGGCGTTTAAGAAAGATAGCTGGCTAGTGAGAGGCGTACTGATTCTGGCGGTGGGAGCCTTCGTTGCGGTGGGCTTTGTCGGTCTTTTCAACAGTGGGCGGGCGTCTTCTCAGGCCAACAACAATCCGGCGGCAACCCAAACCCCGGCTGACCAGACAGCCAAACTCCAGAGCACAATTGAAG
>QBMP01000008.1:31080-38246 GCA_003242115.1 Phormidesmis priestleyi
ATTGAAGCGTATAAAACGGTACTGGCACGCGAACCTGAAAACGAAACCGCTCTGATTGGGATTATTCAGGCGCAAATTGCTTTGGGCAATTTAGAAGGGACGCTGGAGCCTTTGGAAAAGCTGGCTTCAGTCAAGCCGGACGTGCCTGAATACTCGATTGCGCTGGCTCAAACTAAGCAGCAGTTAGGCGATGTTGAAGGCGCAGCCCAAGTCTATCGTCGGGTGATCACGCAAAAACCGGGCAATGCGCCTGCTTTACAGGGACTGGTAGAGCTATTGGTCAGTCAAGGGCGCTCAGAGGCGGCGCTGGGGCTGTTGAGAGATACCTTGGCCACGGCGGATCAAACTAACGAACTGTCTCCAGGTAGTGTTGATAAGCTATCGGTGAAGCTGCTGCTAGGTCAGGTTTTTGTTGAGCAGAAGAAATACGATGATGCGATCAAGGTGTATGACGAGGCGATCGCCGATGCCAAAACCGCTTCTCCAACCCTGCCTGACTTCCGCCCGACGCTAGCAAAAGCGCTAGTACTCCAAGAAAAAGGAGACAAAGACGCAGCCAAAGTGCTGTTTGATCAGGCATTGGGAATGGCCCCCACTCAATACAAAGACGGCGTACAAAAGCTGATTGCTCAGAAGACTGCCGCCCCTGCTGCGACTTCTGAAACGAGTCCAAATGCTGGCTCTGAAGCCGCTCCTCAGACTAACTAATCCGGTAGCGCCTGCGCAACCGTCTGCTTCGCCCACTGCGCCTCCGGTTGCGCCGACCGCTCCGTAGGTTGTCTACAGGTTGCCTACAGGTTGCCTATAGGTTCCTAGAAACCGCAAACCTTAGCGTCAGTTAAAAAAGAAAATAGCCTGTACAGCCTTGTTCTTTGAAAGAATCGGCGTACAGGCTATTTTTTGTCTGGAATTAGGAATTAAGTGAGGAAATTTAGGCAGGGCAATTGGCGCTGAAGCTTAAACTATCGCGGACTATCGTGCGCCTTGCCTAGATAGCTGTTTGGCTTGAGCGGTTATGGTCGTGTCGGCTTCGGCTTCGGCCAAGGCATCAACGGCATTGAATTCGATGTGGTTGAGCAAGGTTGTGACAAAGGCAAACAGCAAAAACGGCAGTGACAGCACTAGAATAAGCCCAACTGTCGCTAGCGCATAAACCGGTCGGCTTGCGCCCATCAGCCCAAGTGCAGCCGCTAGGCTAACAAATAAAACAATCAGCCAAACAATAATTTGGCTGTAAATGTCCCCAAAGGTGAGGGTGCAGTTCATCCGATACTTTTTAGTGTTTTCCATAGCCAGCAATGTTTTCCAGAGTGTTTCAAAAAATAGTGGGTCAGCCGATTTTTCAGCAGTGGGCGGTTAAGTAATCGGTTAAGTAATACAGTCAGCGAGTAGTTCCAGAGAAGCCGGATTTACGGTGGCTACAGCAGATCGCTGAAAGATTGTTTAGATCATTACTCAGATTATTAATGTAGTTAATAGGATATCGGCTGACTTTTGATTTAGGTCGATTTATCAATAGAGTTCAAGAAATAATAAGATTGCTTACGTGATTTGTCGCTACCTTCTGCTTTATAAGCCTTATAACGTTCTGAGCCAGTTCACGGACGAGCGCTCAGCACCTTCTGCTTTGCGTGTCACTCTCAAAAATTTTGTGTCAGTGCCGGGAGTCTATGCGGTGGGTCGGCTAGATCTCGATAGCGAGGGTCTATTGCTGCTGACGGATGACGGCCCGATGCAGCACCGGCTGAGTCATCCCAAATTTGCCCATCGGCGTCAATACTGGGTGCAGGTAGAGCGCCAGCCAGATGAATCGGCGCTAAGGCAGCTTCGCCAAGGGGTGACGATTCGCAACTATCAAACGCGCCCGGCAGAAGTTGGGGCGATCGCTGAACCCGATCTTCCGCCTAGAGATCCGCCCATTCGCTATCGTCAGCACATCCCGACGGCTTGGCTAGAAATCACGCTCAGCGAAGGCAAAAACCGTCAGGTACGCCGGATGACGGCGGCAGTGGGTTTTCCGACGCTGCGATTAGTGCGCAGTGCGCTGTTTTTGTCAGGAACTTGCGCGCTGACCCTTGAAGGACTTAACCCAGGCGAATGGCGAGAGCTGACGAGGGCAGAGCAGCGATCGCTCCCCCAATAAATCCCCAGTAAACCCGCAGCAACCCCGCAATAGGCCAAAAGAGTAAACTGAAGCTATCAGCGACCATAATCAGGCATAATCCTTGCGTAGCTCCTTAGACAGCACCAGGATTAGACAGCACCAGGATTAGACAGCACCAGGATTTAGCCGCTAAACATCACCTTAGACATTCACCGTTAAGATTCGACATGCTCACCTGCCCTTACTGTCAGTTCGTCAATCCTAGCGATCACAAGTTTTGTCAGCGCTGCGGTAAGCCTTTGGGTGCGGCGGCGGCTAGTTCTAGGTTGGTGACTGAACCAGCGTCTAAATCAGCGGCTGAACCCGCGACTGAATCAGCCATACTTCAACCGCTGCAAGCAACGCTGCTGCCACCTGATAAGCTAGCGCTGAGTCCGGCTACCTATTTGAGTAGTAATGACCCGGCTGATCGCTATCAGATATTGACCGTATTAGCTCAAGGTAGCGCCCTGATTGCCGATACGATGCCAGAGGTGCGATCGCCCCTACAAGCCCAGCTATCTCAGCTAATCGCCGCCCCTTTAGAATCCTTCCAGTCGAATTTAGAGCTGCCCGCTGCGGCCTATCCTTATTTGCTCCTAGCTCAAGCCGCTCCCGCTCTCTACGATGCTTGGCAACAGGGCAAAACCGCCATTCTGATCACCCCGTCCGAGCAGCTTTCCACTACGTCATTGATCAGCGCCTTCTCGACGGCGATCGATCCGCTTCAGCATGTCTATTGGATGTACACCCTTACCGATTTGTGGATGGCGCTGTCGCCGATTCCGCAATGGCGTTCTAGCCTACTACTCGCGAATAATCTTGGGATTGGCCGCGATCAGTCTTTGTGCATTCGGCAGTTTATTCAACCCGGCATTCAGCCCCCCCGACTGAGCGATTTGAAAGCCTTTTTGCAATCGCTATTAGCCCAGCCACACCGAGGTGCCGTGGCTCCTTTGCGGCAAATCCGGCAGACTATTTTGACGGTGACTTCTGCCGAGACGCTAGAGCAGCTACGCAGTGAACTCGCGGTGATTGGGGAATCTTTGTTAGCAACGCCAGAGGCGATTACGCCCGCTGTCAGTGCGGCGCAGCCGAGCGCGATCGCCGCCCCCTTTACACTTTTGCCTGCGCCCTTATCAGCATCTGCCCCCGCTTTAGAACCTCAGCCTCATCTAGATTCTGTAGATGATGAACCCTTGGACAATAATCCGTTAGATCCCACTGCCAACAGCGCTTCAGATCCAGATCTCAATAATCCTTTAGACCCGCCTGCGATTGAGGCTCTGCTAGAGGATGACTTAGACGATGACTCAGACAGTGATATTGACTTACCCGAACTGAGCGAAAGCGACGAATCCACGATGGTCTTACCGATGAAGCTCGTCCGCCTAGAAGAGGCAGGCCGCACCCATGTTGGCCGTCAGCGAGATCACAACGAAGACTGCTTTTTCATTGCTAGTAGCCTGCAAAAGCAAGCCGACAACAACGGTCAGCGAACTCAAGCGCACTGCCTCTATGTGCTGTGCGATGGCATGGGCGGCCACGATGGCGGCGAAGTAGCTAGTCAGCTCGCCACTCAAACGCTCCTCAGCTATTTTGAGGCGCATTGGCCCCATCCGGTGCCTCAGCTATCAGGAAATGTGCCTGCTCGTTCGCTGCCCGATGAGGCCACCATTGTAGAAGCGGTAAAGCTAGCAAATAAGGCAATTTACGATGTTAATGAAGCCGAAGAGCGGGCAGGTCATGAGCGGATGGGAACGACTCTGGTGATGGTGCTTTTGCAGGGCACTGAGGCCGTCGTTGCCCATGTGGGAGACAGCCGCCTGTATCAGCACACGCGGCGGATGGGGCTGCGACAGGTAACGATTGATCATGAGGTCGGTCAGCGTGAAATGAAGCGCGGTATTCCGCCAGAAATTGCCTATGGTAGACCCGATGCCTATCAGCTCACTCAGGCGCTCGGCCCCAGGGGCAGTGAAGACTTAGTGCCGAGTGTGAGCTATCTGATGTTTTCTGAAGATAGTTTGCTGTTGCTGTGCTCGGATGGCCTCAGCGACACTAGCTTGGTAGAAACCTATTTAGACAGTCACATTGATCCGGTGCTCAGAGGCAAAAAGGATCTAGAAACGGGTATGGATGATTTGATAACGTTGGCCAATCAGGTGAATGGGCATGACAATATTAGTGCGATCGCCATTCGCCTCAGCATCAGCCCCGATATGGCGATGATGCAGCTAGCCGCACCGGCAGCTAGCCAAGGGCAAACCATTATTCAATAGCGCCTTTGCCGGTTCTAATCGCCTGAGCGATTGATCTGATTTGATGGGATTTTTAGCCAAATCATTTGCCATTCCTTTGGCCGTACCTCTGGCTCTTCCCTGGGTGAAATGGGTATTCTTTTGAGGCGTGTTTACTCTTGATAGGTAGCCTATTTCTCTATGACGCTTACCTCTACCGTGGCGATAGAACCCGTGCAGGTTCATCCAGAGATGACGCTTCAATCTTTGAAGCTTTGGCAAGTAGAGCTTGATGTTGATCAAGTCGGAGCCGTGATGATGCGGCATTTTAGCGAGGAGCCGCTGCTGCCAGGAATATTGCTCATGCGCGACCGTCAATACATAGGAATGGTGTCAAGAGAAAAATTCTTTGAGCGCATGAGCCGCCCATACGCGCTTGAGCTATTTTCGCATCGTTCTCTTCAAAAGCTTTACGCTGAGCTAAATGTCTCTGTTTCAGAGCTTTCTGCCGAAACGCTGGTAGTCACGGCGATGCCTTTGGGTTTGGATCGGGTACCGGAGTGCATATACGAGCCAATGGTCATCAAGAGCCGTACCGGACGCGTAAGCGTCGTTGATTTTCGACAGATACTGAGGATCTATTCTAAAATTCACACGATTATTCTTGACCGGCTACAGCGCTCAGAGTTGCAAGCGGACGACATCAAAACAAATTTGCAGCGCCTACAGAGTGATTACATGCAGATGCTGCATACCGAAAAAATGGCCTCACTCGGTCAGCTAGTCGCAGGCGTTGCTCACGAAATCAACAATCCAGTTAATTTTATTCATGGCAATGTCGTCCATGCGACGGCTTACGCTGAGGAGATACTGGAGTTAGTGGATCTTTATCAGCAGGAGTGCCCTCAGCCTTCTGTTCTAATTCAAGAGGCTTTGGAATCGTGCGATATGGTGTTTGTGAAGCAAGATTTTACCAAGCTGTTGAGTTCGATGAAAGTTGGCACTGAGCGCATCCAAAAAATCGTTAAATCTCTGCGTAGCTTTTCACGGATAGATGAAAGCGATCGCAAGCTAGCTGACATTCATGAGGGCATTGATAATACCCTCATCATTTTAAACCATCGCTTCAAGCCCACGAGCACACAAGCGCCGATAGAAGTCGCTAAAGACTACGGCGATTTACCCATGATTGACTGCTATCCCGGTCAGTTGAACCAGGTATTTACAAATATTTTGTCTAATGCAATCGATGCGCTCCAACAGAGCGATCAGGCATTTCCTAAGATTATGATCAAAACCAAAGTGGAGGCCACGAATGTATGGATTGCGATCGCCGATAACGGCCCAGGCATTTCAGCCGACCAGCAGCATCGAGTCTTTGAACCCTTCTTCACTACAAAGCCCGTGGGTCAGGGAACTGGCTTAGGTCTTTCGATTAGTCACCAAATCATTGTTAAAAGTCACGGCGGACAGCTTAGCTGCCAATCAGAGCTAGGCAAAAGCACCCAGTTCACGCTCACAATTCCTATCGAGTCATTGTCATCTAGTCAGCCTTCTCCGATCCAAGCGGAGCGAAATTTAGCTTTAGCTTAAGTTCGTATGCTGGCTAATCTGTTGTTTAGCACGATTCCAAAAAGCATTGAGTTCTTTCGCGCTGTAATCGTTCAAGGGCTTGTCAGCCTGCTCTTCTACCTTTTCAAAGCGCTGCACAAACCGGCGACTGGTGCCTTGCAGCGCTGCGGCGGGATCAAGCCCCTGCCAGCGCGCAACCTGAATTAAAGAAAACAACACATCCCCTAGCTCACTCTCTTGAGCCGCTTTAGATTCGTGCGCTAGAGCATGATGAAACTCGGCCATTTCCTCATCGACCTTTGCCGATACTTCTGTCATTGTGTCCCATTCAAAGCCAGCTTTGGCCGCTTTTTTAGAAATTTTCATCGCCCCTAATAAAGGCGGCAATGAGCGAGCATATCGACGTAGCTTAGGCGCTAACACATTCGGATCTTCGGTATCAGCTTTTTCCGCTGCCTTGATTTGTTCCCAGGTGACGTTAACAGCTTCTGGATCTGTTACTTTGCCAGCTACTTGGTCAGCGTCAGAAGAGAATACGTGAGGGTGACGGCGAATCATTTTTTCGGTGATGCATCGGGCAATATCGCCCAAGTCAAAGTCTCCCTGCTCTTGAAAGATTTGAGCCTGAAGCACAACCTGTAGCAACAGATCGCCTAGCTCTTCAAGAATATCTTTTTTGTCACCGCTTTGAATGGCATCAACGGCTTCGTAGGCTTCTTCAATGACATAAGGTGTCAGCGTTTGCGGCGTTTGAGCTAAGTCCCAAGGACAGCCGCTTACAGGATCACGCAGCTGAGCGATAACCGCTATCAGTTTCTGTAATTCTAAAAGCGCTGACGAAGAGTGATCTGAGCAAGGATCAACAGCAACAGTAGGTGTGGATTTGGGCGGATTAATCATATGTTGTTATCTTTCCTGCTATCTTTTCTATATCGTAGAGAATCGAACCGATTATCAATCGCTAACTGTTACTCCAACAGTAATCTAAAGCCGAACAGAATATGCTTTGAGTCTACCGGACGATTGTGCTCAAAGACGTTTCCGGCTATATCTTCGATATCGTAGGGGCTGCGGCTAAGCGGGAAGGGCGCGATCACACTCGTCCCCATCGGCCCGTTTTTGGCCCGTGTACCGGAAAGCCTTGGTCTGATACGCTGCTGCCGAAATTCCGGGAGCTGGATGCTCCGCTGTCTGCACAAACGCCTGTATGT
>QBMP01000090.1:0-5476 GCA_003242115.1 Phormidesmis priestleyi
AGCCGCGACTATGACGAAGGCACCGATCTCACGTCCTTTCGGCTGGCATTTTCAGTCGGCGGTGGCGTCGCTATTTTGATCATCGCTGGGGTGTTGGGCCAGTTGATTAGCGACGATGCCCAGCGGTACATGATCTCAGGCATTGTCGGCGGCGTCATCTCAGTGCTGTCGATTTACTGGTGCATTTTTGGCACGATTGGCTACATGGAAAAGAAGGCGGCTTTTGAAGGGCGATCGCTCAACGCCACCGCCGCAATTGATGAGCTGCAAGAGTCTTTTCTCACCCAGCTCAAAAGCGTGCTCAGCAACCGCCCTTTTTTGTTTGTCGTCGGCATTTACATGTTTTCCTGGCTGGCTCTGCAAATTACCGCCGCCGTCATCCCGTTTTATGCCAAATCCTGGATGGGCACCGATGAAAGTCTGGTGGCGCTGCTGGTGCAGGGGCCAGCGATCATTATGATGTTTGTCTGCGCCAGACTCAGCAAACGCATCGGCAAAAAAAATCTCTACTTCCTTGGCTCCGGCCTCTGGATTATCGTTCAGAGCGCCCTGTATTTCCTTCAGCCCGGTCAGCTCAATATTCTCTATGGCCTGTGCATTCTCGCTAGCTTCGGCGTTGCCACCGCCTATATCGTGCCCTGGTCTATCCTGCCGGACGTGATTGATCTCGACGAACTCAACACGGGTCGCCGTCGCGAGGGCACCTTCTATTCATTCATGACCCTGCTGCAAAAATTTGGCCTCGCCATTGGCCTATTTCTCGTCGGTGCAGCCCTCGATGCCTCTGGCTTTGATAAAGACAGCGTTGTCCAATCTGATTCGGCCCTAAACGCCATCCGCTTTTTTATGGGCCCAGTACCGCTCATACTGGTCGTCTGCGGCGTTGTGCTGGTTTACTTCTACCCCATCACCCGAGAATTTCACGCCGAAGTCATGCTCAAACTCGCCGAGCGCCGCCTTGAAAAAGATTAAGATCGATTAAGCTAAAATCAGCCCTCATTTAGTCCGTAATCTATCTCTTGGTGTGATGATTGATGGTGATGACAACGCAGCTTGCTAGCGAGCCTTACAAAGTCTTTTTCTATGCGCCTGATCGCTCAACGCACCATTTTTTTGAGCAGGATTATGCGACCGTTATTCGCGAATGTAGCAACAATTTTACAACTTGGGTGGTTGGCACCTATGCCCGCCTTCAAAAGACGCAGATCAACTGTGAAGTGGTCTCAGTTATGCCAAAGCAAGGCATCGTCATTGCCGATAGAGATAGCTTAGCCAATCACTATCCATACCTAGGCAAGGTCCTGCTGATCTGCGCCAAAGGCGATAGAGAGTTTCATCCATCGGCGCAGCTACACGTGGTGCAAAATCCAACCGATGCTCAAGATCATCGCAACACACTTTGGAAACCCTATTACCTGCCGATTTGGCTACAGCCCGGTTTAATGCCCAGATTGCCCGCTCGATGTAGTTTAGTCGAAAATGTTGCCTTCATCGGCACCCGGAGCAATCTAGACAAGGCGTTTTATACTGAGCAATGGACGCGATCGCTCAGCGCCTTAGACTGTCAGTGGCTCCCTATTTTTAATCCTGAGTCATGGTCTGACTACCGCCATATCGATCTGATCGTTGCGGTTCGCAGCTTTGATCAACAACCCTACCCTCACAAGCCCGCCAGCAAATTAATCAACTGTTGGCGAGCCCGTGTGCCCGCCATCCTAGCGCCCGAATCAGCCTTTCGCGCCATCCAAAAATCAGACCTCGATTTTGTCACCATCAACTCTATTGAAGAGGCTATTGATGCTGTCCGCACGCTCAAAAACAATCCGGATCTCTACCGCGCGATGGTAGAAAATGGCCTGGTTCGTGCACAAGAAGTCACAGACGAAAATATTACCCAGCGTTGGATCACCTTTTTTCAAGACTGCGTTTTTCCTGAATATGATCAGTGGATAAGCGCTTCTGACGTTTACAGGCGGCTATCGTTCGGGCGTCGCTACCTCCAGTTAAAGGCGAATAGAGCGATCAGAAAAATAGATAGTTTAGCAAAGCCTTATCAAGCTGTACTCGGCGCTCTCAAAGCCGGTAGCGATCGCAATCGAACTTGATAGCATCAGTAGTGACGCCAATGACGCCTGTGATGATCGCCCTTAGCCTTCTCTAGCTGATTAACCTTCTCAACCGCACCTACTATGCCTCGCTCTCCTTTGCCTTCGATGCTGACGCCCGATCTCATTGGTAGACAGCGCGAAATTGTGGAAGTATTGCTGCGCAACGGTTGGGACTACATGCGCAGGCTCATCACTGGCGGCGCACCTGACAAACCCGATCTGCCCTCACCAGCGGTGCTGTGCAACATTTTAATCGAGCTTGGCCCGGTCTATGTCAAGCTCGGCCAACTGCTGAGCACGCGCCCTGATTTACTTTCTGCCCGCTACATCGAAGCGCTCAGCAGATTGCAGTCTACCGTGCCAGCGGTGCCAGCAGCAGAGATAGAAGCCTATGTGCGCCAGCATATGCACTGGGTGCCAGAGGAGGTATTTGCTGAGATTAGCTATGGCGCGATCGCTGCCGGGTCCATCGGCCAAACCCACAAAGCCATCCTCAAAAACGGTCAGGCCGTCGCCGTCAAAGTGCAGCGCCCCGGCATCGACAAACAAGTCGAGCGCGACATGGCCCTAATTAAAGACATTGCCAGACTCGTCTCCACCACTCAGTTTGGTCAGCGCTACCGAATCACCGACCTCGCCGAAGAATTTAAATCAGCCCTCACCCAAGAACTCGACTTCACCACCGAAGCCCGCTATACCGACGAACTGCGCCAAAATCTCACTGACAGCCATTGGGTCGATTCTGAGCGTTTGATTGTCCCGCAGATTATCTGGCCGCTCACCAACGCCAAAATTCTCGTAATGGAATGGCTAGACGGACAGCCCCTACTCACCGCCACGCTGCCGCCAGTCGCACCGGTTACTAGCCAGTCTATTGACCCAAAAGCCCCCGAAAGCGAACGTCAAGCCATTACCTCCCTACTCTTTCGCGCCTTTCTCTACCAGTACTTCGTCACCGGCTTTTTCCACGCCGATCCTCACCCCGGCAATCTGTTTTATCTCACAGGTGGCCGCATTGCGATTCTCGACTGCGGCATGATGGGACGCCTCGATCCCAAAACCCGCGCTACCCTCACTGAACTCGTTCTCGCCATTGTCAGCTCCGACGCCCAGCGCTGCGCCCAGCTTACGCTACAGCTCACCGAACCGCTTAAGCCAGTCGATCTAGTGCGCCTAGAGAGCGACTACAGCCGCTTGCTAGGCCGCTACTACGGCCTCACCCTAGAGCGGTTCAATACTGCCGAAGCCTTTGGCGCAGTGATAGAAACTGGCATTCACAACCATCTGCGCTGGCCTGCCAATATTGGCCTCTTTACCAAATCACTTGCCAACTTGGAAGGCGCAACCCGTCAGTTCAACCCCAACATTAACCTGATGGCTGAAATCAAGCCGCTGATGATCGAATTATTTCAGCAGCAGCTCGTCGGTGACAATCCCACTCAACTGCTGCTGCGCACTGGCCTAGAGTTTCGCAACCTATCGCTTTCCGCACCGCGACAGTTCGGCTTTTTGCTAGATCGCCTCAGCGACGAAACCCTTCAGTGGAACTTGCGCATTCAGGGCTTCGATTCTCTTCAGCGTAGCCTCGAACGCTCTGCCAATCGGCGCGCTTTTAGTACCGTTGTCGCCGCGCTGATTATAGGCGCGGCCATTCTTTCGACTAGCCAGACCACCGCTCAGTTACAGGGGCTGAGTTCGCTCCTGTTTGCCGCCGCTTCTTTTCTGGGCATTTGGCTAATTGTCAGCATTTTGCGCTCAGGCCGATGGCAGTAAAATTAGCCCCCATCCCAATCCCTAGCTTTGCTGACGAAACTGTCACCCAATCACTGCTCAACCAACGCCTTTGTCGTATGATGATGGTGTGCCCAGACCCTTATAGAACGCGGATACGTGGCATTTTTAATCTTTGACTTTGACGGCACTATTGCCGATACGCTGGCTGCCATTGTCCGCATCACCAATCGAATTGCGCCCGAGTATGGCTACTCGCTCACCACGCCCGAAAAGCTCAAGTACTATCAGTCTTTGAGCACCCAAGAAATGCTCAAGCAGGCTGAAATTCCGCTCTTTCGCCTGCCCTTTTTACTGCGCCGAGTCCGCCAAGAGCTAGGCAGGGAGCTAAATAAAGTGCCGATCGCGCCTGATTTAACCGACACCTTGCACGATCTGCTAGCAGCCAATCATCGTTTGATGATCATGAGTTCCAACTCTCAGCGTAATATTCAAAGTTTTTTGGCGATTCACGGCCTCGGCAGCGTATTTGAATCTATTCAAGGCGGTGTTGGTCTACTGAGCAAATCGCGAATGCTTAAGCGGATTGTGCAAAAAGGCAGCCTTGACTTCTCTCAAGTGATTTATGTGGGCGATGAAACCAGAGATGTCGATGCCTCTCATCAAACCGGAATTTTGATCGCCGCCGTCACTTGGGGATTTAGCAATCGCGAAGCCCTTGCCGCTCAAAACCCAGCTTTCTTAATCGATCATCCCAGGCAGCTGTTAGGCGCTGCTCAAACGCTGGTGAATCCTAGCTGGGTGAGAAAAGAACGGCGATCGCACCCAGCGTCCTATCCTAGCGACAAGCCTGACCGCAGGCTTCAGCATCGCTTTACGACGGCGACTACTGCTCCCAAGCCGGATGAGCCAGCAGTGACGCCATCGTCCTTACCCCCCGCAGCTGATTAGAAAGGGGCAAATGCCCCATCGGCGCTGACATATCCCAAATAAATTCATGCGGGTAGCGCGTCCAAGCGCCTTCTGTTTTCCACAAAAGCTGCGGCCACAGACGCTCCCAATTTTTGCCTAAGCGCAGCCACAGCTCACGCTGCTTACGCCAGCCAAACTTATCTTCAGAATACAGACCCCAAATTACATCCATTGCCTGTAAGTCAATCACCGGGAACTGCGTAACTTCGGTGAAATACACCCACTTGCGCTCTATCGCCTGACCGCCTGCTAGCTCACAGAGCTTTTGGCTGGTAACTTTGTCGGCTTTTTCATACTCTCGTTTCACCAGCAGCATTTGCAAGTCGCGGTAATCCACACCTCGATCAGACTGCGGGCAGACCAACCCTTCTGGAAATTCTGCAATCAGCGCCTGAGCTGCCGCCGACTCACTTTTAAAAAGATACTGATAGGCGCAGCCGTGAGCCGCTGTTGGCTCAGCCAAATTTTGTTCAGCCATGCGCTTACGAACAAAATCGACCAGCGCTTTTTCGCCATCGGTACCTAGAGTCGCTAGGCCGTGAATCGCAGCAAACTGTTTCTTAACCATTCCGGTTGCCAGATCAGCGACTAGCGCATCTATTTCAAAGGCATTCGCGGAAGGGCTAACAGCAGACTCATGGCTAGACTGAGATGAAGGGGCAGCG
>QBMP01000090.1:5535-14674 GCA_003242115.1 Phormidesmis priestleyi
GTTTGAAGACATACTTAAGGATCAGTAAGCAGCACTTAAGAAAAAGCGCTCGTAAAGTCAAAGGTTCTAATCAAGCCAAACGGCTAGATAGACCCATCTAATGTTACCTGTCCAATGATAGTGGAATACCGGAGTGCCTAACGACTATTTGAAGAACGACTTGAGCGTGACTTGAGCGCAACTGGGCAATGGACCTGAAGCTAATATGACGGCGGTACCACTATTTACCGGCTTTACGACTCGTTTTTTTGCGCGCAGTTGAGCCTGTACCTTGGCTCGTACTCTGGCTCGTGCTCTGGCCTGCGCTTTGGCCTGCGCTAGGCAATACGCCTGCATCCGTATCAGGAGATGGGATGTGTCCGTTTTCAAAAGCATAGCGAATGAGCTGAGAGCGATTTTCTAACGAAAGCTTGCTAAGAATGTTACTCAAGTGAGTTTGGACAGTGCGTGGACTGATGAAAAGGCGATCGCCAATCCTTTTATTCGTAAATCCCTGAACCACCTCCCAGAAAACCTTCTCCTCAGCAGGCGTCAGCACCAGCGGTGCTTGAGTAATCGCAGACCGTTCGTAATTAGAGCGCTTCAGCGCGTTTTCAATCTGTAGATGAATACGGCCTGCCCGCGCCAAATGCGCCTCAATTTTGGCAATTAGCTCCTTAGGATGAAAAGGCTTCACCAAATAATCATCTGCCCCAATGCTGTGGCCTTGAATGCGATCTGCCAAATCACAGCGTCCAGACAAAAAAATAAACGGCACCAGTTGTCCCAAAGCCGTCTCTCTCACCTTTCCACATAGCTCAAAACCATTCATCTCTGGCATCACGATGTCAGAGACAATCAAATCAGGCGCATCTTGCGTAAAGCTATCTAGCCCTTCAGTGCCTGAAGCAGCACTGTACACGAAAAAGCCAAGATCCTTGAGGTAGCGTGTCAGTGCAGTTCTGAGCGTATTATCATCATCAACAATGAGAATCTTTTGCATGTTGCGACTATGCTATTGCCGTAATAGCTATTGGAATATTGGTTAGTCAAATAGCCAGTCAAATACCAGAGTAGATGAAATCATATCTTAGGAAATCAAGCAATATGAAGGCGATTTGAGCAAAATCAGCGTTAATCGCGCTATTTAGAGGTCTATTTACAGAATAGAGTTTATATCAGAACTGAGCAAAGCTTCAAAATCTTTGTCGAGCGGGTGGAGTTTGCGTAGGCTGAACGGAAGTCGGCGCTGTGTAGAGCGTCCCAGATGGCGAATCTGGATTGCTAGGCACGCCGGTTGTACTTGGAGCCGCATTTCTAGTCGGTTGCGGCGGTGCCAGGTTGAAAACCGGCAAGCTTGAAGATGCTGGCACCTGATAGCCAGTAGTTCCAGCGGGCGGCGACATCTCTGGCGTGGTGCGAATATAGGGCGCAGGAATCGGCGCAGCGGGCGATGGGGCTGACTGCGCACCGGACGCATTCCTATTATTGCCGCTACCACCTGGATAAGACGGTGAATTAATGCCACTTGCAGCCGATCCACTGCCACCGCTGTTAGCATTAGCGGCCTCAGCCGCTTGCTGTCGATCCAAAGCTTGAGAAAGCGCGCTGCCTGCTGCGGGCTGACTCGTAGCAGCAGGCCCTGAAGGAGCCGATTGGGAACTGCCGTTGAAGCTGCTATTAGACAGTGCGCTAGGAGCGTAGGGAACGCCGCCCGGTGAACTGCCCAGTGAACTGCCCAGTGAACCACCCAGTGAACCGCCCGATGGATTGCCGGTCGTCAGTGTGGTCTCGCTGGTGCCCGGAAAACGGTATTCATCGGCATAGACTTTAAAGGGGTTGGCTTGCCCCGAGAGCTTGCCATTGCCGTCGCCATTGGCGGTCGCGGCATCAGGTGCGTTTGGATTGATAGTACTGGTTACTTGTGGTGAACCTTCTGGCACCTTTGAGCCTTGCAGCAGCACATCTAACGTATCTACTTCTGCAAGTCTAGCTTCCTCTTCTGGCGTTAGCCCAGAGTCAGGATTAACGACGTTGCTAATCGGCTCACGCTCAAACCATTGGGGATTTTTATGATATTCCCAAATCAGAACGCTGATGAGGCCAAATAGACCTAGAGAGATCCAGACAGCCGGTAGACCTAACGGTTTCAGGCGAGAGGGAAGGTATCTTAAGAAGGTGGGCGTAGCCATGACGATAAAACCAAACGAAAGTTATCAAGCGTTAAAAACAGATGCACGTTTTTTTGATGCATATTTTTTGTAGAGGAATGCCAATAGAATGCACATTATTTAGAAACTAAACTCAGTTGCTGCTCAGATTTGAGTGTCAGACTATGTTTAGATAAGCGTCAAATATTAATCTGCGCAATATTTGATGATGTTTGCTTGAACTTTGAATATTTGAATATCTTTAATATATACTCACTATCAATCTTAGCAAATCCCGTTAAATCATCCTTCGGTCATACTTCGGGCTAGTCAGGATTGGGATAAACGAGGCGAGGCAAAAGTTTTGTCGGCCTGCGATCTGCATAGAGGTGTAGAGGTTTGGGCAAGGACTAGACTGGACAAGGGCTAGACTATGAGTTTTTCGTCTTTTGATTTGAGTCGCGCTGCTGACGCCAACTTGAAGGCAACCCATTTAAAAACACTCAGAGGCGCGGTTTTATTACCCTTTCTAGCCTCTGAAGACTTCATCAGCCAGCGCCATGAGGTTAAGCCTGCACTGGCGCTAAATCTGCTTAAAGACATTCAAGCCCTGGTAATAGTTTGGCAAGAGCAGCTTCGGCAGATTGTCCGCGCAATGCACAAGCTTCACGCGCAAGGGCCAATGGTAGACGGCTGGCTAGAGTCTTCTTTAGAGGTAGCTAGCTTAGAGACAACGGCGGCAGCGACTACACTCCTACGCCACGGGGAGGCCGAGGCGCTGATGCAGTATGTTGAGGCTTTGGAGAATCCGGAGACGCCTTGTTTGGATTTTTCAAAGCGCTTAGAAGAGCATGAAAAAACATTAAAAGAAAATCTAGCAGATGATCTAGAGGCTGTGCCTTTTTCAGCAGAAAATTCTTCAGCAGAAGAGTTTTTAAGCGATGCCCCCGCTCATCAGTATGCGCTGTGTTCGCTGAATAAGGATGGTACGGTGCTCAAGCAGCTCTGTCCGTCTGAGCAAATGGCGATAGTTAGCGCCGCGATCGCTCGCCACCAAAAATTCAAGCAGCTCATTCAGCAAAAGCAAGCCGTTGAGGCCAAACTTCAGCAAGCGGTCGATCAGCTCACTGAAATTCGCGAGCATCTAACAAGTCTCGGCTAAGACTGCTAAGGCGCTTGCCAACGTCTTATAGCCTGTTGCGCTGGCTCATAGGCCGTTGTTCCAGCGGGCACCAAAATGGCGGCCTGAATGGCTGCTGGCTGCCGCCCTTGAGCGGCCCTCGCCTGCGCAATGCTGAAAATGCGCTCGCTCCAGTCGTCTGCTAACCGCTGAGCTTTTTCGTATTCTGGATGCTCAATCGGGATTTCTCTGAGCCTGACAATGCCTTCTTGATAGCTGCTGGCCTGCCCTGATTTGGGAATTGCCTGCGCCTCGACAATAATTTGGCGGCTATTTTGACGCTGCTGCCAAAAGGCAATTCTATCTTTGGCCTTTTGATACAGCTCTTTGTTGTCGTAAGGCATGATGGTAGCCGCCGCGATCGCGCCTTCCAAATTGCCGCTGGTCGCCCGTCCTTCAGCAATGTCTAAAATCACCTGACTCCAGCTGCGAATGTCGCTTTGAGCGGCCTCATAATACGGCTCTCCTGGCTGAATTCGTCTGGCTTTGGCGATCGCTTCCGTAAATTGCGTCGCCTGAATTGGCTGAATCGCCGTCCGCGCCTCTGTCAGCACCGAAGCATTCGCCTGCTGTGCCTCAGCCGCCCCGGCTCGCGCCTTCGTCAAGATTGATGAAAAGGTATTGTCTCGCTGCGACTGGGGCACTCGCTGCAAGGCAATCAAAGCTTCTGAGTACTGCCGATTAGTTAGCGCTGCACTCGCTTTCGCAATCAGCGCTTTAGCAGTCGTTTGATCCGCCTCAAGCCCAGCGTTGCTATCCGTTTCAGCCGCTGTATTCGCACCATTATTATTAGTCGTCGGCACTGCCGCACTATCTGACACGCTATCTGTAGAGGTTGGGGCAGCATCCTCAGCCGTAGGCGTTACTTTGGCAGCTTCGGCTCCTGCCTCTGAGGTGAGCTGGTCTTTACTGCCTGTGCCAGTGGCCTCATCCGCAGTCCCTTCTCCAGTTCCATCCCCAGTAGCCCGACTCGCCACTCCACTAATTTTTTCAGAGAGGTCTTTCCAAGCGACTTGAATAAAAGGCTGCTTAATTAAAACACCCAACACAAGTACAGCCAGCGCTAAAAGCCCCCAGTTACGCATCTGCGCACCGTTTACTGGCTTGCGGTAAGGCACGATCGCATTACCAGTATTGCGATCAACCTCTTCTCCATAGGCTTCTTTATCCTCTCGATAGGACGGCTGAAGCGACGGGGGTTTTAGGGTCAAATCACCTGAATCCAAATCATCTGAACCTAAATTATCTTCGTATTCATTTACGTAGGGAGACTCAATGGGTTCTGACGTCTCGGGATTCTTTAAAGCCGCAGGAATTTCTAAAGCTAAGGGTGGAAACGCTTCGAGATCGGGGGCGATCGCATCCTCAACCAAAATAGTCACGGTTTCTAAAGGCGCTGGAATCAGACTTACCGGATTTTGAATTGGTCGCCAGTGGTGCTCACACAGCTCAGGCAGTCGCTGAATCAGGTAGTCACTGATTTCACCAATAGTGGTGCAGTTCTGCCGCCATGCCTCTAGCAGCGCCGCTGTAAATAGTCCGTGGCGCGTTCCAAAAGTTTCGTGAGAATACTGCTCAGGCTGACAGGACAAAAGCGTCGCGACTTCGTATTTTTCAGCCAGATCGATTACCTGCTGACCAATTGCTTGACCAGATAAAGACCCTTGAGAACGATTAATATCCAGCAGCAGTAAGGTTTTATCCGTCGGCAAGTTGGATAATTCCGCCATCAAATCTGCCGCTGCAATGCCCGTGTTCTCTATCTGCCCTGGGTCTCCATCAATCGGCATTAGGTAATCGGTTCCGTCTGCTTGAGCGCCGTAGCCGCTGAAGAAAAAGATCACGCGATCGCCCTGATTCACCTGCTGCGTAATCGTTTGCAGCCACTCCAAAAGCGCCAACTTATCGGGGTAGACAACCTGATGCTCTACAGACGTTGCTAAATCGCTCAGCAGCACACAGTGATCTGCGCGAAAACCAGCCTCCTCTGTCAAAAAGCGGTGGGTAAAGAGTGCATCGTTTTGCGCATGCATCAACGGCTGTAGGTGCCGGTACTGGTTAATCCCGATAGTGATGGCCCAGCTATTAGGCATTGATCGTCTCCAAGACTGTGATGAAAAAGTATCACAAGCGCACCGCTTCGCGATCGCCGACTTTATCAAAAAGTGTAGCGAGATCTTCTAAACTGGGAAGCTTGATGGGTAGTTCCTAATTTCTCCTGTTTTTAAACTTAACGTTACTTAACTGCATGTGGCTAACTCGCTATAGCACCCGTCGATCGGGCCGCAATACACCATTTTCAAAGTCTTTGCTAATAGCTCTGCCAAAAGCTAGCTGGGTCAGCCCTCGGCGACGCAACGCTTATTCTTGGCAGCATTCCCTGCTATCGGCGGGGCTAGCCGCTTTAATCGGCGGCACTGGCCTATGGCTGACAGAAGCGCTCATTGCCCCACAGGCATCGCAGGCGTACACCTCACGCCTTGACCTATTTTTAGCGCGAGAGTCGGGTGAAACCTACAATACGCTGCTGCGTCGAGCTGAAATGGCGGCTAGAGCAGGCGCACAACGAACGTTTGATCAAGATTTGTTAATTACCAACGTATCGGTCACGGTCGTCGTCGAAGGCGATGGCGTTACCGTACCAATTTTGGATTTGAGAGTAGATCGCAACCAGTGGCGATCGCGCCCCGAAACCTACTACTGGGCAACGTACTACCGCACCGCCGAAGCCTTGCTCAACTCAACTGGAAGCTCACTCAGCTTTTAGCTAGGTTTTTAGCGAATCTTTGAGCGAATCAATTATGCCAAACGAGTCTCTAGATCATCGTCAATATGCGCCTGCAACTGAGCGCAATCGTCAGCCCATTTTGGCAGTTTTACAGCAAGTGCTGCCGCCGTCGGGCACCGTCTTAGAAATTTCTAGCGGCACGGGAGAGCATATTACGTTTTTCGCCCCCCGGATGCCGCATTTGCAGTGGATTCCGAGTGAGCCGCAGCCGCTTTCACGCGCCAGCATTGCGGCTTGGGGAAAAGCGCTACCTGCTGACAATTAACAGCTCCCGCCGCTGAATCTGGACGTAAGATTGAACCCTTGGCCCCTAGAGGATTCAAGCTCCATTACCGCCATCGTCAATATCAACATGATCCACATTGCTGCGTGGGAAATGTGCGCTCACCTGATGACAGGCGCTGAGCAGATTTTGCCAGATGACGGCGTGCTGTATCTGTACGGGCCTTTCAAGCAAAACGGTCAGCAGAACGCGCCTAGCAATGAGGCATTTGATCGCTCACTGCGCTTGAGCAATCCTGACTGGGGCATTCGCGATCTTGAAGCCGTAGAAGCGATCGCCCAGCAGCATTCCTTGCGACTTGATCAGGTAATTGCGATGCCTGCGAATAATTTATCGCTGGTATTTCGGCGCATTTAGGCCATTAATGAGCCATCAGTAAGCCATCCAATCAGCCCTCAATCTGAGGGTCTAATCGCTACAGCTTTACTGCCGTACCCGTGGCGGTAATCAGCATCAGCACCCCATGCTCATCAATATTGATAGTGTCTGTTTTCACCTGAATACCGACAACAGCATCCGCGCCAAGCTTCTGCGCCCGCGCCTGCAATTCTTTCAGCGCATCCTGTTGGCCCTTTTCAAACACACGCTCGTAAGCGCCAGTTCGCCCGCCCAAAACGTCACGAATTCCCGCAAAAAAGTCGCGCAGTGCATTACTGCCGTAAACAACCTCAGCAGTCACGATGCCTAAATAATTTTGAATATTCTCTCCCTGAATGAAATCAGTTGTTGATAGAATCATGAGCCGTACCTAGCGCTGTTAACGTTTGATTACATCTTGGCTCATTTTTATTTAGTGCGCCTGTTCAATTTTTTAAAGAGGTCAGCTCATGGGTTATCCCTACAATTGTGTACTTTGGCTCTCTGCCGTTGGGCTAGCCTTTAGTGCCGCAGGTACTCCAGCTAATGCGGCAGCAGCGACAGAGCTATCCCAGGGCGTTTCTCAAGCCATTTCTCAAAACGCCCAGAGCATTTCTCAAAACGCTTTGAGCGACCAGAGCAGATGGATAGCACAAGCCAGTTCTAGCTTGAGCGATGATCGGCAAGAACGCCTCGACAATTTTTTAATTGATGCCCAAAAGCGAATTGACTCGGGCGACTATGCCGGAGCGATCGCAATTTATCAGCAAGCCCTTCAAGTAGATCGCGATAACGTCCGAATTTACTCCGGCATTGCTTACCTGCAAGGCAAACAGAGCAACTTTGACGCCGCCGCCGAATATTACCGACAAGCGCTAGATCGTGACCCTCGCAATCTACCCTTTTCCTATGGCTTAGCCCAAAGCCTATTCTTAGCCGAACGCTACGATCAAGCGGTTAGCGCCTACCGTGATCTCACTGGCATTGCCCCCCGCGAGGCCAACGCTTATATCGGTCTTGGCGGTTCTTTATTACGTCTCAACGACTATGAAGGCGCACGCAGCGCCTACGAACAGGCCGTCAGCATTTCGCCTAACAACGCTCAAGCCTACGAAGCGATTGGCATACTTTACCTAGCTCAAGGTAATTACGATGCGGCTCTGCGTCCGCTAGAGCAAGCCTCAGCGCTAGATCGCAATCGCAGCAGCGTCTATACCAGCCTCGCCACCATTTGGCTGCAAAGAGGCGATGAGTCAAAGGCTTTCGATGCCTTGACTCAAGCTGTACGCCTAAATGATCAAGACGCTGATTCTCAGTTTCATCTCGCCGAAATTTATCGAAACCGGAGCGACGAAAACGCTGCGCTTAACCACTACGAACAGGCCGTTGATGTGAACCCTCAGATGCTGCCCGCCCAAGCGGCTAGGGGTGAACTTCTGCTAGCACGCGGTCAGTATCTACAGGCTGTACTCGCCTACCGGCAGCTCATTCGAGCGTTTCCAGAAGATCCGGGCGTCAACTACAATCTAGGCTTAGCGCTGTGGGGTCAAGGCAGCAAAGATTCGGCAATCGGCTCTATCGAACAGGCGTTGGCAATCTATCAGCGACAGAACGACACGGTTGGATCTGAGCGATCGCGCAATCTGATTGAGCTTTGGCGCAGCAATCCTAGTCCTTAAGATAGGTCCACTCAGATAGGCCGCTTAAAACTTATCTTTATCCGGCTGATCGTCTACCGCCGTTACTCGCCAACTCAGCTTCAAACTCAGCCAAAAATTCCACAGCGCCACCACGCCAATGGCAATTAAATTAGCCACATACTTAAGCGATCGCCCAAAAACGAGGTTATAAAACACATTTAGCAGCAGCACGTTCAAAATCAGTCCTGATATGCAAATTGCATTAAACTTAAGCAATCGCTTCAGCCGCTGCCGCCATCCCTTTTGACGCTGCGCTACATCCAAAAAAAATTGCTGAAAATCCCGACTTCAGCCGCCACAATTTTGCTGCGAGTCAAAGCCAGCCCTAAGCCATCGCTTAACAGATAAAGCACAGCCATATCGACCAAAACACCGCTGAGGCCAACTATGGCATAGCGAATAAAGCGCTCTTTTGGAAACGTTTGAGCGATTTTTGGCGGGAGCTTTTGGCGAAGTCGGCCAATTCTGCCGCGCGACCGCAGCCTTGCCAAATGCCCCAAATACTCTACATACTGCTTCCAGGTAACTTTGCTCTCACCCGATTCGCGCTCTTGAAACACATAGCCCGCCTCCGCAATCTCACCCACATTGCCCCGGCCAATCACCTCTAGCAAAATCTTGTAGCCCACCGGGTTCAGATGAGGGCCTGCAATAGCGCTGCGCCGCACCATAAAATAACCACTCATCGGATCGCTGACCCGT
>QBMP01000090.1:14781-17145 GCA_003242115.1 Phormidesmis priestleyi
TCGCTCACCCCACCGCCCTCGACATGCCGACTCGCCACGGCCAAATCAGCTCCTTCCATCGTGGCTCGTAGCAACGTGATCAGCACCTCCGGCGGATGCTGAAGGTCAGCGTCAATTACGCCTAAAATTTCGCCTTTTGCCACCTGCCAGCCGCGAATCACCGCCGAAGACAGGCCCCGTTCACTTTGGCGACGCATCACCTGCAATTGTGGATAGGTCGCAGTGAGATCTTGGGCCATTTGCCAAGTGCGATCAGGGCTGTCATCATCGACTAAAATCAGCTCGTAATCGCCGGGGATAAAGCCATCGAGGAGATGGGTCAGCTGCGCCACAATTTTGGCGACATTGCCGCGCTCGTTATAAGTCGGAATGACCAGCGAAAATGTAAGTGACCGAGCTGGTGCCTGTAAGTGCGTATTTGGCGCACTATTGGGCAAACTGGAGGCAAATTCTGAAGCTGACCCATCATCTGCTAGAGATGCGAGTGGTAGCACCTGCAAGGGGCCTTGTGGCGGTGAAAGCAGCGGATGAGTCATGGCAGAATACGTTGAAGTTTAAGGTGGTTGGTCGGAAGGTTGGGCTGAAGTGACCTACACTCTGTTAGAGCATAAAGGCAATGGCGATGACAAGTTTGCCGATAAATCAGCACATTGACTACACATATTGACTGGCATCCGTAAATTTAAGCAGGTAGCGGCCAATTTTATTTGACGCTAGCAAAGCGCATCTAGTATCTCTAGTAGACAAAGCATTTGGATTCAGCAGTCAGGTAAATTATCGCCATCTCTGTGTGAAATGACCTAATTTATGGCGCTAAGGTGCCCTAGCATTAATCCTGTATTAATACAGGATTAATACAGCGCAGTTCAAAACAAAATTGCCCCTTTATTGCCTCCTTCCTTATTGCCTCCTTTAAGTAGACGATAAGTAGACGAATCCGCTCATGTACTTATCAAAAGTAAACCGATCTTTATGGAGACAATCTCGCCGATCCAAAGCTCTACCCAGCCGTCTGTAGAGCTTTCTATTGTGGTACCGCTCTACTGCGAAGCCTCAAATCTCGATCTTTTATTTAGCCGGTTAGAAGCCGTGCTCAATCGCTTGGGCTGCCCTTACGAGATTGTCTGTGTCGATGATGGCAGCTCTGATGACACCATTGAAGGCTTGCAAATGCACCGTCAGCGCAATCCTAGAATTAAAATTGTGGCTCTCTCACGAAATTTTGGAAAAGAGCTGGCGCTGACGGCGGGCATTGACTATGCCTGCGGCGCGGCAGTTGTGCCGATTGACGCCGATTTGCAAGATCCACCGGAGCTGATTGAGGCGCTAGTCGCAAAATGGAAAGAGGGCTATGACGTGGTGTATGCTAAGCGGCGATCGCGCCAAGGCGAAACCTGGCTGAAGCGGGCAACGGCCAACTCTTTCTACCGGGTGATGGAGCGCATGAGTAAAGTACCTATTCCCAGAGATACGGGCGATTTTAGGCTGCTGGATCGGCGAGTGGTCGAAGTTATCAAGCGTTTACCTGAGCGCACCCGATTTATGAAAGGGCTGTTTGCCTGGGTCGGCTACCGCCAAACCGAAGTCATGTACGACCGAGAACCTCGCTACAGCGGCGAAACTAAATGGAACTACTGGCGGCTGTGGAACTTTGCCATTGATGGCATTGCCTCATTTAGCCTAGCCCCATTGCGAATTTGGAGCTACATCGGACTCATCTTTGCTGCGATCTCTTTTCTCTATGGCTCATTTTTGCTGCTGCGCACTTTGTTTTTGGGCATTGATGTTCCAGGTTACGCCTCCTTAATGGTAGCGGTGCTGTTTTTGGGCGGTATTCAAATGGTGAGTCTGGGCGTTTTGGGTGAGTATTTGGGCCGCGTGTATGAAGAAGTCAAGGGTCGTCCGCTGTATCTAGTGCGCGATGCTTACGGCATAGAGCAGCTACCGCTGGCTGGAAATAACCCGACTGGAAATAGCGCTACTGGAAATAACGCTATCAGCGGCGAAAAAAAGCTGGAGTAAACTGCGCTTAATGTTATTTTTGTCATTTTTGCTAATCTGTATTGCTTTGGGCACAGGGCTGCGAGTGCTGTGGGTGGGCGCACGTGAGCTGTGGTACGACGAGGCGATTTCTGTTCTGTTAGCTTCCGGGCAAAAAGACCGCTATCAGCTACCGGATGATGTCCCTTTTGCGCTCAAAGACTTTTCACAGCTGCTCACTGTACCGGCTGAGAAAAATGTAGCCGCAGCGCTTGAAACCGTCAAAGCAGTGATTAAATCGACGCTAGGCGATCCGCATCCGCCGCTATTCTATCTGGGTGAGCATGGCTGGATGCGGCTGTTTGGTAATGGCGAGGCAGCTTT
>QBMP01000090.1:17155-21045 GCA_003242115.1 Phormidesmis priestleyi
GGTGATGAGCTTGGCGACGTTGATGGGCGCTTACGGCTTGGGTCAGCGCATTTTAGGTCAGCGGGGAGCGTTGATTTTCACGGCGCTGCTGGCCCTGAATCCTTTCTTTTTAGATCATTCTTTAAATTTGCGCATGTACGCGCCCATGTTGTTTTGGGTAGTGGTGAGCGGCTGGTGCTTGCTGGCTTTGATCGAAGGCAGTGAGGCGAGTCAGCAAAAACAGCGATCGCTCCTACGAATGGGGTTAGCCATTTCCTTAGCGGCTGGCCTGCTAACGCAGTATTTATTTGCCTACTGGTTTTTTGCGGTAGCGGCGCTGATTTTGTACCTAGAAGATCGCAAACACTGGTTCCAGCATGGTCTAACGCTGGCGGCGGCCATCTTGCTATTTACACCCTGGGCGCTGTGGGGCACTCGTCAGCAAGTGCACAACCGCCAAGATGTGCTGAGCCAAATTTCATCGGTCGGCGGGCCATTGCAGGCGGCTTTTCGGCATGGTCAGGATTTGGCTCAAACGCTGGGAGATCACCTGCTGCTAGGGCACCTAACCACCGATATGCTGCCTGTAGCGGAGCCGATTAAGCCCACTGCGGTGGCGGTAGGTTGGGCGGTAATCGGCTTTGTGGGCTTATGTGTGGTGGGGCTCTATCGTCGCCGCCAGTACCGGGTGCTGATGATTGCGGTGCTGATGGGGCTCTTGCCGCTGGCGGTAGCCTTGGCGGTGGATGTCGCCGCTAACACATATACGCTCGGTTTTGGCTGGGGGCGCTCGGTAATGGTTGCGCTGCCAGGGTGCTTGCTGCTGATAGCGGCTTGGCTAGAGCTGGCAACGGGGCGCTGGCGAGGGCCATTGACAGCGGCCCTACTAGCGGCTTATTTGACGGTGAATATTGCGGATTTGGGAATGCGCGATCGCCAGATGTTCACAGCCGTCAATGACGAGCTGATATCAACTAATGAGCCCACTTTAGTCGTGATGAATAGTCGAGCTTGGGGGCACGTACTGCGCTTAATATACTACCTAGACGATACTGCCAATGCTGAGGTGCTGGTGGCCGATCCGGCCAATGTCTCAGCAGCGCTGACCACTGCTTTGGCCGCTAAAGACTATGAGCGGATACTCTGGCTAAAATCAGAGTATCCGCTGTGGGGCGAGCCTAAAACGCGGGATCAAGCGCAGGCATTGATTGCCGACACTGAGGGCCTATTGCAGATGCGCTCGTCTTTGCAAAGTACGCAAACCCTCAGCGGGACAATGAAGCTAGATCATTTTGAATTGCAGGTGTATCGCTGAGTTCAAAATAATCATGAGTTCAGCAGATTATCCCATCAAAATTTATTGCTGCCGCCAGCTTAGCTTCAAGTTGATCCAAAAATTCCAAAGGGTGACCAGGATAATCGCCACAATTTTTGCCAGATACTCGTTAGCATTATCTATCCAGTCAGCGCTGATCGATTGTGAGAGCAATACCGGCAGATGATTCACCGCTGGGATTAGCAAAATCATCGCCATGATCCCAATCTGCAAAAAAGCGCCCAATAAACACACTAAGTTGAACTTATAAAAACGCTTGAACCGAGCCTTCCAGCCCTTTTGCTGCTGGGCTAAATCCGCAAACGTCCAAGCATCATTCCAGAAAAAATTATTAATAATCGCCATCTCAATCGACAGCGCCGTGCTGAGATACAGCGGCAGGCCAAATAGCTCACGCAGTAAATAAAACACCACCAAATCGACAAAAAGACCGCTAAAGCCCACTACCCCAAACCGCAAAAAGCGCCCAATCGGAAACTTTCGCAGCAATTGCTGAATTGCAGAACGGCTGTTTTTCACGCGGTGATCTCCATTTCAATAGATCTCAACTTTATAGAGAGGATATTTCCCGGACTTACCCAAAGGAACAAACCTGAGAGCATGAATTCCATCTAATAGCTTCAGATTCGCTTCAGGCGTATCCGGGACGAAACAGTCTCGATGCGGGTAACAAACGTACAAAAACTCAGCTTCGTTTTGGGCAATTAACGCTGTCGCAAGCTGTTTGACTTCAGCAATCGTCTCGGCCAAAAAGAAAGTTTTTTCGGGCAGAGCGCTCCATAGCTGCTGCGCTACAAATTCGTGAGATATTGCAATCCACGGAATCGGCTGCTGTTGAAGTGCTTCCAGAGCAGGCGCAATGGGTGTGTAGCTAGCTGGCAGAGAAATCGATTGACCCTGCTGAAACGATCTAAAAGCGCCGTCGATGGTGTTGATCTGAAGACCCATCAACAGCACAATGCCCGCCCCCGCCAAGGCCAAGCGCCTTGCCCAAGCGTGGAAAACGCCTGCTTTGAGCTGCTCGGCCATCACCACCGACAGCAGCGGCACCAAAATGAGATAAAACCTTGGCCCCCACTGCTTGCCACCGGCTCCTGGCGGCACAATTAAGGGCACAGTGAAAGCAACCAAAAAGCTGAGCGCTAGCGCAAACCGAGTCACGCTGTAATTCTGCTGATTGGCTGAGTCAGTCGAGGTTCGATTGAGACGGGCAAGTCTGAATTTTTTGGAGGTTTTGCGATTTGACTTTTTTAGCTCTGGCGTGATCAGAGTAGCTATAGCTACCCACACTACCACCGGGAAATAGCGTCCCAGGGTAGACAGCATTTGCCCATAACCCGCTTTTGCCTGTGCAAACTGAGTTTCGGGGTTAGATTCTTCCACAATTTGAATTGCGTGAATGCCCAAAGGATGGCTGTAAATCGCGTAGTTGAGCGCAAAAAATATGCCGACGGTGCAGGCCATAGCGCCGATCAGCATGGCGGCTTGCTCTATTTTAAAGGCAGGTGCAAAAGCAGGCGCGATCGCCCATTTTGTCAGTTTGATCAGCTTGAGCTGAGGCAGCAGCCAGCCCGTTACAGCCAGCAGCCCTACCGCCGCTACCAAGCACAAAAATTCTGGCCGAAACCACACCGCTGAACCAATCAGCACACCGCTGCTGAGATACCGATAAAGTGAGGAATGGTATTTAGAACTCTCTTCAGATTTCTCTTTAGGGCTCTGACCAAAAAACAACAGCTCACTGACACCCCAAAAGGCCAACGCTACCGCCAGGGTATGCTCCCAATACATGCCGCCATAAAGACTCAGCGGTGAGGCAAAAATTAGGCTGATCAGCCCCATGCACAGCGCGATCAGATCCCAGTGCGCTCGGCGGCCAATTTGCCAAAAGCGTAGCCAAACAGACCATAGAGAGAGTAGGGGGATGAGGTAGAGGCCGCGATCGCCGAACAACGCATAAAAAGGCGCACTCACGAGCGGAAACGTAAACGGAAAGGTAATAAAGCGCTGCGACCCAATCGCATACACATACGGCGGCTTAAACGGATACAGCCCCTGATCCCATAGCCCCTGTAACCAATCCGCCGCAGGCAGCCGTAGCGCCATATCCAAAGGAAAGTCAAAGGCCGCTAGCTGCTGCGCTATTTGCTGCGCCAACAGGGCCTTGAGCCCCCCATCGCCGCTAAACACCACCCCATTGTCTGAAAACCGCTGCATCCAAAGCGTCAGCAGCATTCCTAAAAAGATAATCACACCGGGCCAAAGGCCACGAAGTGAACGTGATGAAGCCGCGCACGAGGTTGCAGACATGAGGGGAAATGGCTTGCCAAAAATAAACAAGGGTATCCCGTCGAATTTTACAGGCATAGTGACCCGCCGGGAGGTGAGTCTTAGAAAGATGGGTATCGGCTTAGTCTAAATTAGCGCCTAAATTAGCGTAGGTATGCCGCAGTGTCGCGACTGCTGCAATTTCATTTTCCTTAGCGGCCTTTAAAAATGCATAAAGATGCTCTTTTTGCGCAGTCGCAAATGTGGGGCTGCGCTCTACTTCAACATAAACGCCACTTTGAAGCTG
>QBMP01000090.1:21055-21695 GCA_003242115.1 Phormidesmis priestleyi
CAGGCACGCCCAGACTCGCGTAAAACTGATTTTTTTAACATCGGTGTGGGTGATGTCTATTTCTACGACCAAATCGGGCGGCGGGTCAATAACAAAATCGACATTTCGCCCTTTGACCAACGGCTGATTTTGAATGTAGTAAGCGTTATCAGGCTCGGCCCCTTTGTTGCGATCAGGGTAGTTAATCGTGGTGGAGCCCATCGTTTTGATCTTCAGGCCATACAGCTCAACTAGCGTCAAAATAAAGCGCTCAATCAACCGCCCGGAAAATTCGTGATCTTCGAGCGGCACGGTAATTTCCAACAGGCCATTATCGTAAGTCAGGCGAGAGCCGCGTGAGTGTAGCAACGCATTGAGGATTTGCAGATACGCATCCCATTTCAGTCCGTGAAGCGTAACCCGCCTTTCGCCAATGGCAGGCACTTTTATGTCAGCTTTAGGTTCAGCGGCAGCGGCGATCGTGCTCTCAAAATATTCTTAGACCACCTACCCAAGTGTATGCGATTCATCTTGTCTTGCTCAGAACTCCCTCTTATTGTAGGTACTAGCCTTTCACGCCGCTGCCCGTCTCAGAGGGCACAATGTATCGCTGCGCCGCCACAAAAAATAAAATCACTGGCACAATCGAAATCACCGAACC
>QBMP01000090.1:21725-23850 GCA_003242115.1 Phormidesmis priestleyi
CCCCAACCCCGCCGCAATCAGCCGCCAATCTAGCGAGAAACTACCGGCCAATCGCGCCACGCCCAGCGGCAGCGTGTAGTACTCAGGCCGATCTAAAATCAGCAGCGGCCACAGAAAATCACTCCACGAACCAATAAAAACAAAGATCGCCAGCGTCACCAGCGCCGGACGCACCGACGGAATCATAATGTGCCACCAAATGCCCAGTTCAGTGCAGCCATCTATACGAGCCGCTTCTTCGAGTTCTTTGGGCACCGTTTGGAACGCTTGGCGCATTAGGAAGATGCCAAAGGCGGAAGCAATCGAAGGAAAAATCGCGCCGATGTACGAATTAGTCAGCCCTAGCTGAACGGTGAGAATGTACAGCGGAATCATCACGATCTGGAACGGAATCAAAATTGTAGAGACAATCAGCGAAAACAGCAGCTCTCGCCCTTTAAAGTTCAGTCTAGCTAGCGGATATGCCGCCAAGGAACACAGGATTAAGTTGAGGACGACGGTAACAGCGGCAATGAGGGTGCTGTTAAAAAAGTAGCGACCAAAGGGATTGGTTTGCCATACCTTGATGAAGTTAGCGAAGGTGGGTGATTCAGGTAAAAACTGAGGCGGGAATTGGAAAAGGGTTTCCGTCGGGCCTTTGAAGGCGGTGCTGACGAGCCAGAGTAAGGGCAAGAGCATGATCAGCGCGATCGCACTCAAAATCCCATACATGATCAGCGACCTTACCCATCGCCTATTGCTCGTCTGCTGATTGCCCATTTAGCCAAACTCCCGCGACTGCATCAGCCAAAGCCCCGCAAAAGACTCAGACTCAGCGCGCTCTTGCACCGCGATAAAATGCACATTATTCGCTACGGCTTTAGCTTCTTCAAACCGCTGACCTTCTGCCTGCGTCTCCGGCGCAACCAAATCAGCCAATAGCCAAGTCTCCGTCGTGCCCGTATCCATCAGCAGCCGCGCCGTCGCCGTGTTTTTTGAAATATAATTGGTCGATTCTTCCCGTCCGGCGCGCACACAGGCAATTTCTAAGCCCGACATCCAAGCCGCCAAAGCTACCGCCCGATTTGAGTAAATAATAAAACCCGGAATCGGCGTTTCAGGAGCCACCCCGACCGCCGCCAGCGGAAAGGCTTCACCAAAGCCCACATCCCACTCGCTCATTGATGCAAAGTCTTTCGCAGGCAGCGTCACCAGCGACCATTTTTGACCAATTAGCGCATCGGGTAAAGGGCTTACCACTTCCAAAGGAGTTGCCACCGAAGCCGATAAGCTCTCCTGATAACCGGGCTCATTAGGATATACATGTTTGCGGCGATCTTCTAGCCACTGCTGAAGCGCCAGCGTGCGACGACTCGGATACGGCAATAGGCCCATCTCCTCGCAAGCACGTTTGATCATATTCTGCATTTGGTAGCGAAAATAGCGAACGCGGGTGGGTTGGGTGCCAGATTGAGCGATCGCCTCCATCAAAGCCGCCTTTAGCTGATCCGAATTCACCTCACTATTCGACACATACTTGCTGTAGCGAAATAGCTGCTCAGGATCATCTTCTACTGACTGCAACCCTTCACAGATTAAAATTTCCCAGCGCTTTTTCTGTCGCTCATCCAAGATTGGCCTCGCGTAAAAATCTAGATCCCAAACAGTGCCCATAGTTTTCGTCTATTGCTTTTTGCTGTCGCGTTTAAGTCTTGTCACGTTTAAGTCTTGTCACGCTCAGGTCTTGTCACGCTCAGGTCTAATCGCCCTCAGTCGCTGAAGAATTCGCCAAATGCTTGACCCGCTCTTCCGCTTCAGCCATCATCGTCGCCATGTCTTTCAAAATTTCGCCCGGATACTTTTCCAGCACCTGCGTCGATAGCGCCACTCGACCGCGCTCATCATCAATATTGAGCACCACCGCCTTGATCGAATCGCCCACTTTAAATACATCTCCTAAAGCAGACACATAGCTCTTACTAATCTGCTTCACATGCAGCAGCCCAGAAGCGCCACCAAAATCAATAAATGCGCCGAATGGCTTCAAAGAAGCGACCGTGCCCTCAATCAGTTCGCCCTTGGTCAAATGGCTCAACGCCGACGCCCGCGCCGCGATTCGCTCTGAAAGCACCAGCTTGTTATTGTC
>QBMP01000090.1:23860-25454 GCA_003242115.1 Phormidesmis priestleyi
GTTATTGTCAGGATCGACATCCAGAAACGCCACATTCAGCGTTTGGCCCATCAGCGATTCGAGATCTTCTACCCGCCGAGCTAAGTGTGATCGAGGAATAAATGCCCGCAGCCCGCTCACATCCGCCGTCACGCCGCCCTTATTCGTGCCAGAAACCGTCACCTCTAGCACATCGCCATTGTCCTGACGCTCCTGCAAACGCTCCCACAGCGCCTTAATTTCCATTGCCCGAATCGAAATCACCAGTTGGCCATTCGCATCTTGATCGCGCACAATCAAAAACTGACGCTCTGTGCCGATCGGCAGCGCTTCTGCCAGCGGAGCATCCGATTCTATGGAAAGCTCTTTAGAGGGCAAGAAAGCTGCCGACTTACCGCCAATATCGACATAGGCTCCGTCACTCTCATGGGTTTCAACAGTGCCAGTGACCACGCTGCCGCGCGCAAACTGGTAATTCTGCTGATCTAGAGCTTTTGCAAAATCTTCGGCTGAAAAGGTCAACGGAGATATCTCCAAAGTCGGTATGAGTAGCTTTTCAAATATATAAGGTAATTGGTGGTTTTAGGGAGAACCCCAAAATCAGAGGCCACGATATCTATCAACTTGGCCTGCAACCAGCGCCTTCAATCGGCCTGAGACAGGGCTAAACGCCCAGGTTATCGTCAAGAATTATTGAGCAAAGCCCTAAAACCAAAAATCACCGCCCACGAACAGCAGATTCCCAACTAATCTCTAGGTAGCGCCAAAGTTTCGTACACTGGGCAATGTCAGCAGACAGCTTATATTAAAATTTTCGTTGGGTTAATTAAGCGATCGCACCGATCGAATCGCCTTTAATTTAGCCAACCTTGCCAAACGGGGGGGCACATAGCAGTGGTTCAGTTCCATATTCAAACAGACAGCGAAATACCAGCCTCTACACAGCTATATGACCAAATTTGGTTTGCCATAGCCTCACGCCAATATCCACCCGGATACCGATTGCCCAGCACTCGGCAGCTTGCCATGCAAACGGGCCTGCACCGCAACACCATCAGTAAAGTGTACCGACAGCTAGAAGATGCAGGCGTCGTCGAAGCCATGCCCGGATCTGGCATCTATGTACGGGCTGAAGGCACGACCGAAATTGTCAAACCCGGTTCGCCCCTGCTCGATAAATTTCCGAAAGCACAAGAACTGGTCGAGAATAGCCTAGATGAACTGCTGCGCCAGGGCTGCTCACTGCACCAAGCCCGCGAGCTATTCATGGCCGAAGTAGACTGGCGGCTGCGCTGTAGCGCCAGAGTGCTGGTCACCATCAAGCGAGATGATGGAGCCGGTGAGCTGATGGTTCGTGAGCTAGAGCAAGCGCTCAAAATTCCCGTGCAGCTCGTCCCGCTAGAAGAGTTAGATCAAGTCTTGGCTCAAACCCGTTCCGGCACTGTCGTCACCAGCCGGTACTACGTGAATGAAGCAGAAGCTATAGCCGCGCCCAAATCCGTCCGCGTCATTCCCATCGACATTTACGACTACGCCAAAGAGCGCGAACTGCTCAAAAACTTAGCCAAAGACACCTGCTTAGGGCTCGTAAGCCTCAGTACCGGCATCATTCGCA
>QBMP01000091.1:0-6171 GCA_003242115.1 Phormidesmis priestleyi
GAATATAGCGCTACCTATTCAGTATCCTGCTTCTGGGAGTATGCGTTTGCCCTGATGGGTGAGGTGCTGATGGCAGTTGGTACTGGTTTTTGTGTATATTTTTGTTTCTAGGACTCATCGTTATGACTCATAAGGCGATGCTTCCTATGCGTTTTTATCATTTGCGCACCCATGCAATATTTGGCAAAGGTTCACCTAAAGTCTTCGTTAGAGGGTACTCAGCTTCAGCTGTTGGCGGCGAATACTTATGAAGATATTTGGGAGGTGATCAATCCTGCTCAGATTCTCTTCACGGCTGAAGCGATCGCTTTCAACGAGCAGGCTTTAGTGCTGCTAGATCTAGATAGCGATAAAAAAGTGCTGGCTGTGAAAGAGGCTACTCAATGGGTGGTCGATTTTGTTGCTGCCTATTTAAGCCTGGGGCTGACGCCTACCGCATTATTAGAAGAAGCTAAGCGAGCGGAGCAGTGGCGACAGTCATTGACGCTGCAAAGCCAAGAAGTTCGTCGCCGCGCTTTAGAAACGGCTGCTCGGCGCGATGAAATTCAGGATCTAGAAAAGCGACTAAAGCTAGAGAAACAAAAAGAATAAGGCCGCTGAATGCTAGAGGCAGACCTTAGTTTGGATTATTTTTGACTAAATATTTTTATCGACTATCTATGCTTGGGGCAGCACGTCCTGCAACAGGGGTGCAAGCTCGTCTTTGAGCTGTCCGGCTCGAATAAACTCCGCGTAGGTGTCTGATTCTATGGCTAGCAGCTCATCTCGAATTTGTTCGGCAGCATAGACGAGAACTTCCGGGTTGGATTTTTGCAGGTTTATTAAATCTTCTTTTAGCTCTTCTAGCTGACCATCGACCAGCGCCATTTGATATCTGGCAAATTCTTCGTCTACTTCTTGACGCTCTATCAGCTCTTTGAGCCGATCTAGCACTCGGTTGAGGGCGACCCGGTGAGCAACGAGCTGTGTGTAGCGCTGCCGGGTAGGCTGATCGCCAAGTAGCCCCAAGTAAGAGAGCAAGGGCTGAGTCGTAAGCCCTTGCACCAGTAGGGTAAAGAGCATAACCCCAAAGACGACGGCGATAATTTCTTCGCGCTCGGCTAATGATTCTGGCACGCTGAGGGCCAAAGCGACCGACACCGAGCCGCGCAGGCCGCCCCACCAAAGGACGGTTTGACCTGATAAAGAGATGTTTTCATTTTTGGTAATCAGGTTGCTGAAGCTGCCCAACCCAAAAATGCTGATAGCGCGGGCGGTGATGATGATAGCGATCGCCACAAAAATCGTATCGGCATAGTCAATCAGCGTATAAAACCGCACCTGATCGCCAATTAGCAAAAATACAATCGAATTGACGAAAAAAGCCAAAAAATCCCAAAATTCAGACACTACCAAACGAGTACGCGGATTCATCCCAATCCGAGAGCCAAAGTTCCCTAATATCAGGCCAGTCGTGACCACTGCAATGACTCCGGAACCGCCCAGCTCCTCGGCCACGATGTAAGTACCGTAAGCCGACACCAGCGTCAGCGACTGCTCCACCAGCGGAATATCAAACCGCTGTGTCAAAAACGAAATCCCAAAGCCAATCAGACCGCCTAGCGCTATTCCAACGCCGACAAATATGCCAAACCGAGCGATTGTCACCGAGACATCAAACTGCTCAATGCTCAGCGCAATCCCTAGCAGCAGCTCAAACGCGACTACAGCTACGCCATCATTGAAGAGGCTTTCGCCTTCCATCAAAGTTGTCAGGCGCTTATCGACGCCTAGCTCACGAAATAGCGCCGTCACCGAGATTGGATCAGTCGCCGACAAACTCGCCCCTACTAGCAAAGCCGTCGCTAGTGATGCCCCTGCAAACTGCTGCAAACCAAAAACTAAGCCGACGACGCAAATCACCACACCGAGAATGGCGTAGAGCAAAATCGGGACAAAATCGTTCTTCAACCGATTCCACTGAATATTCCAAGCCGCTTCAAACAAAAGCGGCGGCAAAAAGATGAATAAGATCAGCTCAGGCGATAGATTGACGAGCCGTACATCCACCACTGCTAGACCCAGCCCAACCAGCAGCAGCAGCAACGTATAAGGAATGTTGCGCAACAGGCTAAATACTCGTGAGAGCGTAGCAACGCCCAGTGACACGGAGAGAACTAAGAGAAACTGCCGCAGATTTTCTTCAATAGTGGGATCTTTAAGGACTGGATTTTCCAGGGAAATCTCTGTCGCTGTGGCAAGCCAGTGCATGTTGTCTATCATATTTTTGGTGATCTTAAAGCTATCGGGTCAAAGCGTCACCCTGCCTTACGGATGGTTTCGGCTTGCTGCAATAGCGCATCCGCAAAAGCGATAGCGTCACTATAAGACTTACCGCCTGCAAGCTGCGCTAGCTCATCTCGCCGAGAGGATAGATCTAGCGGGGTCACTTTCACAATCGTGCGCTCTTCAACGGACAGCTCTTCAGCATTCGACTCTTCAGCTTTAGACTCTTCAGATTTAGACTCTTCAGATTTAGAGGCGGTTTTAGTCTTTTTAGCTTTTTTAGTCTTGGGTTCATTCACCGCTGCGAGTGTAGTGGCTTCGCGCTGCACTACATGCTTGCCCACATGGAAATGGGCATCGGCCATCGCCGCTACCAACGGCTGGTGAGTAACACACAGCACCTGATGCTCACGGCCAAGCTGGTAGAGTTTCTCAGCTATAGCTTGCGCCACTAGCCCCGACACCCCCACATCAATTTCATCAAAAACCATCGTCCCGATGGGATCAACCCGCGAAAAGCAGGCTTTTAGAGCCAGCAAAAATCGGCTCATTTCTCCGCCTGAGGCAATCTCAGCCAGCGGCTGTAGCGGCTCACCGGGGTTGGGGCTAAACAAAAAAGAAATCAAATCTGCGCCGTAAGCTGTAGGCGCTTGGGACTGAAGGGCGACTTTGAATTTGACCCGCTCCATCGCCAGCGGCTTAAGCTGATCAATCAGGGCTTGCTCTAGCGCTTTGGCCGTGACTGCTCGACGCTGAGTAAGCTGATCGCAGCTTTTTAGCAAAATTTGTCGCTTATGCTGATAGGCAGCTTCTAAATCATCCGTCGATTGGCCATCGCTCCCAAGGGCTGCTAACGAAGCCTGAATGCTTTCGTAATGCTCAATCAACTCACCCAAGGTGCGATTGTATTTACGGCATAGCTGCTTGAGCTGGCGCATTCGCTGATCGATATCTTCTAATCGGTCGGGGTCAGTTTCAATGCCTTCTCCGTAGGTGTTGATTTGACGACCGGCCTCTTGTACTTGAGCAAGGGCGTCGCTGACCATTTCTAAAATAGGATTCACTTCTGGATCAAAGCGCAGCATGTCAATCAGCACATTTTCGGCTTGGCCTAGCATGTCGGCAACCGCTTCACCCTCATCGCTTTCGTACAGAGTTTGATATACCTGATAGCTTTGCTGCTGTAGCTCAACGCTATGGCTCAGGCGCTGGTGCTCTATTTGTAGGCTCTCTAACTCATCTGGATCGCCTAGATCAGCGTCGCCTAGTTCTTTGCTTTGAAACTGAAACATATCGAGCTGCTCGGTGCGCTGCTTCTCGGCGCAGCGGCGGGCCTCTAGGCTGTTTTTGGCAGTATTGGCGGCTTGGTAATCACTGGCGACTTGGGCGCGCTGAGTGAGCAGGGCCTCGTCGCCAAAGCCATCGAGCCAGTCGCGCTGAAGGTCGGGCGATCCGAGCTGAAGGGTTTGACCCTGGGCGGTGATTTCAATCAGTAGATGGCGCAGTTCTTCCATCTGGGGTTTGTTGACGGCGACGCCATTGAGCTGTGAACGGCTGCGCACAGAACTTTTTCCGGCTCCAGTCGTCAGATCACGGCGGCAGACAAAGGCATTGCCCTTGAACGAAATATCTTGCGCCTTGAGCCAGTCAGCAACCCGCGAGTCTTTGCTATCGCTAATGTCAAAAGCGGCTTCGACTGAGGCTTTGGCAGTGCCGGTTCTGACCCACCGGCTGGTGGCTTTCCCCCCTAGCGCCGCGTCAATGGCATCCAAGATAATAGACTTACCAGCACCCGTTTCCCCTGTGAGGACGTTGAGCCCTGGCTTTAGCGCTAGCTCTAAGTGATCGATCAGGGCAAAATTCTCGATTTTCAAAGAAGACAGCATAGCCCTACATCGCTTTTGGGATTGGCGGATTGCATGTTGATAGTTGAGATGGCGGTGAAGGTATGGGGGGTTGGCACAAGGGTTTCGTACTGAAAATTGTACTGTTTTTTGGAATGTCGGCTGAGAAGTCGATGAGTGAGGTTGGCTAGAAATCAGTCTTTCTGTCGTTTGAGGCAGGGGCTTACCATAAATATTTTGATACAATATTGATACAATAATTTACAAATCGTTTTCCCGGCGGTGGCTCTATCAATTAACTAATCATTGGATCTGCTCTATTGCACAGCTGATGTATAGCTAACCGGCTCAAACGGTTTATAACGGTTTATGTAGAAGTGAAGGGATTTTTGCGATCGCCAAGATTCTTTGTTTAGAGCTTATTGTACCGCTGTGCACTTATTCCAGACTACGTATAGCACCCAGACGACACTGTTATTTTGTATTTTGAAGACTTTTTATGAGTGTAGTTTCTCCCGATTTATCTAAGCGTTATGAGCAAGAGGCGGTTCCGGTGGTGGCGGTCAGTGTGGAGTTACCTGAAGCTAGTGAGCCTCAAGCATATCGAACCGATGCTCGAACTCAGGTGGCTGTGCCTCAGTCATTAGAAGATATTTTGGTGTACGACCCGGAGGCGATCGCTGCCTACTACCGCCGCCGCCCTTTCCAAATTCTGTTTCGCCTGATCACGATTTTTTGGATTGCGCTGACCTATGTTTTGGGTTTGCTGCTAGATAAGCTCACCAGTCGCCAAAAAATCAATGAAAAAAAGCGAGCAGAAGGCTTACGGGCAATGCTCACCAAGCTAGGGCCTGCCTACATCAAGGTGGGTCAGGCGCTTTCGACTCGCCCGGACTTGGTATCGCCAGTGATGATGGCTGAAATGGTTAAGCTGCAAGATCAGCTACCGCCTTTTCCCAATGAAATTGCCATGCGCTTTATTCGAGAAGAAATTGGCCAGCCGCCTGAAGCCGTTTATGAGTATTTATCTGAGTCACCGATTGCGGCAGCTTCTTTAGGACAGGTGTACAGAGGTCGGCTCAAAACTGGTGAAGAGGTCGCGGTTAAGGTGCAGCGCCCCGGTTTAGCGGATCAAATTACCAAAGACATCTACATCATTCGCGTGCTGGCAGGCTGGGCACAGCGCAACATTAAGCAAATTCGCAGCGATTTAGTCAGCATTGTCGATGAATTCGGGACACGCATTTTTGAAGAAATGGACTACACCCACGAGGGTGAAAATGCGGTGCGCTTTGCGAAGCTATACGGCTATTTGCCTGAGATTTTAATTCCTGGCATCTATCCGCAGTACACCGGGCGGCGAGTGCTGACAATGGAGTGGATTGAGGGCATTAAGCTGACTGAACTCGATGAGCTAAAGCGACGCGGCATCGACCCGACGCATGTGATCGAAGTCGGTGTGCAGTGTTCTTTGCGGCAGCTTTTGGAGCATGGCTTTTTTCATGCCGATCCACACCCTGGCAATTTGCTGGTAACGCCTGATGGCAAGCTGGCTTATTTGGATTTTGGGATGATGTGCCAAGTAGAGCCCTATCAGCGCTACGGCCTGATCGAGGCGATTGTGCATATGGTGAATCGTGACTTTGAAGCGCTGGCTCAAGACTATGTGAATTTGGAATTTTTGACACTGGAAACAGATTTAAGCCCGATTATTCCGGCCCTGGCAGGTGTTTTTAATAATGCTTTGGGTGCGAGTGTGGCTGAAATGAATTTGAAGAGCATTACTGATGAATTTTCGGCGCTGATGTATGAGTATCCGTTTCGAGTACCGGCTTACTATGCGCTGATTATCCGCTCATTGGTGACGCTAGACGGGATCGCGATTACCGTTGATCCAAACTTTAAGGTGTTGAGTAAGGCGTATCCATATGTGGCTCGGCGGCTGCTGACCGATCCGGCTCCTCAGCTCAGGTCGTCATTGCAGGCGCTGCTTTTTCAAGACGGTAGCTTCCGCTGGAACCGGCTAGAGAATTTGCTCAAGAATGCCAAAGACAGCGATAAC
>QBMP01000091.1:6181-8536 GCA_003242115.1 Phormidesmis priestleyi
GGTGTTGAATCAGACGCTGGAGTTTTTGTTTTCAGAGCGAGGGGAGTTTTTGCGCGATCGCATTGCCGACGAACTTGCCAAAGAACTGGACAAAGCTGGCTACAGCCTGATTCAGCGAGTCGCTAGGGCTCTGCGTTTACAGGCTTTTGAGCCTGATCCGCTGACTGCTTCAATTGGCATGACGGCGCAGCCCGGTACCAGTAGCTGGGAGCAGGCCGTGCGAATTTTGGGCATTTTGCGCGATACCAAAGGGCTAGATGTCTCGACGGTAGCCGCTGTTGTCCCACAGCTCATTGCTAAGCCAGAAGCGCGCGATATTGGACGGCGAGTGGTCAGTGGGGTTATGCAAAGAGCGATCGCGCGTCTGATTCGGGAGTTTTTGGTAACCGAACCGATTACTCCAATTCCAGCTTTGCCGCCAGCTCGGTTAGCCTAATTTAGGTCAGCTCGGCTGCTTGCTATGGGATTTCAGTTATGGGATTTCGCTGATATTGCAGATTAAATACAGCGGTGAGTAAGAGCTGCAAGAAACAATTAGCTGCTGGTTTTGTTTAGTCTGGTTTTGTTTGGCGTAGGTGCTGGTGCTGCCGAAGCGATTGACCCACTGCCAGCCATCGGCTTCGAGGTGAGGCTCTAGCGTTGAGTAGGTGCGAGTAATCAGCTGCTGGGGATCGTTTTCCAGCGGCAAGGCGCTGGCTTGAGCTAGCTCCATTTTTAGCAGGGTGCGTAAAATCGCGAGGTTATCGCGGTGATAGGTCAACGCGCCCTTAAAGAGCTGATAGCCTAGAAACGCGCTGGTGCTGCTAGCGATCGCCAACAGCACTAGCCCTGTTAAAATTCTCGGATGGCGAGCGAGGATCGCCGTCATCATGCGCCACCGATTAGGCCGCAAAATAATTGCTGTCGGCAGACTATTGTTCAAGCCGTCTACTCTTGATCTGTCTAGGCTCTTTCCCGTCTCTTTCTGAGGGACTTTCACGGGCGCTAAAGCGGGGCTGCTTTGATTGATTTGCCCAGTTTTGAACATTGGCGGTATCTGCACTCGTGATCTGTCTGCACTCGTGATCTGGGGATCTTCTGCTGTACTTGATCCTGCATATTAATCATAGAGCTTGATCGCTGCACCACGTTAGTATCATGAGTGACTTAGCAGCAATCAAAGCCCAAAATATTTTTTATGAGCCTGTTTATGAGTATTTTTAGTTGACCAAAGTTTTATAGCCATTTGCTGACGACTCAGTGAATTCAACTAAACCGATAGCTATATAATTATCCTGAAGTCTTTGCTGGAGCGCGATAAAAGTAATTAGGTGCAACGTGATGCTGCTGAAAATCTTTTAGACAAAAGCTAGCGTCATTTCTAACTGAATGCAGCAATGCCGTTAGGTTAAATTTCAACTAAATTTCAACCAAATTTCAATCGAAAGTGTGTGTGAAGATTATGTTTAAGACGTCTGTTTGGGAGACTCTCAGTGAAGTTTGGGTCAAGCTGCTGTTTAATGTTGTTGCCGTACCGTTCAGCGTACTGCTTGTTGTTTTGATTACTCATCAGGTACTGTCGGTACGTCAGTATTCGGAAAGGTTGGAACTATCTAATTCTGCTAATTCTGCCAAAGCGGGTCAGGCCAGTCACGAAACCCTTTTCTAATTTTTCTTCACTGCTTCTCTGTCTGCTTTAATAGAACTGCTTGAAATCGAGGCTCAGCGAATCGGCGATAGCCTAACGGGTAGCTGTGATTGCAGCGCTTGGATTAGTCGTGCAGCCTGATAGTCGTAAAGCTCAATATCTATCGCGGCGGGAATTTGCTCAATAAATTGCCGAGCTTGCTCAGGGTTGCAGTTGGTGAGCTGAGTAAAGCGCTCAATGATACTTGGGCTACTGGCCACAGAGGGTCGGGTGTCGGCGGTGACTCGCCAGTGGCGGGGCGGCGTTTTTTCGCCGCGTTCAATGCGACGCAGCCCGTTGATAGAAGATAGTAAGAACAGGCGATCGCCCGGTAGCAGTCGCTGCTCATCAGTCGGTAGCAAAATAGCGCAGATTTTCCCTGATGGGTCTTTAGTTTCGCGTAAAATCGGCACTACGCCATAGCCATAGGCCACTTGAGCCATTTGCTTGTAAGCCAGAGTGTCGCCCGTCTGCACGCTGTACTCGGTGATTAAAATAGTTTGGCCGCTGAGGCGAAAGAGCCCCAGGATATTTTCACCAAAGGCAGCGCCTGCAAAGGCTTCGGCTGAAAGCGCGTAGGGGCAAAAGGTTTGCGCTTGAGGAATCATCGCCGCCAGATTATCGCTGAAGCTTTGGCTGCGGGTGCGCACGACGGGTAAAAAGGGGCGATCGCTCACCAAAGTCTTTTC
>QBMP01000091.1:8616-14626 GCA_003242115.1 Phormidesmis priestleyi
ATTTCCAAATTGAGCATCTGGTCGTCGGTGACGGCGATGATGCTTTTCGCCGTTGCGAGGTTTGCAGCAGTCAGTTCTTCCAGCACATTGCCAATCAGCAAGGGTACTTGCGGAAATAGCGCCTGTGAACGGGGCTGTGCATCAACTGCCACCAGCGGCTGATTTAAATCTACCAGTAAGCTGGTGACCTTACGGCCAATGCGGCCCAAGCCCACCACCACGATATGATTGCTGCGCGGAATGCGCGGTTGCTTTTGCAAAAAATCAAAGCGGGATCTGAGCAGGCGCTCGGCCACTAAGCCCAAAACGCCCAGCACAACTAAAATGCTGGTAAGCGTAATCATTAGACACACCAATAGCACCCATCCCGGCGTCACCGGATCGTCGAAGCCGCCAAAGACATCGCCATAGCCGCCCAAAAGCAAAATTGCGCCCAGCGTAATGGCTTTTACCCAGGCCAATCCCGGCACCGTTGCCTTCAGCAAGAGTGCGCCTGACGCCCAGAGAACGATGGCCGTTAAAAGCGCGACGGCGACGACTCGTTCAATCGATTCTTCAGAGGATTTGCGCAGTTTTTTGAGCCGCTGTTGCCAGTCGTTTGTGCGGATGTCGTCGATGAACTGGATGAACTGAGCGGCCATGAAGAACGGATTGTTGGATCTTGGCATCGGTTCTGATGGCTGATCGACTTCGATGTAGGCAATGCGATCGCCTGCTGCAATGCGCACATGCGGCTGCCAACGATGAAAAACTGAAGAAGCTGTCGTTGCCCAGCCCAGTGGCTGCGGTGGATTTTCGACGGGGTTGAGATCGAGCAGTCGGAATCGGGGCTGGTGTAGCTGCTGCATGGGCTGCTGATCAAATCGCGCCTCACCGGCCTGCACAAACCGCTCAATCACTCGAAAGCGATGACGACCAACATTAAAGACGCTGACGGTATCGTCGCCGAGTCCGGCTAAGGCAAAGCTCATTGCGGGCAATTCAGTTGCATCGAGGGCGACAAACTTACCGAGCTGACGGGCGAGCAGCGTGTTGAGGCTGTGGCGAGAAGAGCGCAGAATAATTTGAATGTTAGGATTGAGCCGACGAGCGGCGATCGCACATTCGACATTCGTACTTTCATTGCTCGTGACAATTAAGATCGCCCGACTTTTTTCAATGCCAGCGGCCTTGAGCACCGTTTCTCGGCGGCAGTCGCCCAGGATAGGCTCCGCCGCTAGCTGATCGGCCAAATTATCGATTTCCCAGTTGCGAATGGGCTGCTGATCAATAGCGGTAATGTGCACCTCAAACGGGTCGTAGTCAAACTTTTTAAGGTTGATCACAATTTGCTGACCCAAGCTGCCTAATCCGCACACGACAAATTTGTCCTGATGGGCCTCTGGAAAGCGCGTTTCCGTATTGGGCATCAGGGTTTGTGGGCCGGTGAGAATTTTGTGATTAGGCATAAGCGATTTGGGGGCGTAAAATCTAGCTTGGTAAAAGACAGCTTCGTAGAATAATACAGAGTCAGTGAAACCTTTTCCTTAAGTAACTCCTATGAGCGCTTTTTGCAGCATCGAGTGGACAAATAATCAGTTGCGACTATTAGATCAGCGCCAGCTACCGCAAACGATCGCCTACTGTGACTACCGCGATTACAAAGCGATCGCTGAAGCGATTACAACGATGGTCGTGCGTGGTGCTCCGGCGATTGGGCTAACCGCAGCCTATGGCATGGCGGTGGCCGCGCAGCAGTCTTCCGCAACGACCCTGGACGGACTGCTGGCTGACTTGCAGATAGCGGGCGACTATTTGATGCGATCGCGCCCTACTGCCGTCAATCTCTCTTGGGCCGTGAAGCATTTACTCACCGTTGCCGCTGCTCAAGCGCAAAGCGCCGATAGCGTCGAATCAATGCAGCAAGCGATTTTAGCTGCCGCCCAAGCCCTCCAAGCCGCTGATATAGAGGTGTGCAAACAGCTTGGTGCTCATGCTCAAGCGCTGATTCCAGCCCAAGCCAACCTCATGCATCACTGCAATACCGGCACCTTGGTCGCCGCTGATTACGGGACGGCTTTGGGGATTGTTCGCCTTGCGCACGAGCAGGGCAAACAAGTTCATGTCTTTTTAGATGAAACTCGGCCTCGGCTACAGGGTGCGAGCCTGTCTGCTTTTGAGCTAAAGACTTTTGGCATTCCGCACACGGTGATTGTCGATGGAGCCTCTGGCCATGTGATGAGTACGCGGAAGATAGACGCTTGCTTGGTGGGGTGCGATCGCGTCGCTGCCAACGGCGATACCGCCAACAAAATTGGCACCTACAACCTGGCTCTCGTCGCCCACGCTCACAACGTCCCCTTTTACGTCGCCTGCCCGCTCAGCACCCTAGATATGAGCCTAGCTAGCGGCCAAGAAATCGAAATTGAAGAACGCGCCGACACCGAAATCACCGAAATCAAAGGTCAGCAAATCACCCCAGACAACACCCCCGTTTTCAACCCCGCCTTCGATGTCACCCCCGCCAAATACATCACCGCAATCATCACCGAAAAAGGCATCGTTTACCCGCCCTACCGCGAAAACTTAAAGCAGCTCAGCGCATGATGCATCCTGTATTGCCGTGCTAAAATCCTTACATATTTCTTACTTAAGAGTATGTTGCGATGATGGAAATTACTCGTTTATCTAGCAAAGGTCAAGTTATCATCCCCAAGGCTTTGCGAGTAGCTCACCAGTGGGAAGCCGGACAAGAACTGATAGCAACTGATTTAGGCGATGGCATTTTATTGAAGCCTAAAAAGCAATTCCTTGAAACCAAACTAGCTGACGTCGCAGGCTGCTTAGCCTATAAGGGCAAACCCAAAACCATTGAAGAAATGAACCTTGCGATTGAGCAAGGCTTGGCGGAGCAATGGCATGATAGCGGTAGACACTAACGTCGTTGTCCGTCTTTTAGTAAAAGATGATGAACTGCAATATGCTCAAAGCCTAGCGCTGTTTCAATCGCATTCTATTTTTTTGAGTGATACGGTAATTTTAGAAACTGAATGGGTATTACGGTTTTCTTACTCATTGCAACCTAGCGAAATCTCTCAGTCATTGAAGTTACTGATAGGATTGCCAACCGTAAAGGTCACAGACGCTAAGCGACTAGCGCAAGCATTACAATGGCATATACATGGGTTAGGGTTTGCAGACGCTTTTCATTTGGCCTGCTGTAATCACTGTTCAGCCCTTTATACCTTTGACCAACAATTCATCCGCCGCGCTCAATCGATAACAACATTACGGGTTTTAGCGCCATCTTAGGTCTTTCAAATAGGCGTGGTTCACCATAGTGCCATCTCAATCGGTATCTGTGTGGTCTTCACTCCCGTTAAATTTGAAATTCGTAGGTTTTCGTATATTTTTGGTGACTCATGGGAAAAATTACCTCGTCAATTGGGGAACCTTGGGTGCAGCAACCCAGACACATTCCATGGCGCTCTTTAAACTTTCCTCTCTCAATTTTTTGCACCGTTCTACCTCCCGCAACTCTCCTAAGACCCCTAACGCTGAGGCCATCCCACCTACCACTGGAAAAACGGTTACGCCTAGTGTGCCGCTCCAGCCCAACTCCTTGGCAGAACTGGAGCGGCAGATAGAAGAAGAACAACGCTTACTGAACCAATCGAGAAAATCTGTCAAACCTGTCAGACCTGTGAAGGCGGCAAACCGGCGATCGCCCGTCAAAGCGATGATTGGCTTAGGGTTACTTCTGGGTATTCCCGTGGGTGTAATCTATCTATTAAATTTGCCCTATGCGACTATTCGGCGTCCGGTTGCGGCGAAGGCTCCCCTTTTGTTGCTCCCTAGCTATATCGGCCTAGATCACAATTACCGCCTTGCCATCGACACATTCGAGCAGGCTCAGCAGTTAATTGATGGTGCCACAACGCCAGCCGATTTAGCCCTTGGTGAGCAAAAGTTAGATCAAGCCCAAAAGAGCTTAGATGCTCTGCCCATTGATTGGATAAACGACTCTCTCTCGACTTACAGCTATCACAACTCGCAGTTCAGCCGCAGTCGGTTCAATGCAACTCGCGCCGAGGTGGGTCGGTTAAAAGCGAAGGTTTTTCAAGAGAAAAACGCCCAAAATGCGTTATTGGTTGCGGAGCAGTCGCTGACGGCAGCTCAACAACAGTACCCTCAGGCCAAAACCACGGATGATCGTCAAACGGCGATCGCCCTGTGGCAAACTGCGCTTGAGCAGCTTCAGAAAATTCCAAGTGAAACGCTAGCGGGGAAAACTGCCCAACAGAACCTAGTGGCCTACGAGCGAGATTTTGAAGAGACCGTGGGATTACTTGCGGGCAACGAACGTACCTTAACGATTATAGGCAGCGCCAGAGAATATTCTCAGAGAGCGGCAATACAAGGACAAAATCCACCTCACAGTGCTGAGGAGTGGCAGCAGATTATGCAGCTATGGGAAGATGCGATCGCCGAGGTTGAGCGTATTCCGCAAGATGATCTATCGGGCTATCGTGAGGCTCAGGCAATGCGGGCAACCTATCAGCAAAATCTTGGACAAATTAAAGTTCGCTCAGCGGCTGAAACCGACTCGGTTAGAGCTTTTGAACAGGCTCAAGAACAAACAACCTCTCTGCTTGCCAGCGCTAACAATGCCACCCGTGAAACCACCAGCAGCCAACTGCAAGGTATTATCAATCAGCTCAACCAAGTCAAATCAGGCACCACCGTATACTTAGCCGCACAAGCTGACCTGCTTTCTGCCCAAAATAAACTTGATCAGCTTAAGCCGTAACCATTGATTGGCTTTTGGCGAGGATAGGTTTTCATGAGCTGGCGGACTTGCTCGGCATGGTATGAGCTGCGGGTGAGCGGTGAAGAAACTACCTGCAAAAAGCCGAGTTCGTCTCCGGCAATGCGCCATGCTTCAAATTGAGTGGGGGTGACAAAGGTATGGACGTCAAGATGCTTGGCACTGGGCTGTAAGTATTGACCAATGGTGACAATATCGCAGTCGATGGCACGTAAATCGCCGAGGACTTGGCGCACTTCGCCATCGGTTTCGCCGAGGCCGACCATGATGCCGGATTTGGTGTAAGTCCAGGGGGCTATAGCCTTAGCCCTTTCTAGCAATTCCAAGCTGCGCGCATAGTCCCCCTGAGGCCGCGTTTTGCGATATAGCCGAGGTACGGTTTCAGTATTGTGATTGAGCACTTCCGGCTGGCCTTTTAGCAGCAAGGTCTCTAGCGCCTGCCAATTACCGCATAGATCAGGAATCAGCACTTCAATGGTGGTATGGGGCGATCGCTTGCGAATTTCTTCAAGGCAGCGGATGAACTGACTTGCACCGCCGTCGGGCAGATCGTCGCGATTGACTGAAGTTATAACGACATGCTTGAGCTGCATCCGGCGGACGGCTTCAGCTAGGTGCACAGGCTCTAGCGGATCGAGTGCCTGGGGCTTTTTTTCAAAGTCAATGTCGCAGTAGGGGTAGGCGCGTGTGCAGGCTGGCCCCATGATTAAAAAGGTAGCGGTGCCTGCATTAAAGCATTCGCCGATGTTGGGGCAAGAGGCTTCTTCGCAGACGGTATTTAGGCCCAGATCCTGCAAAATGCCTTTGACATTGCCGACCCGCTCCCACTGAGGGGCTTTGACCCGTAACCATTCTGGCTTGACTACCACGCTGTTATTGCCTCTTTTGTAACCTGTTTGTAACCTGTTTGTAACCTAATACAACCTTAGGTGGTTGCGATCGCCCGCCTCTGATTCTAACAAAGCAAGCAAAAAAAGATTTATTAAGAATGCACTACGATAATGACAGGCAATCGCTCAGGAGCTAAATCCCATGCTGAGGCAGCCTCCCCTAGCTCGTTGCTTTGTAGCCCTTTGTTTTAGTTCGGCAGTGATGCTAGCTGTCGTTGAGTGGCGCGATCCGTTTCCTAAGCCAGCTTCTGATCCGGTCGTGACAGGCGCGATCGCTGCCGACATCCTTTCCGCTAAAGCGTCATCAGCGCCC
>QBMP01000092.1:0-8961 GCA_003242115.1 Phormidesmis priestleyi
CTTCAAGAAAGGCTGTTACAACGGTCTCCAACGTGATACGAGTTTTAGCAACTCGCACAACCCCATAAGTGTCCGTTTCTATAGGAGTAGGTTCAAGGGCAATCGCTAGAGTCATCAGCATAACCGGGTTTTATCACTCTACGATAGTAGCAAATGTCTAATTAGGCTGAAGTTTTCGTAGCGTACAGTTTACAGAATTTGCTACTCACTAGCGACTCTATCGGCGTCTTGAGCTTGCTTGAAGGGCGATCTGTGTTTGCCGAGGAGGCGATCGCGCAAATGCTTAATTCGATCTCTATAGGTACTCGCTTCCTCAAATTCTAGGTTCTTAGCCGCCGCTTTCATCTTAGTTTCAAGCTGACCAATCAGCATTGGAATATCTTCGAGCGGCAGGTCGTCACTGTTGTCATAGGCTTGCTCTAACTCTTCGTTGTTTAAGCGGCGAGAAACATCAAGAAAAGAGAGGATAGAGTTGCTGTTGCGGCGAATAATCGGCTTGGGTTCGATGCCGTTCGCCTGGTTGTGGGCATGTTGAATAGCGCGGCGGCGGTCGGTTTCTTCGATGGCTTTTTCCATGCTTTGGGTCATGTTGTCGCCGTAGAGAATGGCTCTGCCTTCAATGTGACGAGCCGCCCGACCGATGGTTTGAATGAGCGATCGCTGCGCCCGCAAAAAGCCTTCTTTATCCGCATCAAGAATAGCGACTAAAGAGACTTCCGGTAAATCTAATCCTTCTCTGAGTAAGTTGACGCCAATCAGCACATCAAACACGCCATTGCGCAAATCTTGAATGATTTCAATCCGCTCAATTGAATGGATTTCTGAATGCAGGTAGCGCACCTTAACGCCGTGCTCATGCAGATAATCGGTAAGATCTTCCGCCATGCGTTTGGTTAAAGTGGTGACGAGGGTGCGCTCTTGTTTGGCAGCGCGATCGCGTACTTCACCCAGCAAATCATCAATTTGCCCTTCCGTAGGCCGCACGTCAATAATCGGATCGAGCACACCCGTCGGGCGAATAATTTGTTCAACAATATTGCCCTTAGACAGCTCTAACTCCCACTCACCGGGCGTCGCTGAGACAAAAATGCATTGATTCACTTTCTCCCAAAATTCTTCTGACTTCAGGGGCCGATTGTCAGCCGCACTCGGCAGCCGAAAGCCGTGATCGATCAGCACCTTTTTACGAGCCTGATCGCCGTTGTACATCGCTCTAAGCTGCGGCACCGTCACATGCGATTCATCGACGGCGAGTAGCCAGTCATCATGCGGAAAGTAGTCGAGCAGGCATTCGGGCGGTGCACCGGGTAGCCGACCAGCCAAGTGGCGCGTGTAGTTTTCAACGCCGTTGCAATAGCCCACTTCTTCGAGCATTTCCAGATCGTAGCGGGTGCGCTGCTCTAATCGTTGAGCTTCGAGCAGTTTGCCATTGCTTTCTAAAAATGCAAGCTGTTCTTTAAGTTCGGTGCGAATGCCCTGGCAGGCAGCTTCTAGTTTGTCGTCGGGGGTCACAAAGTGACGGGCGGGGTAAATGTTGAGCGCATCCATGCTTTGCAGCGTCGCGCCAGTAACCGGATCGACATAGCGAATGGCGTCAATTTCATCGCCAAAAAACTCCACGCGGATAATGCGATCTTCGTAAGCAGGGCCAATTTCGAGCACATCGCCTTTGACTCTAAAGCGACCTCGACCCATCTCCAAATCATTGCGGGTATATTGCACTGAGGCCAGATCGCGCAGCACCTGCCGCTGATTGGTTTCGGCTCCCACTCGCAGCGGAATCGAGGCATTGAGATATTCGGATGGAATGCCTAGGCCGTAAATGCAGCTAATGGACGCAACGACAATCACATCTTTGCGCTCGAAGAGCGATCGCGTGGCCGAGTGCCGCAACATATCAATTTCATCGTTGATAGAAGCCGTTTTTTGAATGTAGGTATCGGTTACGGGGATGTAGGCTTCTGGCTGGTAATAGTCGTAATAACTGATGAAGTATTCGACGGAATTATCAGGGAAAAATTCGCGTAGCTCATTGCAAAGCTGCGCCGCTAGGGTTTTATTGTGCGCTAGCAGCAGCGTGGGCTTGCCGATGGCGTCGATAGTGCGAGCAATGGTGTGGGTTTTGCCGGTGCCGGTCGCGCCCAGTAGAGTTTGATATTCTTGCTGGGCTTTTAGATTTTTGACTAACTGCTCGATTGCTTTAGGCTGATCGCCTGCCGGCTCAAATGGGGCCTGAATATCAAACTTTTTGCTCATAATGAGGAGAGGAAGCGACGGTGACCAGATCAAGCGCAACGTTTACAGCGCTTTAAATATTCAGCTCTAAATTTAGCTCTAACTGACTAATGGTAGACGATCTGAAAGGGAGCGATCGCATCTTTCGATGACGGCAATCCGTCCAAAATCGTACAAACGTTCTACAGGACAGGATAATACGGTTTTACTACAGCCATGCCTGAAATGATCATGGCGCTAAAAATTGGCACGAGGAGCAAAGCGTAGGATAATCCGGGGTGGCAAACGGATGTCTGTGCGTCCTTTCCTTTTGTGTCCTAATCCTGTGTGGAGACTCCATTTATGAACCAGCGGCCCAATATTCCCGACTGTGCTTGGCAATGGCCGATTGGCAAAAAATGGGAAACGCCTTACATCGTTCGCTATGCCAGTAACTTAGACGATGGGCCAGAGCACGGGGCTCCGCTCGGCGGATTTGGCGCTGGGTGTGTGGGGCGATCGCCCAATGGCTCATTCAACCTGTGGCATTTAGACGGCGGCGAACATATTTTCGACTCATTTCCGGGCTGTCAGTTCAGCATATTTGAGCAAACAGCCGAGCAAACGGCCAAGCAAACGGCAGAAGGCACCGGCACCGCCTACGCCATGAGCACCGAGCCTTCAGAATCGGCACTTTCGAGCTGGCAATGGTATCCGGCCAGCAGCGCCGATCATTCGACGGGCCAATACCATGCCCTCTATCCCCGTAGCTGGTATGTGTATGAGAACGTTTTTAAAGCTCAACTCACCTGCGAACAATTCTCGCCAATTTGGGCCAACAGCTATCAAGAAAGCAGCTATCCCGTCGCGACCTTTGTATGGACAGCGCATAACCCGACCGATCAGCCACTGACGATTAGCATTATGTTGAGCTGGCAAAATATGGTGGGCTGGTTCACCAACAGCGAAAACTCTCCTAACATTCAGCAGCGAGAAGACGGTAGTCCTTTTTATGACTATGTTCCTAGGCTCCGAGAAAGCTTAGGAAACTACAACAAGCTGGTGTGCGATGATGAGAAAGCTGTCGGCTTTGTAATGGATGGCGAATGGGGCGGAGAACCCGAAGAAGGAGACGGTCAATTTGCGATAGCGGCTTCTCATCCTACCGCAGAAGTCACTTACAACACTCGCTGGGAGCCCGATGGTGATGGCCGTGATCTATGGGACAGCTTTGCTACTACAGGCCGATTGAACAACTTTGAAGATGCAGGTATTAGCACCGATCAACAAATTGGGGGTGCTATAGCGCTGCGCCTTACCCTCGCTCCTGGCGAAACCCAGCAGATTCCCTTTGTCTTAAGCTGGGATTTGCCAGTTACCGAATTCGCTACGGGCAAATTTGCCTATCGCCGCTACACCGATTTTTTCAACCGAACCGGGCGCAACGCTTGGGCACTAGCTCAAACCGTTCTGAGCAACTATCGCACCTGGCAACAGAAAATTCAGGCTTGGCAGCAGCCCATTTTAGAACAACAAGAGTTGCCCGACTGGTTCAAAATGGCACTCTTCAATGAGCTGTACGATCTTGCTAGTGGCGGCAGCTTATGGTCGGCAGCGAGTGCCGATGATCCCGTCGGTCAATTTGGCGTATTGGAGTGCCTTGACTACCGCTGGTACGAAAGCCTAGATGTGCGACTGTACGGTGGATTTGCGACTTTGCTGCTGTGGCCCGAACTCGAAAAATCTGTGCTGCGCGCCTTTGCCAGAGCGATTCCGAGCGCCGATCCAAAGCCGCGCATTATCGGCTACTACTACACCATTGGTGAACAAGATCACACCGCGCCGCGCAAGCTTAAAGGGGCAACGCCTCATGACTTGGGCGCACCGAATGAAGATCCTTGGGTCGCGACTAACTACACCAGCTATCAAGACTGCAATCAGTGGAAAGATCTCTCTAGCGACTTTGTGCTTCAGGTGTGGCGAGCCTTTTACGTAACGGGCGGGACCGATGTTGATTTCTTAGCAGACTGCTGGCCTGCGGTGGTCGAAACTTTGGCCTATAGCAAACAATTTGATACCGATGGCGACGGGCTGATAGAAAACAGCGGCGCACCCGATCAGACCTTTGATGATTGGCGCTTGCAGGGAATTAGCGCCTATTGCGGCGGGCTGTGGATTGGGGCTTTGAGTGCAGCGATCGCCATCGGTGAAACCCTCATACAGCACAAGCGCGCCCCCGGCAACGCCGCGATTGTGCTGGCTCAGTATCGGCGCTGGTGGCAGCATGGCCGCAATGCCTACCAAAAGCAGCTCTGGAACGGCAGCTACTACCGCCTAGATACCGGCAGCGGCTCCGATGTGGTGATGGCCGATCAGCTCTGCGGTCAATTTTGTACCTCCACAATGGGCCTGCCCGATGTCGTCGATCAAGACTACATAGCGCCCACTCTCAGCGCCATTTATGACGCTTGCTTTGTCAAATTCAACGCCTACGCAGCGCAGCTTGAACCGCAGAATCAAAAGTTTGAAGGCGCGCAAACCGGGCACTTCAGCGCCGCTGCTCTGGGAATGCCGATTGGCTGTGCTAACGGTGTCAGACCCGATGGCTCCCCGCAAAACCCAGATGATACCCATCAGCTAGAAGTCTGGACAGGCATAAACTTCGGCCTTGCAGCCTTTTTTGCTAAGGTGGGCAAACGCACTGAGGCGATGACGATTACCGAAGCAGTGGTTCAGCAGATTTATCAGCATGGCTTGCAGTTTCGCACGCCCGAAGCGATTACGGCGGTCGGTACCTTTCGCGCCTGTCACTACCTCAGGCCAATGGCAATTTGGGCACTCTACTATACGCTGAGCGCTGACGATGCCTAAAAGGTAAAGCAATCTAACAACTGTCTAATCAGACGATAGAAAAGCAGACTAATAGGGTTCTATACACAATAGGCATATATCAAAAAATATTGGTCACCTCGATCTCGCGATTCCCCGCTAACTACTGATCTCTAGTGATCTCTAACTACTGATCTCTAGCCGCCCACATTACTCCCCGTTATCCAGGAGGAAAATCCCTCATGATGCCCTCAGAAATATCTCAGAGCGTTTCTTCAGCCCAGTCCAGTGCATCTACTGGCTCATCTACCGGCATATCTACCAATGCATCCAAAAGGAAGAGCCGAAAACAAGGCCGAGAGCATTCGCAACTGACGCTGTGGAGCGTTGCGGCTCTCTTTTTTCTACTAGGCGCAGCGGCCAGTGGCTTAGTCATTTGGCAGCTCCACAAGCTGTACCGCGCCACGGTCGCACCGCTTGTCACCGTCGAAGGTACCCTGCAAGCCAAATACGGCTACCAGGTAGGCGATAAAGCCCAGCCCGCACCCGACGGCTACTTTGTCGAAAGCTCAGGGATGGGCCGCGTGTATCTCACCGGCCAACCGCTCAATGCCTATGTGGGCCAACCTATTCAAGCCCAAGGCAGTGTTGCGGGTATTTGCGGCCCCAAATCAGTTCCTTGCTTTCCGCTGGTAGAAGTTCGCGAGGTCGGACTTGCCGCCGAAGGCCAGTAAGCGCTCACGAGATAATTCTATAGAGCTGACAAAAAGGGTCGGTAACGCTAAGTTCCCGACCCTTTTTTATTCACAAACTAGCGCTCATTCAAGCGTTCACTGCCACCTATAGCAGGCGAATGGTGAACACGCCCGTGGTGCCGCCACCTGGAAAGGTTAAAACATAGCCATCCACCACATCGTTAGCTGCTAGCAGCAATCGCCAAATGGTCATGAGCGTAGGTGACTCAACTGCCACCGCTAACTGCTCAGCCGTGAGCGCCTTAAAGAAAGTGTTGATAGAGTCTGTCGCTGTTTTGACATCGCCTTCAGATGTGCCTAGAGCTGAGAGATCAACCTGGATTTTGCCGCTGGTTTCATCAAAAATTTGCCGCTCTAACTGCTCAATATCGCGGCCTGTACGTTCGGGCGAAAGGGCTGCGGCGATAGTGTCAACTTTAGCGGCTGGAATAAACAGCATTTCATCCGTTACCGAATCGACCGACTGCCTAGCTCGAATCGTTTGCAAAACGCTCAAGACGTTGTAGCCGATTTGAGTGGTTAGCGTCTCGCCTTCAGCGCGTGGTCTGGTGGGTGCAAATGTCTCACCCACCGCATTGCTAGAATCCGGTGGCACCACCGGACGGCTTCCCGCTAGGGCTGCGTTGGGGGCAATCGTAGCAGCGGCTGCTAGCGCACACAGAAAGGCTGTGAGGGAACGCTTAAGCAGCAATTTGGGCCCAGTCAGCGACTTCGATAGATCTGCCGATAGATCTTCTGATAGATTTCCTAATGGAGCAACAGAGGGTGAATGAACGGAATGATTTATGTGCATAGAAGAAAACCTTTTTATTGCCAATGTCTGAGTTGTTTGACCCGTCGATTTTTTTGAAGTGTTGCTTAAAATGTGTAGCCATAGCCAACAGAGCCCGTGATCCGAGTGCCATCAGGCGTATTGTCGGTTACATCAGCGATCCCAACCGTGAAGACGAAAGGATTTTCAAAAGGCGAAGCAGAAGCGGCAAAGCCCAATCCGCTGCCTGTCCAGCTAGAAATAAGCGATATTTCAGGCTGAATACGCAAACCCAAGCTACCGAAAAAGTTAATCCCATTGGTATTGTTAGCAATTGATCCGGTTGAGCGATAAGCCCCCGTTCCAGCGCCCAAAGAAACAGTCAGTGGCACTGGGTTCGCTTGCCCTGGCTGCAAGTCAAATCGACGCGAAACCACACCGTAGAAAGTTTCAGGCTCAATTCGAGCCGATCCCCATTTGATCGGGTTTTCCCAACCGAAGGCAACAGCCAAATTACTCGCTGACGGAAACACCCTGTGCAGCTTGAATCCGACCGTGCCATCATCGGCAAAGCCGCGCAGGCTATTAATACTAGAGTTTATTTCCAAACCTAAGTACCGAGTAGCGTCACCCAGGCCAAAGCCTACGCTCGCCGATCCATCCGAATCGCGACCCCGGTTGGCAGTCCCGATGCTAGCGGCTAACCCAACGTACACGTCACCCCAATCAGCGCCATAGGCGGTCGGGGTCAAAAAGCTAGAAGCCGGTGCTGGTCGCAGCTGAGTTACCGCGCCGGGATTGGGCTCAATCAATAGACGCTGACGAATTTCTTCTTCGGTTAGGGGTGCAAAGGTGTCGCCGACAGTCGTGTTGCTTTGGGCTATAGCTGGAGCAGCATCAGGAGCCGTATTTTGAGAATAATCAGCAGGCTCAAGCACTGGCCTAACATTCGACGAAAGCCCAGTCACAGGAAGCTCAGCCGAATTTCCACCTTTTAATAGATCAGCCGCCGTCAGCCCGTTGAGTCTGCTGTCGGCGTGAGCAGTCCCCGTGAGGAAGAGACTAGCCATCAAGATAGATACAGGAGATGCTGTCCTTACCAAAGCTTTTCGATACAGTTGGATATTCATATTTTGTTGGAGAAAGGCAATAACGGGGATTGAAAATACGTGGCGCTTGAGCGCTTGAGCAAGCAGAAAGAATGAACCCAAGGCAACTGATTAAAAGGCCACCTGCTAAGAATTCTTTGCAGATAAGCGAACACGACTGGAAAATATACGAAGTGGGCGTTTAAAACTTGCTAGCTTATGGACTTTGAGTGGACTTTGAGCTGCGTTTATAGCTCTGCTTAGGAACATGGATTAAATATCTCATTATGTTTACCACATGAAGTCAGCTTGGTGAAGCTTTTTACACTGAATTTGAACTTTTAAAGTTTATTCAGCGTAACCTATTCAAAGCAAAATGATCTCAGGTATATACCAGCACTTTTTAAGTTCAGTGTTTTACGTATTGCCTTACGTAGTCGGAAGGGCATGAGAGAATACTAATATTGTAAAAAGGCTTGTAATTTGTAGGCTTTTAAAAGGATTTTAGAGGTTTTAAGATGATTGACGGTCGTTGATTTGCTCTAAAAAAAGCAAGTGATCTGACACTAGAAAAATACAGTCGTCGTAGACTTTATCCGCATGATTTTAGAACAAAGGTTGCTTTTAATACCCAATTTTCAGCCAACCATTTATTCGGTATCAATAGAATAATTATCTGATAGATTTCTCCGAATAAACACTTAGAGTTGGTGAGCAGATATCATCATTGGTACAATGATTTACGTACTTTTGATAAGGACTTTTGAAAAAAAACTTATGCTGAACTTTCAGCCGTCTGGATTTGGTCAAAAATCAGTTTTGACACGACTAGGACGGGTCGCTTACTACACTTTTATTGAGTCCTCTGGGGGCTTTGAGCAAGCTCAGGGTGAGGCCAAGCCTGACCGGCCGCCGATACTTTTTTTTCACAATTTTGGCGGCGGGGCGTCGGCCTATGAATGGGCCCAGGTTTATGCTGCTTTCGCGACTAGCTATCGGGTGATGGCTCCGGACTTGATTGGTTGGGGGGCTTCGGCGCATCCGCCAAGGCGCTATTCAACGGCGGATTATTTAGATAATATTGAGGATTTCATTCGCCAGGTGGTGAGCGAACCCGTGATTGCGGTGGCAAGTTCGTTTACGGCGGCTTTGGTGGTACGGCTAGCGGCTAAGCAGCCTGAGTTATTTCAGCGGTTGTTTTTGGTTTGTCCCTCGGGATTTAGAGACTTTGGTGCTAGAGCGGCTCGCCGCATTCCCGAACCGATTATCAATGCCCCTTTTGTCGATAAAGCGATCTATGCGCTAGGGGCCACGAACGAAATTG
>QBMP01000092.1:8971-10046 GCA_003242115.1 Phormidesmis priestleyi
CCTCAGCCCTGAAACCGTTGCCGCTTACTTGGCCTCTGCCCAGCAGCCCAATGCTGAATACGCCGCCCTATCTTTTTTACGAGGCGACCTCTATTTTGACCTAGCGCCTGATCTCGCTCAGCTCACTGTGCCAACTGCGATTGTTTGGGGTCAGCAGGCTCAGTTTACGCCCGTGAGCTTGGGCCAAAGGCTAGCGAGTCTGAACCCTCAAGCCGTGCAGCGATTTCAGGTAGTATCAAAGACGGGCCTATTGCCTCATTTAGAGCAGCCAGGAAGCGTTATTTCGCTGCTATTAGATTGGATTTGCGAAAAGGAAGCGTCAGCATGAATCAGTATTTTGCCACGGTCGCGAGAGGGCTAGAGCCGCTTTTGGTACAAGAGCTTGAGCAGCTAGGGGCAAAAGATGTGGAGCCCGGATTTTGTGGGGCGATGTTTTGGGGCGATCGCACGCTGCTTTACCGGGTCAATCTCTGGGCACGACTGCCCTTTAGAATTTTGCTGCAAGTGGATGAATTTGACTGTGTGAGCGGCGACGACTTGTTTGTGGGGGTGCAGCATATTGACTGGAGCCAGTATTTGAAGCCTGACAATACGCTAGCGGTGAGCGCTACCGGCAAAACCAGCGAGCTAAACCATACGCATTTCACCGCCTTACAGGTCAAAAATGCGATTGTGCATCAGCAGAGTCAAGATTTTGGCGAAAGGTCTGATGTGGATACGCGATCGCCCGATCTGCGCGTGAATGTGCACTTGCATGATGATCGCGCCACGATTAGCCTGGATAGCTCTGGCGACAGCCTGCACCGACGCGGCTATCGTCCGGCGGTGGGCGCAGCCCCTTTAAAGGAATCTTTGGCGGCGGCTTTAATTCAGCTATCGGGGTGGGAGCCGGATCAGGCGTTTTTTGATCCGCTGTGTGGATCGGGGACGTTGCCTTTGGAAGCGGGGATGCGATCGCTCCAAATTGCCCCCGGTCTGTTTCGTGAGCGCTTTGGCTTTGAAACCTGGCTCGATTATGACGATGACCTGTGGGAGAGCCTGATTGCTGAGGCGGAAGGTCAGCAAAAGGGTGAGT
>QBMP01000092.1:10056-14558 GCA_003242115.1 Phormidesmis priestleyi
GCCTAGATCAGCTCATTCACTTCCAGCAAAAAGAACTCGCCGACGTCGAAGCCCCCGCCGATAGCGGCATTTTTCTCTGCAACCCACCGTATGGCGAACGTCTTGGCGCTGATACTGACTTGGGCGCATTCTATAAGCTGCTCGGCAACGTTCTCAAGCAGCGCTTCAAAGGCTGGAGCGCCTACGTCCTCAGCGGCAACAAAGCCCTTTCAGGCAACATCGGCCTCAAATCCGCCTCACGCACCCCGGTCTACAACGGCTCACTGCTCTGCCAGCTGATGAAGTATGAGTTGTATTGAAGACATGGATGTCAACTTGGTCAGGCATTGTTCAGTAATAACTGGACAATGCCTGTAGTACAAACGACGATTCAACGTATTCGCAGGAAACAACTAGGTGAAATAGAGGCTGCTATGGCAGAATTGCAGAAAATATTGCAAGAATTAGGTCAGGAAATTGGTTTGAATTGGTTTATAGACTAGGAAGAGGCTAAAGATGGAAAGCGTTAGGGTACGTCAAAGGATAGGACAGGATGGCATTCTTCATCTTGAGATTCCGGTTGGGTTCACTGATCGAGAAGTTGAGGCAATGGTGGTTTATCAGCCTGTGCAAGCATCGACAGTCGAGGTGCTCTCATTGGATCAGCTATATGGGAGATGCTCAGATGACCTGATCGTGCTCGATAACCAGGGTGTATCAGAAGCGCTAGACGATGAGCTTGCCGAAGCCTTTGAGTAGGGATGCGTTATTTGCTAGATACTAATGTCTGTGTGATGCATTTGAATGGCCGGTCTGCGGTGGTGCGTGATCGCTTATTGGCTACGCCACTTTCTGATATGGCAGTGTGCTCGGTAGTGAAATCTGAACTATTTTATGGCGCGATGCGTAGCAACAACCCCGCTACGACGTTGGAAAGACAACAGGAATTTCTGAGCAGATTTGTTTCGCGACCATTTGCAGATGAGTCAGCTTTAGCCTTTGGCCGACTCAGAGCAATGCTAGCAAGTGCAGGCACTCCAATTGGCGCTTATGATTTGCAGATTGCGGCGATCGCCCTTGTTAACAATTTGACACTGGTAACGCATAACACCGGAGAATTTAAGCGTGTCAAAGGGTTGAAGATTGATGATTGGGAGGCTGAACTTTGAATGAGCTTTCGTTGAATTGGATAATGACCGGCTCAACAGCTTAACCTAAAATAGATTCTAACATTAGGGCTCAAACGGCGAAGACTTGATGACTCTTCCGTCTTCGTCTCTATCTGTGCTGCCGCAAAGAAATGCCCATGAGTGATCGTCTTCATAATGGACAACTACTAGAATTTCAGCATTCTCTTCAATCACCTGCCGCGTTGTGATTGCGGCAACGTTCGGAGCTTGATCAAATAGCCAGCCCATAATCTGCATAATGGCTATGATTCCCTATCGCAAAAATTATTGTGATTGGCGTTGCTTGTGCGGTGATTGTATGATCTAATCACCGCAGATTGTGCGGCGATTAGGGTTTGATAGATTCAAACCCTAGACCGGCTAGTATCTACCTGGAACAGCGAGATGCTTACGCAAACAATAGCCAATATTCGCCATCGACAAGGGGTGCTTGCTGGGAACGATGAAGCGATCGCACCCACTACCGACTCTCCAAATCCTTAATAAGCACCTTCATTTCACCAATCTCTCTGACTTGAGCTTCAATAATTTCACTCGCCAACTGCTGAACGCGCGGATCGGAAAGATTTGCGCGTTCACTGGTCAAAATCGCAATCGAATGGTGCGGAATCATCGCCTTCATCCAGGCAACATCACCAATGGTAACTTGGCTGCGAACTAGCCAAAGTGAGAGCGCAAAAACCAAAATACTGCCACCAAAAATACCTGTGTTGATGCGACGGTTGTTGTACATGTGCAGCATAAAGCCAAGCATGATAATCGCCATTGATGCGCCCATATAAATCGCCATGTAAGCGCGCGTTTCACTAAAGTAAATATGACCTAGCTCGTAAGTGTTCAAATACATGAGGCCAAACATGACAACGGTAGACGTAGCAATCATGGCCGCAAATGTTCTGTATTTGCTCATCGACATTTTTCCGTTTTCCATTTCAGCTTTCATAGTTTTTTCGATAAGTGGCTCAACAATTGCCTACCACTTTAGTGAATTAACGAGTCCCTTCGCGTCTAACCTATGGCGCAGATCACAGGCGCAGTATCAACCAAGAGCAGCCAAGAGAACATCCCTTCGAGATATCTCCATTTCATTTTGATTTCATCGCTGTCTGCTAGTCTTCTGGTTTTTTTGGCCAGTCGGCTGATTCTTCTGCCGCGCGGCGGTTGATCTCTGGGAATTCGGCGACCTTTGGATAGGGCTTTGGATAAGGCTTGGGAGCGCGTTGGGGCGATCGCACATCCGGCTGCATTTGCTCATCCGGCACCAGCGATAGCTGAGCGACCTTCGGGCTTTGTGTCGGGGGCTTTTGAGTTTGGGTCTGTCGCCGTCGCCGAGAAACACCTTCTTCGCTAGTTTCTTCAGCAACAACTTCATATAGCAGCGCCATTTTACCGCTGCTGCCCTTGCGCAACACACGGCCCAACCGCTGAACGTACTCTCTCACCGAGCCACTGCCTGAGAGCAGAATGGCTATTCTAGCGTCGGGCACATCCACCCCTTCATTCAGCACATGCGACACCACAATCACGCTGTAGTCGCCGCTGCGGAACTTTTGCAAAATGCTGTGACGCTCTTTGACGGGTGTTTGGTGAGTAATTGCCGGGATCAAAAAGTCCTGCGAGATTTTGTAAACCGTGGCATTGTCGTTGGTGAAAATGAGGGTGCGATCAGGGTAATGTTGTTTCAGCAATTTTTCTAACAAAGTGAGCTTGCCAGCGTTGCCCAGTGCAATATTTTTGGCTTCGCGGTGCGCTAGCATGGCCCGACGTCCCGCTGGAGATTTGGCGCTAGCCTGCACGAAGCGCTGCCAGCCTTCGGGGCTACCGAGCCAAATGTTGGACTTTTGCAGAAAGTCGTTGCGCTGTTGGGTGAGGGTTTGGTAGCGATCGCGCTCTTCCTGATTCAGCTGCACCTTAAGCTGAACTACCTGATAAGGCGCAAGCGCCGTCCCCGACAGTTCTTCTGAGGTTCGTCGGTACACCACTTTACCAAGCAGCTTTTCTAAATCCTCATGCCGACCATCTGTTCTTTCCGGTGTTGCCGTCAGCCCTAGCCGATAGGGCGCAATCGAATATTCGGCGATGCTGCGGTGAAAGTCACTGGGTAAATGATGGCACTCATCGCAGATCAGCAGCGCGTACTGATTGCCTAAGTCTTCGGCGTAAATGGCGGCGCTGTCGTAGGTGGCGACGAGAATGGGAGTGCGATCGCGCGATCCGCCGCCCAAAAGCCCCACCTCCACACCGGGAAAAGCTGCCTCCAGATTTGCATACCACTGATGCATCAAATCCAGCGTCGGCACCGTAATCAGCGTTCGCCTCGGCGTCGATTGCATCACCATTTGCGCCAGATAGGTCTTACCTGCTGCCGTTGGCAGTACCACCACGCCTTTACGCGCATTTTCTTTCCAAGCCTGCAATGCCTCCTGCTGATGCGCGTAGGGCGTTAGCGCCAAATTCGCCTGCAAATCCAGCGGCTCAAACGTCTGCACCTTGTCTTCAAAGCGCACTCCTTCGGCTCTGAGCGCCTCTACGAGGGGCCGATACTGATCGGCCCGCACCCGAAATCGCTCAATGCGATCATCCCACACCGCATAGTCAATCCAAGCTTTGCCCCTTGGCGGCGGATGGAGCACCAAGGTGCCGCGATCAAACTTGAGTGTCGGCATTCTCGCCATATGGTCGGCCCAGCAGCGTTCAGGTCTGTCTTATTCTCTTCTTTATACTAAACCCTCGCTGGTATAGAACGCTGCCATAGGATACGGAGCGCTAGGTTCGTATGATACGAGTCACCGCATAATGGTTCGGAGCTGGGCAAACTGGGTAATAAGTAAGTTTTTTGATATTTCCTCAGCATTGCTCGTTAGAACGTACGGATTGTGAGTGCGAAGCGGCGTAAAGGGTTGTCAGTTTTAGCGGTCAATCGGTTTCTACTCAATGCTTTCGCACTGCATGACGTAATTTATACAACAGCTTACCCACCCTCGTCATTTTCCCAAGGATTTGTAATGGCTAGCAAAGTCACCCCTCTTTACGCTGAAACGTTGATTCTTTTGAATCTGTGGGCACTCAGTGAAACACCTGCACCTAAGTCTAAATTTGTTGGCTCAAGTGCTAAAGCGTACACAACGGCACTCAGTACACTGGTAGAAATGGGCGCGCTGTGAGCAAAACGCCAAAAAATAAGCGAACCGACCTTTATGACATCACGCCTAGCGGTAAATCCAAGCTAGCCGAAGGATTGGCGGATGAGGGGTTTGCTTTTAGCGCAGTGGCGGGGGCAAAAACGACGAATGCACTGCTGAAGTGGTTCAGGCAAGACCCTGTGAGTAAGAG
>QBMP01000093.1:0-12167 GCA_003242115.1 Phormidesmis priestleyi
GAGCGAAGGGGACAGCTCACTGCCAAGGCGAGTGGATGCTCGTGCTGAAGGGCAAGCAAGGCAAATGGCAATTGGCGGTGATCTAAATGCTAACACTATTAACCTTGGCGACTCGATTGAAGCACCCTGTACGCTTTTGCCGCCAGAAGTGACGAATATCATCTTTGATGCTGATAAGCGCGATGTGCTCACTTGGGTAGATTGTTCGGTGCCGCAATCGGCTTTGCTTCAGCGGATTGAAGATGAAGCAACGGCTTTGGTGGAAGTAGTGGCGCTAGGTGGCTTTGGGAAATCTTCATTGGCAGGCTGGGTCAGTGAGCAAGTCAGGGCTAAAGGCAAAAAAGTTATTTGGGTAAGGTTTTCCTCATCTTCTCTATTTAGCGCGTTTGCGCAATGGGCGCTGTATAAGCTGTGCGTACCAACCAACGACACCATGACTGAGGATTATTTAACTGATTTGCTGATTAATCAGTTGAATGAGAAGCGACGTTTGCTGGTGATGGATCAGCTAGAGTTTATTGCGCAGACGGCAGAGCGGCCATTTTTTGAAACATTTTTAGAGCGGTGGGAGCGCAGAGGGCGAAACAGTACGGTACTGGTAACGACGCGGCAGCAGTTTTTAGCACAAAACGATCTTTGCTTGCAGCTACCGGGCTTTACACCGGATGAAGGGGCGAGTTTTTTGCAAAAGAAGGCCGTTAGCACAGCGCTCTTAGATGGATTGCCCAGGCTATCGGAAATCTGCAACGGGCATCCTTTGCTGCTGAATTTATCGGCAACATGGCTGGAGAAAACAAAAGGAAGTACGCTTGATGAAGACGGCTTGGATTTCTTTAAAAAGCTGTTTCAAAATAATTTAGATAATCCGGAAGCTCAGGTTGAAGAGATTTTCGAGCGGTTGCTAAATGAGCTATCGGAGACTTTGCGCCTAGTATTGCTAGAGGCATCGGTATATCGGATACCGATTAGCTTGGAGATGGCGCGGGTAATGCAGCCGGAGGTAACGACCGCAGGGCTTGATGGCTTGGAAGCGCAGGGCTTTTTGCTGGGGCAAGATGGCCAGTGGCGGCTGCATCCTTTGGTGGGTCAGTTTGTGAGTGAAAGGCGGCTGGCCGATGGGTTAGAGTCGGGGGCGCATTGTAAGGCAATTGAGTATTTTAAGCATCAGTTTCAGCAAGAAACTACCAGTATTCAAGACTATCTAGAATGTTTTCACCACTACTGCGAGTGCCAGGATTATGAGGCTGCATTTGATGTTGTTGATCGTTGTTATTCATGGCTAAATTTAAACGGTTACTATCGCATTTTAGTCACAATATACGAACGGCTTGTGACAGCATGGAAGGCAGTTTCTATAATCAGCCAAAGTAGCTGGGAAAAGTATGGAAAAGCACTAAATCGCTTGGGCATTGCGCACCGTTCACAGGGCGACTATGCCAAAGCCATCGACTTCTATCAGCAGTCGCTTGAGATTAAACGCGAGATTAGCGATCGCAATGGCATTGCAGCCTCTCTTATCAGTCTGGGCAATGCGTACTCTTCCCAGGGCGACTATGCCACAGCCATCGACTTCTATCAGCAGTCGCTAGAAATTAAACGCGAGATTGGCGATCACAAGGGCATTGCAACCTCTCTCGGCAATCTGGGCAGTGCGTACTCTTCCCAGGGCGACTATGCCAAAGCCATCGACTTCCAGCAGCAGTCGCTAGAGATTAAACGCAAGATTAGCGATCGCAATGGCATTGCAAACTCTCTCGGCAATCTGGGCAATGCGTACGATTCCCAGGGCGACTATGCCACAGCCATCGACTTCTATCAGCAGTCGCTAGCGATTAAACGCGAGATTGGCGATCGCAACGGCATTGCAGCCTCTCTCAACAATCTGGGCAATGCGTACTCTTCCCAGGGCGACTATGCCAAAGCCATCGACTTCCAGCAGCAGTCGCTAGAGATTAAACGCAAGATTAGCGATCGCAATGGCATTGCAAACTCTCTCGGCAATCTGGGCAATGCGTACGATTCCCAGGGCGACTATGCCACAGCCATCGACTTCTATCAGCAGTCGCTAGCGATTAAACGCGAGATTGGCGATCGCAACGGCATTGCAGCCTCTCTCAACAATCTGGGCAATGCGTACTCTTCCCAGGGCGACTATGCCAAAGCCATCGACTTCCAGCAGCAGTCGCTAGAGATTAAACGCGAGATTGGCGATCGCAATGGCATTGCAGCCTCTCTCGGCAATCTGGGCAGTGCGTACCGTTCACAGGGCGACTATGCCAAAGCCATCGACTTCCAGCAGCAGTCGCTAGAGATTCAACGCGAGATTGGCGATCGCCAGGGCATTGCAGCCTCGCTCGGCAATCTGGGCCTTGCGTACGACTCGCAGGGCGACTATGCCAAAGCCATCGACTTCTACCAGCAGTCACTAGCGATTCAATGCGAGATTGGCGATCGCAATGGCACCGCCATCAGCCTCTTAAATTTAGGCAACGCATACGCCAAAATAGACGAACACTGGAAAGCCCGCGACAGCTACGAGCAGGCCAAAGACATCTTTACAGAAATCAAGCTGGCTCACATGGTAGAAAAATGCAAAAAAGCCATTCAAGAGCGCAACCAAATCATTTCCCCAACGCCCATAAAAGCACCCTCGCTACCCACCAAAAGCACCGAACCCGACTGGCTAGCCAAATCTATGCCAGCCGCCCCCAACCGCTCCACCACTCACCCATCCACCAGCAAACGACTATTCCCCAAGTGGCTTCCCTATCTTGCAATCTTTACCGCCATCCTGCTGCTCGTTTTGCTACTGCAATAAAATTCTCAGAAGGTCAAACAGAACAGCTTCAAGACAGTGGCATTACTCTACTTTATATAGATAGAAAGCCGAGTATTTGCTGCTGAATAATCCGTAGCAGGCTAGCCTCTTCTTCACTCACAGCAACTATCTACAGGCGAAGACATATCAAAACCATATACCTCCTCTGCATCTTAGCTACATCTTAGCTAAATTTTTGCACGCAAACTGGCTTTGTTTTAGAACAACTACATACCCAAGTATCGCTAGCTTACATCCCCTTGTGCGGTTAGATACTGAACAAAAGCCTCACCTCAGCGAATATAAGTGAACATAAGCAAACACGCCTTAAGCCTTGTTTTTATCCCTGAGCCCTGAGCCATGAGCCAGATTCATATTCCATCTCCCCCACCTGCCGACTTTGACCCTCAAGACTTCTGGCACATTCCACCGCTGTTAGCCGATGCCGACGCTCGGCTACATTGCCTAGCCGAAGCCCTCTACGCCGATCTAGAAATTGTTCGCTACCCAGGGCGCGATTGGGACTACAGCCGCGATCGCGATATTCTAGAAGTGGCCATTTTAGGCGCTGGCCATGCCGGTAAGTCAGCCGCTTTTGGGCTGCGGCGCTCCGGCATTAGCAGAGTGCGCGTGTTTGATCGCCGTGAGGCTGGTAAAGAAGGCGTTTGGCGAGCCTTTGCCCGCAATGCCAAGCTGCGATCGCCCAAACAAATAACCGGCGGCCTCGACTGGGGCATTCCCAACCTCAACTTTCGGCGCTGGTGCTGTGCCTGCTACGGCGATGACTACTGGCAGAGCATTCAGTACATTCCCCGGCAGCTCTGGGCCGACTATCTCGACTGGTACGGCAAAGTTCTCGACCTACCGCTGCAATTTGAAACCGATATTCAAGCCGTTACCTGGAATGAAGCCGAGCAATGCTTTTGGCTGCAAGCCAATTGCCAAGGCACACCCACGCTTTACAAGGCTCGTTTTGTCATATTCGCAACTGGAATGGAGTGTGCAGGCGGGCGCAATATCCCCACCATTGTCCGAGAGAATTTGCCCCAGCACTGCTACCCCCACACAATGGATGAAATTGACTTTGCGGCCTTTGCAGGCAAGCGAGTGATGGTGCTTGGCGGCGGTGCGAGTGCCTTTGACAATGCGCTGTTGCTGCTAAAGGCGGGCGCAGAGGTCGATTTGACCATTCGTCGCCCCAAGCTGCCCAATCTCAACCGCATTCGCTGGAGCGAGTGGAATGGCTACCATCGTCACTATATAGATCTCCCCGATGAGACTAAATGGGCCTACAGTCTCTCCGAGTTTCGCTTAGGCCAACTGCCGCCCGCCCATACCTATTACCAAACCGTCAGCCATCCTCTCTTCACGCTCTACACCAGTGCCCCGGTGCAGCAGCTTAGCTACCAGAGCTCAAGCCCCGCTCACAAAATTATCGGTCAGTATGGCGATGGCAAAGCCTTCCAAGGGAATCGCACCCTTTCTCACGACGCCATCCTCTGCGGCACCGGCTTTATCACCGATATTGACCAGCAAAAAGAGCTGCGATCGCTCTGCCCCTATATCGCCCGATGGCAAGATCGATTCACCCCACCACCGGGCGACGAACACCGCGAAATGGCTCAATATCCCTACCTCGGCAAAAGTCTCCAATTCCTCCCCAAATCTTCAGCCCATGCCTACCTCCAGCGCTGCTACTACCTCTCCTGTGGCGCATCTCTCCTCAGCGGCTTTCGCGCCAACCTCACTGATCTCTCCTTTGCTATTCCCCGCGTCATTTACGACATTGGCAAACAGCTCTTCATCGAGCACCAAGCCGACATTCAAGCCGATTTTGAAGCCTACGATCGCTTTGAATACTGACGTTTGCGTCCCGGCATTTGCTTCCTGGCCTTTATGATAGAGAAGCTGCCCAACTGTTTTAGGAGATTGGCTTTGATGAATTTTGGATTGACGACTGCTTGGCAATGGATTTGGAAATGCGCAAAGCCTTGGATTGCTGTGTTCGCAGCTATTTGGATAAGCTTAGGATTTAACGCACTCCCGGCATCAGCGGCTATCACACTCTTGCCTGCCCCTGAAACCGCGCGGGTCTACATCATTTCGCCAGCAGACCAGCAGACAGTGCCAGAGACATTTGCGGTAAAGTTTGGCTTGGTTGGAATGGGCATTGCCCCCGCAGGAATCGACAAAGCAGGTACCGGGCATCACCATCTGCTGATTGATGTAGACGAACTGCCTGATCTAAAAGAGCCTTTGGCAGCAACGGCAAATATCAAGCACTTCGGCGGCGGACAGACGGAAACAACGCTTAGCCTACCGCCCGGCGAACATACGCTTCAACTGTTGTTGGGCAACTACACACACGTACCGCACGACCATCCCGTGCTGTCAGAAAAGATTGCAATTACAGTCCAGTAAATCTGAACGGCAGATCTCAACAGTAAGCTTGGACGATTGGGTTTGAACTATACTAATAGTGATAGTGAAACCAAATGAATAAACAGAACTATTCACTGCGGTAGCGACGCCTACGGCATTAACCACGACAGCAGTTATGTTTGGCCCTGAAACCAATGGCTTACCCCTTCTACCCTTTAAAAGAGCGCTACGTTAATCTATTAACTGACTTTGGCTTTAAGCGGGTCTTCGGTACTGAGCCAAATAAGGGGCTTCTAGTTGATTTTCTCAATACGCTTTTACCGCCGTATCATAAAATTCAGGCGCTGTCGTATAAAAGCAGTGAAAATGTAGGAAATACGCCGTTAGATCGCAAAGCCATTTTTGACATTTACTGTCAGGGGGAAAATGGCGATCGCTTCATCGTAGAAATTCAAAAGGCGAAGCAAAACTACTTTAAAGATAGAAGCGTTTTCTATGCCAGCTTTCCAATTCAAGAGCAAGCACTGATCGGCGAATGGAACTTTAAGCTAGCACCGGTTTACTCTATTGGCGTGCTCGATTTTGTCTTCGACGACCACAAAAATGAGAGCACGATTATTCACACCGTAGAACTCAAAGATCAGCACTGCAACGTGTTCTATGAAAAGCTGAAGTTTATCTACATAGAGCTGCCTAAGTTCAATAAAACGATTGAAGAATTAGAATCGCACCAGGACAAATGGCTGTATTTATTCAGGCATTTACCAGAATTAGAGGATCAGCCTCAACCTTTTCAAGATCCAATTTTTCTTCAGCTTTTTGACATCGCAGAAATCGCCAATTTCTCGCGTAACGAGCAAACCGTTTATCAAAATAGCCTCAAGTACTATCGAGACATGACTAACGTGGTCAATACCTCTCGGATGGATGGCGTTAAGGAGGGGTTAAATCGAGGACGGGCGGAAGGGCGAGCAGAAGGTCGAGCGGCAGGGGCGCGATCGCTGCTCAATCGAATGCTGACTCGCACAGTAGGTGATCTTACCGCTGACTTGCAAGCTAAAGTGAATGAACTCTCGCCAGATCAGGTAGAAGTGTTAGGAGAGGCGTTGCTTGACTTTAGTAGCGTCGATGATTTACTTGAATGGTTAAATGGCCAAGTTGAATGGCCAAATGAATGAGCGCGATCGCTAACCGATCTCGTCGCCAGTGGCTTTGGCTGCGTTTTTTGGGCTGGGGCTATGTAAAGTTTATGCTCTGCGGGCTTGTCATTGCTGAGATCGATTTTGCGCGATTTGCGAAAACACGTTAATGTTACCCTACGAGACTATGTTCAGCTATCAGCAGGTGGGCAGCGTACCGGCACTATACCAGCGGTATAATGGCTAACGACTGACCACTTTTCCACGTTTATTTTTGGTTTATGGATATTCAGCAGCTACCGGGTACCGCGAATCAGTTGGGAGCCACTTGGGATGGCAAAGGCACTAATTTTGCGCTGTTCTCGGAAAATGCGACGAAGGTAGAGCTGTGTTTATTTACTAAACGGGGTAAAGAGACTCGCTATCCGCTGGGGGAGGTCTATAACTTTGTGTGGCACGGCTATTTCCCAGGAATTGAGCCGGGGCAACGGTATGGCTTTCGGGTTCATGGGCCCTTTGAACCTGAAAATGGACATCGGTTTAATCCTAATAAGCTGTTGATTGATCCGTATGCGCTAGCTATTGCAGGCGATGTAGTATCGGGTCAGCCCACGTTTGGCTACGATTGGCTAACCGAAGCGGAAGACTTAGGCTACAACAAAGACAACAGCGCTAGATCCATCCCCAAGTGTGTGGTCGTAGATAAAACCTTTGATTGGGAAGGCGATCAGCACCTGCGGACGCCCTGGAATGCCACAGTCATCTATGAGATACATGTCAAGGGCTTTACGCGGCTGCATCCAAAGGTGCCGAGAAGGCTTCAGGGTACCTACGCGGGTCTGGCTCATCCGGCTGCGATTAAGCACCTGAAGTCGTTGGGGATCACGGCAGTAGAGCTGATGCCGGTTCATCATTTTCACGCTCAGCCCGGTTATCTGGCCAGCAAAGGGCTGAGAAACTACTGGGGCTACGACTCGCTCAACTACTTTGCACCCTATTCTGGCTACAGCGCTGCGGGCACAGCCGGTGAGCAGGTCAAAGAATTTAAGTCGATGGTCAAATCGCTTCATGCGGCGGGCATTGAGGTGATTTTGGATGTGGTGTACAACCATACGGGCGAAGGCAACCATATGGGGCCAACGCTCAGCTTTCGAGGGATTGACAACGCAGCTTATTACCGACTGGTAGAGGGCAATGGGCGGTATTACATGGACTACACGGGCTGCGGCAATTCGCTGAGAATGAGCCATCCGCAGGTACTAAAGCTGATTATGGACAGTCTGCGCTACTGGGTGCAGGAAATGCACGTCGATGGCTTTCGCTTCGATCTGGCGTCGGCGCTGGCGAGAGAGCTGTTTGAAGTGGGAACGCTGGCGACATTTTTTGACATTATTCACCAAGATCCGGTGCTCTCAAAGGTGAAGCTGATTGCCGAGCCTTGGGATGTGGGCGATGGTGGCTATCAGGTGGGCAAGTTTCCGCTGCTGTGGTCGGAGTGGAACGGGCAGTATCGCGATACGGTGCGAGACTTTTGGCGCGGTGAAGATTCGACCTTAGGAGAGTTTGCGCTGCGCTTTACCGGCAGTTCGGATCTGTATGAGCACACGGGGCGGCGGCCTCATGCCAGCATTAATTTTATTACGGCTCACGATGGCTTTACGCTGCGAGATTTGGTCAGCTACAACGATAAGCACAATGAGGCCAATGGTGAAGATAATCGCGATGGCGAAGACCACAACCGCGCCTGGAACTGCGGGGCAGAAGGCGAAACGGATGACGCGGAGATTTTAGACCTAAGGGCGCGGCAGCAGCGCAATATGCTGGCGACGCTAATTTTGTCGCAGGGGGTGCCGATGCTGGTAGCGGGCGATGAAATGGGGCGATCGCAGTCCGGCAACAACAACACTTACTGCCATGACAACGAACTGTCTTGGATCAATTGGGATCTGAGCGAAACCAATAAATCGCTATTGCGCTATAGCCAAAAGCTGATTCAGCTTTTGCATGACCATCCGGTGCTGCGCCGCCGCCACTGGTTTTATGGCCGTGAAATTCACGGATCAGGCATTCGCGATATCGGCTGGTTTAATGTCAAAGGCGAAATTATGCGCGATGAGTGGGATGCAGGCTTTGTCAAAACGCTGACAATATTTTTAAACGGCGAAGAGATTGCCACGCCTTCGCATACCGGCGAGCAGGTACTGGATGACAGCTTTTTGCTGATGTTCAATGCTCATTACGATGCGCTGAGCTTTGCACTGCCCGAAGAAGTGAGCGATCGCCGCTGGCGCTTACTCATTGATACCAAGTCAGAAGGCTTTGTCAAGCGCAGCAAAAACTACGTAAAAGACGATCAGGTAGTGGTAGCCGCACGTAGCTTAGTGGTGCTTCAAGGCTTCTTTTAAGCTTTTATTAGCCCTCTCTGTATAAATAGCCGTCGCGATGAAGGCGATTTGCTAGATTCTGACGCAACGGTCAATTTTTTCTCTATATTGATTGTCTATATTGATAGAACTATTCATTATATCAATGCGGCAAGTGCGGGCGATAAAACTATGGATTGGCAGATGGGTTGGCAGATGCTAAATAATCAATGGATCAGCTTACGGCTCTTACGGCCCTTACGGCTGTTGCTGCTAGGGCTGATCACCTTGAGTTTAGCGCTAGCTCTGTCGAGCTGCCAAAACCTGGACAATACGCCCCTCAACCGCCTGCGGCTAGACAATTTTAGAATTGAATCAGAATCCACTCCTCGGCTGATTAGCGTGGTGCTAGGCGAACCCAAAACCTTCAACTACCTGCTCACTCAAGAATCCACTAGCTCTCAAGTATTGGCGCTGATGTATGAGGGTCTCATTACGGTTGATCCCAATACCAACGAAGTCAAGCCTGCGTTGGCAGAGTCGTGGGTAGTTTCTCCAGACGGGCAGACCATCACCTACACCCTCAAAGACGATCTGAAATGGTCAGACGGCGAGCCGCTGACGGTCGATGACGTTGTATTCACCTTCAACGATTTGATTCTCAATGAAGCGATTCCCACCGATACGCGCGACATTTTAAGAATTGGCGAAGAGGGCAAGCTGCCAACCGTGCGCAAGCTTGACGAGCGGCGACTAGAGTTTACGATTCCAGAACCATTTGCTCCCTTTTTACGGGTGACCGGCATCGGCATTTTACCGAAGCATGTGCTCGAAGACACGATTAAAACCAAAGGTAGCGACGGTCAGCTGCTGTTTTTATCGACGTGGGGCACCAATACCGATCCGTCCACCATTGTCGGCAATGGCCCCTATGTGATTAAGCAGTTCATCCCCGGTGAGCGCATTACGTTTCAGCGCAATCCCCACTACTGGAGCAAAGGGCCAAAGGGTGAACCGCAGCCCTACATTGAAGAAGTCGTGTGGCCGGTGATTAACTCTCAAGATGCCGAGTTTGTTAGCTTCCGCTCTGGCGATACCGATTTGATGAGCGTGACGCCAGACAATTTTTCGCTGATTAAGCAAGATGAAGCGCAGGGCAACTACACCGTATACAACGGTGGGCCGACCACTAGCCGCCTGTTTGTCTCCTTTAACCTCAGCAAGGGTTCGCTAAACGGGAAGCCCGTCGTCAATCCGGTAAAAGCGGCTTGGTTTAGTTCGCTGGCCTTTCGTCAGGCGGTGGCCTATGCGATTGATCGCGACACCATGCTGAACAACATCTTTAAAGGCTTAGGCGAGCTGCAAAACTCCCAAATTCCGCCCCAAAGCCCTTACTTCGCCGAGTCGGGCTTGCCCGTCTATGACTATGATTTGGCCAAGGCAAAAGCGCTACTCACTTCGTCAGGCTTTGTCTACAAGGGCAATCAGCTATTTGACGCTGACGGCAATCAGGTGCGCTTCAGGCTGCAAACGAATGTCGGCAATAAAATTCGTGAATCTGCCGGGGTTCAAATTGCGCAAAATCTGGCGCAGATAGGTATTACAGTCGATTTTCAGCCAATGGATTTTAACAAGCTGATTGAAAATATGGACACCACCTTGAACTGGGATGCGGTGGTGATGGGCTTTACTGCTGGTATAGAGCCGAATAGCGCGGCTAACCTGTGGCTGGCAAATGGCGGACTGCATTTATTCAATCAGCAGCCCGCTACGCAGCCGCCTTTGCCCGGTCGGGAAATAGCTGATTGGGAACAAGCGATTAGCGACCTGTATGTGAAGGCCGCTCAAGAGCTAGACGAAACGAAGCGCAAGGCGCTGTACGTAGAAACTCAGCGGCTAGTGCAGGAAAATCTACCGTTCATTCATTTGGTGGGGCAATACTCAATGACGGCAGTGCGCAATCGAGTTGAAAACGTGCAGTATTCGGCCTTAGGCGGAGTGCTGTGGAATATCAACGAGCTGAAGCTGACCGAAGACTAAGCAGAGTAGCAGGCGCTAAAGGCTAAGCCAAACTGGGCGCTGACGGTTTAAGCTGAGTAAAAACCTGACAGAACGTAAAGGCAGCTTCTTAAGCTTTGCTGTGATTGCGGCCAGCTTTGGAAGCAATCAGTCATAATCAGTCTCGGAAAGGTTAGCTGTCCTGATTGCTGTCATAAGAAAAACTTATTCAATTTCTTTTATAGGAAAACCCGCTGATCGGCGCGTATGGATTCTATTGAGCAGGCTTATACGGTATTAGAGCTAGAGCTTGGAGCTTCGATGTTTCAAGTGAATCAGGCTTATAAGGATCTGGTGTTTATTTGGCACCCAGATCGGATTCCGAGCGATCGCGATCGCCTCAAAGAAAAAGCCGAAGCCAAGCTCAAGCTGCTGAACGAAGCTCGGTCTTTTCTGCGATCGCAGTTCCGCGATGGCAAAAACCCCGCCATAAATTCTAAAGCATCAGCCGCAGCTAATGCCCGCAACCGCAACGCCACCTACCGCCCCGGCGATGATTCCACCTATCGTCCCTACAGCCGCACTTATCAATCTGCTGGTCAATCTGCCAGTCAATCTGCCGGTCAATCTGCTGGCAGCAGTAATGGCAACGGTAATGACAGCCAAAGCCGCGCTGAGGGCTACCGGCCTCCTTACGAAGCCTATCGTCGAGCCGAAGCTAGCAGCAGCAATAACTACTCTGCTTATTCTGCGAGTGCCTACGACTCTACCTATCGGCCCAACAGCTATCCGAGCAGCCACTGGCCGCGTCAGAGTCCCTATCAATCCACCGAAAAATCTACCGACCAGACGATAGACAAAACGGCAGAAAAGGCCGCTGAAAAATCCGTCGGAGAATCAAAAAAGACAGAAGCCAAACAAGACATCAAACAGCCAGCGACCAGAAAGAGCGAAAACAGTTACTACGACCTGCACCACGACTTATACAGCCAGCAACCGGCTCGCGATAAGCGCCCCGCTGATTTAAGCGGCGCAGATATGCGAGGCGCGAATCTCAAAGAAAAAGATTTTTCAGGCCGAAATCTAAGTAATGCCAATTTGGCCGGAGCCGACCTCAGCGACACCTTTATGCACAAGGTGAATCTCAATCGGGCGAATTTGCGGAAGGCGCGGCTGTTTAGGGCAAATTTGCTGCAAGCCGACCTCAGCCACGCGGACTTAAGCGGCGCGGATCTAATCGGAGCCGACCTCAGCGGGGCAGACTTAAGCGGCGCTGACCTCAGCGGCGCAAAAGTGGGCTATGGCGACAAAATTATGGTGAAGCTATTAGGCGCTCGACTCACCGGCACAATTATGCCGAATGGCCGCATTCACGAATAGCCTATCGGCCAATTGCCACTATAAATCCGGTATTTGCGATCGCTACCGCCATAACCACTCTGAACCAAACTGTGTCTTCTGTTTCAA
>QBMP01000093.1:12177-14550 GCA_003242115.1 Phormidesmis priestleyi
CGATTCCGACTATCGCCGCTTTGTTTGTCGGAATTGTCAGCGTGAGTGGAACTTACCGGCAGCAGGCGGCAGCAACAGGTGCGGACACCTTGGGCGTCACCTCAACGCTGTTAGTCGCCAATTTAGTCAGCGGTAGCTTTTGGTTAGCTCTTTTCACTACTTTTATTGTTATCTTTTCTCTGAGCTTAGCGAGCTTAATTAGAGCCAGCATGGCTAGTATTGGCTCCGTCACTTCACTCATGTTTATTATCTCACTGGCAAAATTCTCCTCTTTTCCCAATCTAACTACCGTCCTCGAACAAGGCTTGCTTTGTTTGGGGGGCGGGCTCTGGGTGATGGTGCTGTCTTCGCTGTTATGGATAGATAGTGAGACCTCACACCCCGGCTGTAAAAGCTGTCGCCGACTGCTACAACAGCTTGGGCACGTTGACGCAACAGGCCCAAGCGATGACACAAGCGGGCGCAGGTGATTCGCACCGTTTGCCATTGGGCCTCTGGCAGCGCTTTTTGCAAACACAAGATGTCGTCACTTTGAGCTTGACATCTGCGCGAAATATTTGGACATCGGCCTGGACAATCGGGAAATCCGAGAGTGCTAGAAGCCGTCGGCTGCTCATGCTGATTGAAGATGCCAACCAGATTTTGAATGATTTAGTTGCGCTAGGAGAGCTGATTATCATTGCCTCTCGAAATCCTTTGTTTGAAAAGCTAAAAGGAGAGATTGAGCAGGTTTTAGAACAGATGAGCGGGTGTTTTCAAAGCTTGTCTGACAATCTTAAAGACAGCTCGAAAACAATTCCTCCAGAGATGCTAGAGGCGCTAGATCGCAGGGTAGATGCTTTAAGGAAACGGCACGACAATCTTCGTACTCAGGCTCATGCGCAAACGCTTAAAATTCAAACTGATGACTATACGGAGATAGTGAGCCTGAATAAAATAGTCACTAATTTGGGCGAGCTATCGACACAAATTCATCATGATGTAGAAGCGGCAACATCTTCAGTTTTACAGGCTAATTGGCAGGTCAATCGGCAGACTCATCGACACAGAAGATTCGTTTCGACCCAGCCAGAGCCTACTTTTTGGTTAGATACGCTTAGATGTAATTTTACTTTCGATTCGGTTACTTTCCGCTATACCCTGCGACTGGCGTTGGTAGTTACCACAGCTCAACTACTGGCTTACCTGCTACCGATTCCTAGAGGCTATTGGATAACGCTCACGGCGCTGATTGCGCTAAAACCAAACTTTGGAGGAACCGTTCAGACGGCTGGGCAGAGGGTTCTGGGCACGTTGGTGGGCGGCGTGGTGGGGGTTGTTTTGGTGAGCCTGATTCACAGCACCTGGATAACCACCCCGCTGATTCTGGTGCTTATGTTTGGAGCGATCGCTCTCTGCCCGCTGAGCTATAGTCTATTTGTGACGCTGCTTACACCTGCAATTATCTTGCTTTTTAGTCCCATTGGCATAGGCGATTGGGAAGTCGGCATTGAAAGAATCGCTGATGTTTTCATTGGTGGGGCACTGGCGTTGGCAGGCAGCTATGCGCTGTTTCCTAGCTGGGAACGGCAGCAGCTACCGGCTCAATTAGCCAAAACAATCCGGGCTAATCTGGCTTATTTTCAAATCGCAGCTGATCGCTATCTTGATAGGGGCGATCAAGTTGTTGAAAGTTCCTTACATTTATTGCGACATCGCGCCTCTTTAGAAAATGCTAATGCTGAAGCAGCAGCCCAAAGGCTGTTTAGCGAATCTCGTCATATTCGAGGTGAAATTGAGCCGGTAATGACGCTGATACTATACATTCGCAGCTTGTTTAGCTCGGTGACGGCCTTGATTGATCATGCCGATGAATTGAGTGAAGCTGATCAGTGCGAGCAGGTCAGGCAGCTTGCGGAAACCATTGAGCAAGTGCTGAATAATTTAGCCGATGTGCTTAGCCAACAGCAGCTTCTCCAACCGCTTCCCCCTTTAGCTGACTATTTAGCTGTAATCAGCGACCAAGTTCAGCAGCTGCATACGGCTCGACTCTCAGGAATTACAAGGCATTCGGCAATGGTCGGCCCTGCAACCCTGCGGGCAGCATCACCCACGCTGCAAGCCGTAGAAAAACAGACGCCAGTCGCGACTGAACTCAGCCGAATTGTCAGAGCAGTCACGATTATGTACGGAACAATTGAGAGAAACGAGTGGGGTAGAGAATAACTATCGGTTGGGCAGCAGCGAACCAGGGGAAAATCGCGCACTGCCGGTTTTATTCCCGGTGCCAAAATCGATCCGGGGAATTATTTGGGACAGCTAGATCTAGAATTGGTGCCTAGTGACAAAAGCGCAGCTAGGGCATAGACTTCAGAGATTCCCGTCGAAGAGAAA
>QBMP01000094.1 GCA_003242115.1 Phormidesmis priestleyi
TCTTTGGGGCGGTGCTGGGGCCGCTGCTGGGGCTGTTTTCTCAGCGGCAGGGTGATTGATAATGGCAGTAGGATAGTAAAAGCAGGCAGATAAACACAAAGGAGTTCGTAGCATGACAACTCAAGTAGAAACTGAGCGTTTGCCGGAGGTTTATGAGGGGCAGTTTGGCAGCTTCACGATTGATCAGCGCGATCGCCAAGATGTGATTCTCTACCGAGCAGGGCTAATGGTTGCAGCTCTGAGCTTTGCTATAGCCACGCTCTGCGTTTTTCTCTCTGCTGAGCTTGCGCCTCAAGTCGCGACCGCTTGCTATGCTCTGATGTGGCTGGCGCTGGGTCTGAGCTTTTTCAAAATTCATATCTATCTGCGATCGCTCCACCGTGCGCTACAGATCTTTTGGGCAATTGGCGGGATTGCCAGTGTCGCTATAGCGCTGATCTATCCAACGCCTTTGGCCCTGACGGCCTATCAGCAGCCGCTGACGATTTTGGGCATGGGCTTTACCTTTGCCGCTCTCACCGGCATTTTCTTTAAAGAAGCCTTTTGCTTCAATCGCTTAGAAACCAAGTTTCTGGTTGTGATCGTGCCCGGTTTATTGCTGGGTCATATGGCGGGACTTTTTTCCGTAGCGACTGAGCGCAGTTTGCTGATAGCTTGGGCATTGCTGTTTGCAGTGTTTGCGCTGCGCAAAGTTATTCAGCCGGTTCCACCCGATATTGGCGATAAAAGTGTGTTTGATTATTTAGAGAAAGAGCGAGAAAAAGAGCGTCAGCAAGCGGCTTAAGTACTGGATTTCTGGAGCAGCGTTGCGACTGCATTCACCACATGCTGAGCGCTCCCTTTAAAGAACGGTAGATCTAACGTATCTCGCGTATCTTGAGCGCTGTGGTAATTAGGATTGCGAAAGTTTGCAGTATCAGTTACAAAAACAGCCGGAATAGATTTGTTCCAAAAAGGCGCATGGTCGCTGCGCAGCAGATCTGGAAACAGCCGCAACGTCGCCTGAGGCACCGGCAAACTGAGGACTAGCGGCTCATTGGTTTGCTCAGACTGAACAAAAGCGTCCATCAAATCCGTATGCGTAGACTGGCCAACTGCCAACAAAAAATCACCCGTTTCTGGCAGATTTGACAGCGGCAAATTCATCGGATAGCGCTGGCAACCTGGGGTATGACAGGCGTATCCGACCATATCCAGAATCACTGCGCCCTTTACCCCCGCCATATTTTCAGCGCTGTTTGTAAAGGCCAAGCTGCCCAGTAAGCCGCTACCATCGGACTGCTGTTCTTCCTGATCGAAAAAGACTAGCTTGAGCGTGTTGGGCAATTTGACGGCATCGGGCTGCGATCGCTGAGCCTCAGGTGAAAAAATTCGAGCCGCTTCTAAAAGCGTGGCGATCGCGCTGCCATTATCATCCGCACCCGGCGAATCCTCAACCGTGTCATAGTGAGCGCTCAGGACTATTGTCTCGGCCAACGGGTCAGCTCCTGGAATCGTCACCACAATATTGGTACCCGTCAGGTCGGCCTGGGCGTAAGGCTGCTCTATGGGTATAAGGCCATAGTCAATCAGCTGCGTGATGATATAGCGGCGGGCGGCGGCTTTTTGCGTTGGGGTGTGGCGCGGTTGGGCGATCGCGTCGATATGCGCCATCAGCCGCACCTCATCAACACGCAGATCTAGACTGATCGCGGGTGAAGAACCCTTAGAAACATCGGCAGCGACTGGCACTGAATCCACATCGGCTGCAAATGGAAAAGCCGCCATCAGACGGTAGAGCGGCCCACCGCCGATCATTATGGATATCACCAAAACCATTACGATCAAAAAAAACTTGCTGCGCTTTGCCATCCAATGCTCCGCTGAAAATCCATCCCGTAAAACTTCGCTCTAGGACTATCCTAAGGACTATCCTCTGAGGTGAGAGAAATCGGTTGAGGCGATCGCGCTTCCTTGCTGACGGCTCATTGCAATTGGATTTTGGCGAGTGCGATCGCTTCTGTCCTCATGGCAAATTCCTCAGCGAAGTAAAAATCAGCCCTCAAAGCAAGCTCACCATTATGCTATTCTTGATAGGCAAATTAAGCACTTCGGGGCGTAGCGCAGCTTGGTAGCGCACTACTTTGGGGTAGTAGGGGTCGTGGGTTCAAATCCCGCCGCTCCGATTGGGTTTAGCTTGCTAGGACACAGGTTACAAGCGCTTTCTTCTGAGAGCGCTTGTGCTTTGTAAGACTTCCTAAGACTCTGTAAGACAGCATTTTGTGGGCAGATTGTGGGCAGTGCTATATGTCGGGTAATTCTGGCCTGTCCATCATGTGACCGTAGACTTCCGATATCATGCGCGTGCTGCGATGACCGGCCATTGATGCGGCTTGGTGAGGACTCCATCGTTTGTACTCAATGCCGTGGCTAATGAATGTGTGACGAGCGGTGTAGGGTGGCCGGTAAGGTATACCTGCTTCTGTGCATACGCGCTTCCAGTAGCGCTCTCTGTACAGGCGATCGCAGATTGGTTTGCCGGTGGCTGATGTGAACACCAAATCATCTAGCTGTGCGGTCGCAGATCTCCTACCGGCAAACAAAGCCACTAGGCGAGGGTTGAGCGGTAGCAACCTGACGTTACCTGTCTTGGTGCCTTTGCGCTGGCGGCTACTGCCCGATGACCGGCCATCGTCTGCGCGGCCCAATGATTCGCTGATGGTGACCTGCTTTCTTTCCAAATCGACATGACGCCACCGTAAGCCAATGGCTTCTGATGGCCGTAAGCCCAAGGCAAAAAGTATAAAAGTGAAGTCGTAATACTGGTAACAGACCTTGTGCGTTTTCATCGTTTCTAACATCAATGCAACCTCTTTCTGTGTAAAAGGTGTGCGGTCTTGTTCATTGACATGATTACATCTCAGAGATGCAACAGACTCAAACACGTTCTGTTCTAAATATTGTTGTTTTTTCAGCCATGCGCCAAACGCTTTAAGTAGAACAAGGTTTTGATTGGAGACTTTTTGTGATTGTCGAGTGCGCAGCATGGCTACCAGCTCGTGAGCATCATCGGCGGTAACGACACCGGCACCATAGCGAGCGATGTTAGAGCGCAGCGCTTTGTATTTGGTATTGATCGCTAGCTCACTGGTGCCGTCACGGCGCTTCTTTTCGGTGAACTGATCGAATAGCTCAGCAGTAGGCAAGGCGGCGGCCACTGGCTGTGGTTTGGCGATGAGGCGGTACTTATCTAGGGTGCTGTCGTAATGGCCGCTCACCATATCGGCTTCTATCTGCGCGGCCATGCCCTGTGCTCTGTGCCTGTTCAGCGGGGTATCAGCGAGGCCAAGCGATAGCTGCTTAGGCGCGCTGAGGTATCGCCAGCGCAGGCGCAACATTCCAGCACGGGCATCTACGCTAACGCTTCCTTTTTTGTTTCGCCGATGCTTTTGCTTGGCCATTTTTAAGGGCGGTTGATGTTAGTAATTGGAGTGTGACAGTGGACAGTTGAGTGTGACAGCTTGTTTTTCCCTATAGTAGGGAAACGTGATTTTTGCTGTGTTGCTGTGTCTTAGAGCTTGAAACCGATTCTGCAAAAGGCTTTCAGCTTACACAGTAAGGCTAAAACCTACCTGTGTAAGCTGTGTCGCCTGTGTAGGGGATTGCGATTTTACACAGTAAACCTGTGTCACCTGTGTACTACCTGTGTAAGCTGTAACCTTTGGTATATATAAAGAAAAAAGTCTTACACAGGTTACACAGTTAGAAACTGAAAAAAAGTATCTAATTCTTTATCCATCCTCTGGCTCGGTGCCCTTGCTGTGACAGTACGTTGTTTTTAGGCTCCCATCCAAGCTTTTTCATGATGGCAGCGACCTTCTTCGTGTCGCCGTTGTTCTGTCTGGAAACATCGACTTTTACACCGAATGAAAGAATAGAAGCCGTGGTTACCTCGCTCAATCCGGCTACGTAGTCTTGAATTGGCTCCAGCCACGGGTGGACTTCCTCAAATTGGTTACGGTCGCCGTCTACCTGACGGCCTTCATTGTCGGTTAGCCACCATTGCTCACCCGACTGGTAGAGAGTGACGGCAGCGGCCCAGAGGCGATCGCGCTCTGCGCTCAGCTTGGCAAAGTCGAGACGGTGTGTAATAGGCACTACCCAAAAGCGCCGGTTGCCGGTGGTATCTGCTAAAAACTGATCTTGGTTGGTGGTGCCGACAATGACAGAAGGGCGCTTAAGCGTCTCCATGTTTCTGCAATACGACGGGCGTACATTGTCGATAGATGAAGACATAAACGCCTTTACTTGGCTAACATCGCTGCGTTTAAAGACGGTTTCTAGCTCAGGCCACTCAACCATCCAAAATTGGTGCAGCTTCAGCTTTTCATCCTTGTGAGAAGTAGAACCCAGCGAATCGTCAAACCAAGCCTCTGAAGCCAGCACCTTAAAGAAGGTTGATTTACCGTATCCCTGTGGCCCTTGCAGAATGAGTGCGCAGTCATGCTTACAGCCCGGTGCGATCGCACGAGCCACCGCCGCAATCAGAAAGCGCCTAACCAGGGCTTCGTGAATTGGATTTGAGGTGCCAAGGTGGCGCTGCGCAAACCCATTCAAAACATCTGTACTGCCTCCGTACTGCTGATGAACCTTATGTAAATAATCACAAACGGGGCTGTAAGCGTTTTTCTTAGCCAACATCACGATGGTGTCTGTAATGTCTTCCCGGTTGCCCTTTAGCTTTAGGCCGCGATTGATGCCCAGCTCCATCTTGGCGGTGGTAGCGTCGAACGTCTCTGCATCTAGCTCAACCTGCTTGGTTAGCTGATTGAAGCGCAGGCGATCGCCAAACTTTTGCTCTACCAGCCGGTATTCTTTGAGCCAGCGCGGATCTTCATCTAAAGTGACTTGAATGCCTAGGTCACTAGCTTCTTTTAGCTTGGCCTTTAGCGACTGGATCGCCGTGTATTTGTCGTGCTTTTTCTCCTTGCACCAAGCGGCTAAATTAACCTGTGCAGAGGCCAGTGTTTCATGCCCTTCAGCTACCATCAGCGCCAGGTCATCAACCTTCACTTCTATCTCAACGACTGCTGAGTTGATATCCCTGGCTTGCTGCTTTTCAGGCTTGAACTGATGAACTGGCTTACGGGTACTGGTGCGGTTCCGTGGTTTCTGCTTGGTGTATTGAGCGCGGGTATTAGCGCCGTGGTAGCTGTCGCTGTACTGGCCATTGAAGTGATAATCACCAACGGCCTGCACAGGGTGACCGTCTTTACCCTCGCTGTAGCAGAGCACCAAGCCTTTATCCTGTGACCAAGAGCAGTCAGCGTCTTTTGTGCGATCGCATATCGGGCATGGGTTATCCTTTGAGGAGTGCTCCAGGTCGGAGTTATTTTTGAACATGTTTAGGCCGCTACTTGCCTCGTAGCGGCCATTTTTATTTTGAGCTGATGTCATGGTTACTTTCTCCCTGGGAGTGCCTGAATAGGTTCGTGTTGTAAGGTCTTGAGATAAGCGTGAATTGCCTGCTTGTGGGTGTCTGTGCCCTTGCAGGTTAGCCAGTTCATACATAGCTGAGTGTTGTACCGAACGCCTGACCTGGGATTGCTAGGGTTTAGATACGTCCAATGGATGCCGTTCTGCCACTCACCAGAATTGCGCCGGTCACGCAGAAATGACCTAGAGACGCTTAGAAGCTCGGTTAGCTCAGACGCACTGCTGAATGAATATTGCATGTGAATGAAGCCTCTGTACTACTTCCTTTGACTTGCTGAAGCTTAGACGAATTTGCAAGCGAATAAAACCCTGTAACAGTTGATGTCAAAGGGTTTTATCGCGTTGTTGTATATGCAACTAAGTTCGCTATTGGCATAGCGGCTTTTAGTGGTCACAGAACGGCTGTTTTTGATTGCCGTTCGTGATGAAGATCTACTGTGCCAGTTGACCTAAGAAAACATGACTCTGATCGACGCTAAAAAAGTAAATAATCGCGCTCGAAAGGGTTAACCTTTCCAGTAATTCCTAAGCGCTCCCAAAATTACAGAGTGGACAGTTCAGCTTCCTCGCACAGCTCCTCATGCCCTGGTTTTAGCTTTTCACTGCCGGTGGGCTGATGTAGGTATCGAATGCAATAAACCCATCCGGAAAAACGGAAATGAAAAGGACTCCAAGTTAATCCTTTGATTTGGACTTTATCTTTTGTTACATTCCCCGCTTCACTCTGAAAATGCAGAATAGCAATATCAAATAGCTGAAATTTAGGCGGTGGTATTGATTCCGGGTGAATGAAGGTAGGCAGTAAAGCCAGTTCAGTGCGGTTACAGGCTGTCATTGTCTGTTTGGCTACCTCCCCAGCGCTGGCGGGCGGTAGAAATCGCTTCAGCAGCTCCCACTTCATCGGCGATGGCAACTAGCCGATCACGCTTGCTCTTGAGCCTACGGTTTTCGGCATCCTTAGTGGTGTTTTGGTCTAGCTGGCGGCTCTCTACATCACGGGCTTTACTCCATAGCCATGATGAAATGACGATGCAGGCTTCCGGGCCAAACACCAGCGACATCACAATCACCGTAAAGAAGTAGTTATCGCTTTGCAGAAACGACGGGTGACGGGCGGTGGTGAGCAGGTCAAAGTGATAGACCAGCGCTAGGCCAAAGCCCGAAAATAGCAAGCGTAGAGAGGTGTGTAATGGCTTCTTTTGAAGCTGACCAACGACTGTGGCCGCGCCTTTCTCCTGACGCATCCAGCTAGCAAAGGTCAGCTCTAGGCCGGTAGCTGCGACGGCGACGGCGAAAGCGGTGACGGCACTAGCGCCGGATGATGACTGCAAGACATCGGCGCTGATGATGGTATTCTCTGTCGCGAGATACAGGCCCAGCGCTAGCAGGATACCGGCAAAGACGCGGGTGAGCATGGGAATATCAAGCATCGTTCTGTGCCTCCTCTCGTTGTAGGGCGTAACGCAAATCAGGCCGCGCGATATCTGAAACGTGCATACGGAAGCGGCGGCGGGCTTCTGCATACTTGGCCCCACCGCCTTTGGACAGTCCCCAAACTTCTTTAATCAGCTTGGTTTGGCTCAGCCCTTGCGCATACAGCCGCCTGCATCTAGCCCGCTCTGCTGGATCAGGTGGTGTGCTGAGTTCAAGCGGCGGGCAAGGCAGTTCGGTTACTGGCTCATCACCGGGGCGAACGGTAGGGATAACTTCACTGTTGCCATTAGAGGTATGTCGGGGACGGTCGCCGGGGATGTCGGCGCTCTCCCATGCGTGGATAGGGCGCTCAGGCGTGTGCGATCGCGGAAAGACTTCGACCATGCCAGGGGCATTGATTCGTGCGGTTGTGGGCGCGAATGGAATGACGCCGGTGACGCCATTACGATGCGTCACACCGCGCCACGCATCAGCGGCCCAGCGGCTGCTTGACTGCCGGTTGTGGGTGGCCCAACCGACTGCGCCGCTCACTAGCGTCATAGTTGCCAGACTGCCTAAGACTAATGCAGCTATTGAGAGAGACATGCTGATTGCCCTCCCTGATAGCCGTGAGTGTGATCAGCGCGTACATAGGGCGCGCCGTATTGTGTTTTCATAGTGAGGCTCCTGTTAGATGCTTGAGCACAGGGCACCTGAGCGCTTTACTCGCTTTTCAGGTGCCCTTTTCAGTTGGATAGTATCATGGTATGGATACGGTGTGCATACTTAAGGTAGAGTGAGGGCACATCTAGTACCCTAATGAGGTGTAAACACAATGGTTTCAAAAGCAAGCGTGGCAACAGATAAAGCAAGATTGGTTGCCTACTGTGACCCAGAACTTAAGCAGAAACTGGAAAGGCTAGCAGAGCTACGGTTTAGAAGTCTGAGTAACTTGGTTGAGTCAGTTGCGGCGGCTGAGGTTGCTAAAGCTGAGCAGTCTGGTGAGCTGGCTATTCACGACGGTAAAGAGCAGTCAAAAGCGTAGGGCGAGTAAATGAGCGACGACAGGCTAAGCAGCCTAGAAAATCGGATGAACAGGGTAGAGGAAGTGCTTACCAGCGCCGGGGACTTCCTCTTACAGGCATCGGCGCTAGCACAGCAGAACACAACCGCCATTGATAGGCTGACTCAGCGCATAGATCGCAATGCCCTAGCCATTGAAAGATTGACCGATAGAATTGATAGCCTCACAGCCGCTAGCGAACGACATGACCGCATCCTTGACTACCTATTGGGGCAACAGGCCAACGGCAGCAACTAGCTACTTAAAATTTGGTCATTTGTGGGCAGATTGTGGGCAGAGGGCCAAAATAAAGGCTGTAAGTATTGATTTATAAGGATTCGTGCCTACTTTGGGGTAGTAGGGGTCGTGGGTTCAAATCCCGCCGCTCCGATTGGCGAAACACTTGCAATATAAGGCTTTAAGCCGTTCTCATATGAGGGCGGCTTTTGTCGTTAGTGGGCAAAGTGGGGCAATTAATGGGCAATTAGTGAATATCCGGCATCGAGGGCATCTCTAAAAGATGGCTGTAGGTTTCCTCAATCATGCGGGTGGTGCTGTGCCCAGCGACGGCGGCAGCTTGCTTTACTGTCCATCCGCCGTATTCTAGGCCGTAGCTGATCAGCGTATGGCGTGATGTGTAGGGCGGTCGATAGCGGACGTTTGCGGCCTCACAAACTACCTTCCAATAGCGTTCACGATAGTTATGGTCATCGATGGGCCCGCCACCGGCGGCGGTGAAAATCAGATCATCGGGCTGCGCGTCCTTGGGTTGTAGCGCGGTGAATAGCTGATGTAGACGATCGCTCATTGGCAAAGCCCGTACGTTATCTGTTTTGGTGCCCTTTCGCTGCCTCGATTTCCCAGAAGTGAGCCCATCGGGTGAGCGGGTGAGTGATTCGCGAATAGTCACCAGTCGCCGGGTTAGATCTACATGTGCCCACCGTAAGCCGATGGCCTCGGAAGGGCGCAGACCGAGGGAAAACAGCACCACAGTAAAGCTGTAGTAGTGGCTAGCGGCTGGGTGTAACAGCATGGTCATGAGGAACTGCGCAAGCTCATCGAGTGAGAATGGCGTTCTGTCCTGCACTTTTACCGCGTTAGCGCCTTTGATCGGGTGGATCTGCTCAAACACGTTCTCTCTGAGATGCTTTTGAGCGAGAAGCCAGCGCCCAAAGTCTTTTAGCAGCACTAGGTTTTGATTGGCCGTTTTGGGCGATTGACGAACGCGCAGCAGCGCGACAACCGCCCGCGCATCTTTGACGGTCATGACATCCCGGTTAAATCGAGCAATGTTTGAGCGCAGCGCTCGGTATTTGGTCGAGATGGTTTGACCGCTGGTGCCTGCTTCTGCTTTAGATGCGGTGAAGGCATCAAATAAATCAGCGGTAGAGGCGGTGGGCTTCTGCCAGCGGGTCTGATAGGCAATGACTCTATAACGTTCTAGCGACTCGTCATAGTCGCCGCTGATGATGTCGGCTTCCATTTCAGCCGCTTTCCGAGCTGCCAGCTCCCGATTTTCGGGTGTGTCGGGAAGGTAAAGCGATAGCTGCCGCTGCTTGCCTAGATATTGCCAGCGCAGGCGCAATATATTTCTACGAACGGCCACGCTTACCCCTCCGCGCCTGCTGCGCTGCCCTTTCATCTATTTGGCGATCGCTAGCTCAGAAACGGCGATTGATTGAGTAAATCGCCAAGCCGTGTGGTTGACTACCGCTATATCTTCAGCAATAGATTCAACTATCAGTTTTTTACGCCCGCAGATGCGCTCACGTTGCCAATTTTGGCCCACATATCGAACCTGATCACCCGGTTTTAGTGTGTGACAGTTGCTAGCGCCATCTAGCGCCAACAGCGGATCACCCTGTTGGCGCTTTGTATCCCCTGCTGTGCTTGGTTTAGAGTCCTTGCGCCAACAATTACCCTTATCAGGGCTCAAAGTGATCATTTCTTCTGAAGTGATCATTGAGTTTTGATCACTTAGAGCAGAATGATCACTTTGATCACTATATTCCCTGTAACCTTCTTTTTGTTGGCGCAAGGCTGTATCGCTTTCCCCGTCTGGGTTAGCTACCGCCAACAGGCTATCCAGCTGTTGGCGGTAGTTGGCGCTACGCATATAGCGGGCTGGCCTTGGCCCTTTGCCTCCCACCTTGATCACCATATCGTCCGCCTGTAATCTATACAGGATGGTGCTTACAGACGACGCTTTGAAATTTAGCGATTTGGCTACCTCTGTGACAGTTGCCTCGCCTATGAGGTTTAGGTGATCTAAAATCTGGTCTTTCATATCGCCATCGACCCGTGGTTCCCAGTTGCCTAGCAAGCGCCATTCAAGGGTGGCTGGATTGATGCGAATTCTTAGATCCATATTGTCGGTATGGCCATTTTCGGCGATCAGCCGATAGCAGTTGTCAGCCGGAATAATCACCATTGAGCCGCGCGCCGTCGCCCTAATTGAGCCGCTACCTCTGAGCAGGTCAAAAGGGTTTTGGTCTTTCTCAATGGTGCCTTTGCTGAGGTGATGGGTGAGGATAGCGCAGACGTTTTTGGCTTTGCACATTTCCTGTAGTGGCTCCAGCACTTGACCCATTTCTGCCCCGGTTTCTTTCATGCCGTCGCTGCGCACACGGCTAAAGGTGTCGAGAACGACTAGGCGCACATCGCCGATTTCATCTATGGCCTCGCCCAGGTCAGGCAGTTCGGTGAGCTTGAATTTGTCTAGCCAGTAGACGGGTAGATCTCTATCCCAGCCTTGGGAAATTTGGCGCGTTTTTATTTTGGCGTCGCCATCTTCCAGGTTGACGTAAAGAACGCTTCCCTGTGTGACTGGTCTATCTAAAAATTTGCCGCCGGTGGCGATCGCTTTCGCTAGCGTCATACACCAAAGCGACTTACCGCCGCGTGGTGGCATCCCTAAAACAAACAGTTCGTCACAGGTCAGCAGCTCAGGCACGAGCCAATCAATGTAGTCAGCCGCTCTATCAATCAGCTCTGCATTGGTGATCATGCGCAGCTGCACATCATTTTTCTTGGTTGCTATCGCCCACCGCTCAGCCTTGGCAGCCGCCTCATGAATATCCTTAATCTCAAAAACATTGAGTGCATCAGTGATGTCCCATCCCTCTTCCGAGCCTTCGATTGTTGGAACGGTGGCCACCTTGCTTCTGGTGCCTAGCCTATCGGCCAGTTTTTTCGCGCCCTTTCGCCCTGGCTCGTCCTGGTCGTAGAAGATCACCACGTCACCCGGCATTCTATCCAGCTCGTCCGGTGCCGGTGCCGAGCCGCACCCACAGGTGAAGCAGGCGATCGCTACTTTTGGATCAGCTCTCATCTCCCAGCCCAAGCGGATCGCATCCCATTCGCCTTCGCATAGGTAGGTGCAGTCAGCGCCATCTGGTTTATGAGTGAAGAAGACTTGTTGAGGGATACCGTATTGGCTCCAGTCTTGAGCGTCTGCCGGTCTGTCGTCGCCGGTGAGCCACGGTGCTATGCGTTTTTTACGCCAGTATTGGGTGCCGGTGGCGTTTGGGATGGGGATGCTGATGCTGGGGATGTGCTTGCTGCCTGCTTTCGATCTGGCAATGCCTAGCTTGAAATGGGCTATCGCCTCTTCGGTTATGCCCCTTGCATTCAACCATTCAAGCGCTTTGGATGATTTGCTCATGAGTGCGTGATCTTGAGCAATTCGCTGAGGTGGAACACTGGTGGAGGTGCGCTGCGGCTGTGCGAGGGCTGTGGGTATCTGACGCGGCTTCTCTTGGCCGAGTGCGGCTCGAATATCTTCGGTTGAGCAGCCCCGGTGACATTTATACGCACCATCAGTCCCAGGCACCAAGGCAAGGTTTTTCTTTTTGCCCTTGCCGTCGGCTTCACAAGATGGGCAAACAGCTCGAAGTGACGAGTCAAACTCGATATGATCAGTTATTTTGAACATTGTTATGAGGGGTAAAACTACAAAAGCCGTCCCCTGTGGTATTGGGGGCGGCTTTAAGAACTAATTAATCGATTGTGAGAGCAGGTATTCCAGCTCTAGGCGGTAGGCGTTGAGAATGAAGAGGCGAGGCCGTTGCAGATGAACGATCCATGCTCGGTGTGCGTAGGCCGGGGCATGGCGGCAGATCGCTACTGGCCACAGTATTTCTAGTCTGGTCTGCTGGGCGAGTGGGTGGCGACGCGAAAACGCCCACCGCCACACGGAGAAATCGTGTAAAATATGTTGCATAACGTTCATTGCTATTTTTTATTTCGTGAAACCCTTTCGAGCTGATGACTCGGAGGGGTTTTGTCTGTTCTGATACTTGCGTGTTACTACGGCTCTTTTAGAACTGCGATCGCACATGTGTCCTGACGCTGCCTAAGATGGCTGTAAAGCTAACTCATCACAGGTTTCAGGCATGACGCAATCCGTAAATTGGGCTTCCGTACACGCTTCGATAAATGCCGCCCGTGAAAAGGCTCTACGTGATTGGCTGGTTCGGCAAAAGGGAAGCCAGCCAGCGCCGGTAATGGTTGAACTCTAAATAATCGCTATACCTCCTACCTGTGAGTAAAGCAGTCTACTAAGGGCATTCAGCCGCCTTTCGTGGGCTGCTTTTTTGTTGGTCAATATGTGTGGAGAATGGGACAACTAGGCGGGCCTAACCTGACAAGTTCTCCTACCTAGTTCTGTCCAACCCATCCTTGTATACGCAAAACGTATACAAATATAGTATAATGGCTGAAGAGCAAAACACGCCTTTAACCCCTGTGCGAATAAGAGAATTAGCAAAACTAACTCAAACGAAAATGTCTGCACTACTGGATGTAAGGCAAGGCACCGTAAGTGATTGGGACACTCGTAAGAGTGTGCCTAGGCTAAAGCCTTCGCAATGGTTGCTTTTGATGTCTGCAAGCGGCTGTACACCTGAACAATTGGTTGCAGCTTACGAGCCTGAAGAGATAGCCACGATACCAATAAGGCTTCAGGCTCTTGGCCTTGGTTCAGTTAGCTCAGAAAACTAAAAACCCCCCAGCCAAAGGCCGGAGGGAATACGCCCTAGTGCAAGTAGGACGCCCAATGAATATACAGCTTACTCAGCAAATAAAAGGCGGTCGTTCTCCACCAGGTGTGGATTGCGATCGCCTTTCGTCTTTCTTAACTACAGGATAGCAATGAACATCGAAAAACAAAACCAACTCGCAATGAACGCCTTCGGCATCCTCGCAGGAAAGTATCTTTCCGAGATGGTTAGTGGCCAGCGATTTGAGTTTGAAAATCTCACCGGCGAAGTAACCATGTCCGATCAGGAGCGGGCAGATGCCATCAATGACGGCTTTGAAGAAGCGATAGCAGGAACCACAAAGATGTTTGAAGGTGCGTTGGGTGAGCGACTCATCCCGAAAGGATCGAGACGCCGCCGTAGCCACAGCAAACAAATTACCGTGAAGCCTAAGCGCTTCAATATCACCCAGATCGACTAAACACACCGCCACCGGCAGCAATGCCGGTGGCCACTACTACGCTCTCTCATCAGGGCCAAACAGCAGCACCCAGCCACCCCACAACACAAGCCCAATGACCACCGCCCATATCATTCCTGGCAAGAACTCGCGTCTAAACCAGTAGAAGAGATCGCCCGTCACCTCCAGGCCAGTGTGAAGCACGGCCACCCCAACCCACAAACCGACCACACCTAAAGCAATGAAACCTAAAACCTTGAGAAACCTGTTCATAAATTCTTCCTTGGACGTGCGCCCTAATAGTTCCCGCGCACCGCCTCCCAGTTGAATCCGCACAATCAACAGCACAATCGCCGCCTACTCATCAGCACGTCCAAGCACATAGAGAAGCGCGGCGATCGCACCATTTAAAAACCCTTCATTCAAAGGATTCTCATGACTAAGGATACTCCAGAGCAAGTTGCAGCTGCCCAACCACTCAGCGACGGCGAGCAACAAGAGCTGGCCGAAAAGCTGGCCAAACTGCCACCGAGCACCGCCCGCGAATTGAAATCGGGTGTGGAGTGCCTGCCGAAAGCGACGCGCGATCGCGCCCTCTACAACTGGGCAAAGCGCACCAAAATCCCCGTATGGTATCGCTCCGAATCATGAAACAAAAGGAAATCATTGACCAGATGGCTGCTGGTGGCTACATCCTCAACCAAATGCTGATTCAACCTAACCGACGGGCTCACCCTCACAAAATCAGCGATCGCCAGATTAAAGCCCTTGAAAACAAAGGGCTCGTAACCAAAACCGTTGGTTACGACAAGCTACAAACCTATCGACTCAAGTAAAACCGTGACAAAACCAAACAGTGAACTTAGCAAGAGATCCGCCCACGGCTTTGTCACCATAGACGGCAAACGCTATCAGGTGCAGATCATCCACTCGCAGGCGCACCCCGCGCGCATCATTCAACAAC
>QBMP01000095.1:0-12517 GCA_003242115.1 Phormidesmis priestleyi
CAATTGAGATAGTATGAAAAGTAAGTTAACAATTTGGCTTGGTTGAAAGTTACGTAGCTTCTTCAATCAGATCTCTAAGCAAATTTCTAAACAAATGAACTTTTCTACTCAGCAGTTGCCCTCAGGAAAATGGGGTATTTATAGTGATTCTCGTCTGCTAGCAACGGTTTCTTGTAAGGAGACGTGTTTAGCAATTCTCTCGAATCTTTCTACAGGTCGTCGAGATGCGCCTATTAATGATATCCATGCGCTCTATAAAGTTCCTGTGCTGCGCCATCAGTCATTGAAGCCCAGCGCGGTTCAAAACGAAAGTCGCGATATAGCCTTACCGGCGACTGGCGCTGAGCTTTCAGCAAACGCCAAGTCCAAGGCTAGGTCAAAGTCAAAGTCAAAATCAAAATCCAAGGCGCAGTCAGACGCTAGAAAGCGTAGAGTGAGCCCCCCGTTAGAACAATCCCAACCATCCTCTAAGCAGCGCTCATCTAAAGTGAATAATCACGCGAGCGTTGGCGCAGCTTCTTGAATAGCGATTTAAAGGGGTTAGCTAGGGTTGCTGATAAGAGGTATCTAGGATACTTGGCCGCTGCACTGCTAACTTGGCTGCTGATATGCGCTGCGCCCGTGCATACGGCTCATGCTTCAGTTCAGGCCGCCAAAGCCCAGGCCAAAGATCAGTCCAATTTCATTCAGGCCGAGTTTATTCAGGTCGTGTACTTAGCTGAAACCCATACAGATACCGCAGATCACCGGGCTCAGCTAGAAATTGTGCAGGCTTTGGCTGAGCAGGCTGGCCTTGAAGATAGAGAAGTTGCGATCGCCCTAGAAATGTTTCAGCGCCCGTTTCAGCCAGCACTCGATGCTTATTTGGCGGGAGAAATGACCGAAGCCGAGCTAATCGCTCAGAGCGAATACGAGACGCGCTGGGGCTACGATTGGGAATTTTATGCTCCGATTTTGCGCTATGCCAAGGCTGAGAAAATAGCCGCGATCGCCCTCAACACCCCGACTGAAATTACTCGCAAAGTCGCAAACAGTGGCCTCAGTAGCTTATCGCCCACAGATTTTGCTGATATTCCGCCCTTAGCCGACATCGACATCGCCGATCTTGCTTACCGAACCCGTATGGCTGAGGCTTTTGAAGCGCACGGCGGCGTTGGCAACAGCACTGGTTTTGAAAACTTTTTTGCTGCCCAAGTGCTTTGGGATGAAACGATGGCTGATCGAATTGTGCAACAGCTAATTGCAGAACCGGCTCAGCAGGTGATTGTGCTCGTTGGAGAAGGGCACGTTGCCTATAACCAGGGCATTGTGAGCCGGGTAGCGCGGCGGCTACCTGATGTGAAGCAGCTCAGTATTAGACTCATGCCGATAGAGAGCGAAGTAGAGCCAGGATTTGCCGATGCAGTTTGGTTCACTTCGCCCTAGCAGATGCAGGGCAGATGGGCTTTCTAGCAGATCTGCTAGTCTGCTCTCTAGCTGACCGACGAGACGGCCTTAGAAGCTCTGAGCTGACCGCAGGCGGCGTCTTTATCGAGTCCGCGCGAATAGCGAACGCTGACGGTAATGCCTTTCTCTTTGAGCTGCTGCGTAAATTCTTCTACTCGCTGACGAGTGGGCCTTTGGTAATCAACTTCGGTAATCGGATTGTAGGGAATCAGGTTGACATGGCTCTGAAAGCCGCGCAGCTCACTGGCAAGCTCTAGGGCATGTTCACGCTGATCGTTTAAGTCTGCCAGCACAACGTATTCAAAGGTGACCCGGCGACCCGTGATTTTTACATAGTCGCGGCACTCATCTAGCAGATCTTTCAGCGGGTATTTTTCGGCGCTTGGAATTAGCTGAACCCGCTGCGTTTGGTTGCTGGCATGAAGACTCACCGCGAGGGTGATTTGCAGGCGCTGTTCGGCAAGGCGGCGAATGTAGCCAGGAATGCCGACCGTCGAAACTGTGATCATCCGCTGGCCAATGCCGATGTCTTGATTGAGCGATCGCACTGCTGCCACCACATTCTCAGTATTTAAAAGCGGCTCGCCCATCCCCATAAAGACAATATTGCTGACTCGCCGCTGAAAATCTTCCTGAACGGTGAGCACCTGATCGACAATTTCATGCACTTCTAAGTTACGGGCAAAGCCGCCTTTACCCGTCGCGCAAAAGTCGCAGCCCATCGGACAGCCAATTTGAGAAGAGACGCATACCGTCAGGCGCTTATCTGAAGGAATACCCACCGCTTCGATAATGTGGCCATCGATGAGCTTGAGCAGATATTTGATCGTGCCATCAGGTGATACGGAGCGGTAGTGAAGCTGCGATCGCCCGATGGGAAAATCTTTGAGCTGCGATCGCCACTGCTTAGAAAATACCGTCACCTCATCAAGTGAGCGAATGCCCTTGCCATAAATCCACTGGTGCAGCTGTTTGCCTCGATAGGCAGGCTGTCCCTGCTGCATCACCCACTCAGTCAGCGACTCTAGCGAGCGACCGAGCAGCGGAGCTTCGGTAGGCCGCTCACTCAGATGAATCGGTTCAACGGCTGAGACGTCAGCGGTTTTTTCAACTGTTTCGACCATAAAAAAATAGATCCCTCTAGCGACATCCCTCAAAAAACTACGTCAGAACTTAGTGATTAAAAAACTGTGATTAAAAAAATTAGCGATTAGAAGCGTCGCCCTCGTTGATGAGATCTACCAGGCCCTCTGTCAATGAGCGAGGATCCATAAATAAGACTTTAGAGTTTTCGCTCTCACCAATTTTCTGATTAGCCTCAACGTAGCGCTGCGCCAGCATATAATTTAGCACTTCGCGCTGATTGTCTGTTTCTTCCAGGGCTCTGGAGAGCAACTGCATCGATTTTACGGTCGCTTCGGCCTCCAAAATAGTGGCGCGTTTTTTAAATTCGGCCTCGGCCTCCTGCTGCATCGCATCAACCACGTTCTGCGGCGGATCGAGCTTTTGAATTTCCACTCGGTTAATTTTCAGTCCCCACGGTGCAGTCGCCTCATCCAGCACATCTAGCAGGGCCCGATTTATCGTCTCGCGAGAAGAAAACAGGCTCTGAAAATCCATTTTGCCGACCTCAGAGCGCAGCGCCGTAATCACCAGTTCCTGCATGGCAAACTCTACATCTTCAATCGCGTAGTAGGTGCGCTCAAGGTTGTAAATGCGCCAGTAAATAATGGCGTCCACCTTAAGGTTAACGCTGTCTTTGGTAATCGCGCTCTGCGGCTCAATATCGAGCGTTTGCTCTCGCATGGTGTCTTGCAGCACCACTGAATCGAGCAGGGGCACAATGAAATTGAGTCCGGGTTCGAGCGTGCCTCTATAGCGGCCCAAGCGTTCGACAAGAGCCGCGTTGCCCTCTTTAATAATGCGCACTGAGCCGACGGTATAGCCAAAAAGCAAAAAAGAAAGGATGGCTAGGATGGACGAAACCATGAAGGTGACTCTGGGAGTGTGCTCTTTTGATTAGCACGTTTGCCGACGAAAGTATAGACGAAAAGTATAAACCCAAACTTCGGTGCTGTGACTATATCTCCCGTGTGTTTCGCTAGAAAACGCCCAGTGGCCTGCGGGAACGTTAGTGGCAAGCGCGCAATATGAGCTGAAATCTAGCTTTTAGCTTCTATATTCAAGGCTTTTTCATCAAATTTGGCTGATTGAATCGGCCTGAACGTTGAGAGGCATCTTATTAAGTTCATTTGATATTACCCAGTTTATCGAACCAGTCCATCTCGCTTAAGTCCATCTCACTCAATTCTAATTAACCTCAACCCATACCCTCAGCAGATAGCCATGTCCGCATATCCTCCTGCCTTTACCAAATACGGTGAAAAATACGCTCAGCAAACCGCACGCCTGCTTCAAAGCGCCCAAAAAATTTTGACCTGTGGCCTGTTCGGTAGCTTGTTAGGGGGTGGGTGGCCTCAGGCCCCGGCTGCCGCGCAAGTGCCCAGCGCCGACTTACACTGCTACGTCCAGAGCCCAGAAGGCGTTCAATACGATCTTAGCGCCTTATGCCCTGGCTTTGCGGAGTCGCAAGCAGTCGTGCTGCAAACGGGTGATGTTCAAGTCACGCTGCGCTGGAATACCGCTGACGATCTCGATTTGTACGTGCGAGATCCATTTAATGATGAGGTGTCTTACTTTAATCCGGCGATCGCCTCAGGTGGCCAACTCGATATTGATGCGAATGCAGGTTGCGCCGAGCGCATGGCCGCTCCCGTCGAAAATATCTTTTGGCCAACCGGCGGCGGCGCGCCCGGTAACTATGTAGTGAGAGTTGAGCTATTTAGCCACTGCGGCGCTGAAGTGCCGATTAGCTTTACATTAGACACCTTAATTCGAGGTGAGGTACAAACTCGAACAGGTAACGTTTCAGCTAGCCAGACTTCCGTGAGCTTTCCCTTTACCTTCCCGGCCGCCGCTGCGGCTAATCCTGCTGCCTCAGGTGCAAGTTCAACGGCTAGCGTAGTGCCCCGCTTAGCACCTAGTGCCCAAACGCTACCGCCAGTTCCTACGGGTCGTTAGCGTAGGGCGTTAGAGCTGCTGTCTAGTGATTCTGTCTGGCGATTGGTCTGGCGATTGAATCACTAACCGATCACTGGCTAGAAAACGCTAAGGGCAGCTCCACTAAGAAAGCCGTTTGACCATGACTGCTCTCCACCGTGATAGTGCCTTCTAAATGTCCGACCAGCTTTTGGACTAATGCTAGCCCTAGCCCAGTGCCGCCCTGCTTCCAAGGATCGGCGCTAGGAACCCGGTAAAATTTGTCAAAAATGCGCAGACGCTCTTCTTCGGCAATTTCAACGCCGGTATTGACCACACTGAAGCGCATAATGCTTTGTTCACCTGCGATCGCAATATGGATGCTGTGATCTGGGGGGGTGTACTTACAGGCGTTATTGATCAGTTCGGCCAGGACTCGCTCAATGCTGGCAAGATCTGAACGCAGTTCGGGCAGATCTGCGGGGATGGTGAGGGTGAGCATTTGCTGCCGAGATTTGGCGCGGGGCTGAAAGCCATTGACCAGGTTAGGCAGCCAGTTTGCCAGACCAATCGGCTGAATGATCATCGGATGGTTGCCAACATCGAGCCGCTGCAAATCGAGCAGGTCATTGATCAGGCTAATCTCGCGTTCGCACTCTTCTGCGAGAATGCGGTAGTAGCGGGCAATGCGGCTCTGTTCTAAATGAGGCTTTGCCAGCTCTTGATCGAGGTCATGCGCTTGGTTGAGCGTGATACCGAGTAGCTGCAAGGCAACGCGCATACTGGTGACCGGGGTGCGCAACTCGTGCGAGACGGTGCTGAGAAAGTCGTCTTTGAGGGTGTTGACGCGCTCCAGTTCACGCACTTGAGACTGAGATTCTTGGTAGAGGCGGGCTTGCCGAATGGCGATTGCACATTGATTCGTCACCTGCTGCACGAGCCGAATATCTATCTCAGCAAGGCTTTCATTGACATCATTGATTAGCCACAAATCGCCCAAAACGCCGCGATCATCGCGAATCGGGGCGGCAAACATAGAGACTCTGCCGCGCTCAGGGTGGGGGGCAATTGAGCAAAACTGTAGATAGGAGCCATCTAAAAGCTGATGGTAGACCTCGGAGTAGGCTTCCATTTGCGACACCCGGCCGCGCATGGATGGATAGCCTGCTGAGCAGCATTCGTAATACACCGTGGAGGTGCCTTGCTCTAGGTCATAAAGAGCGGTGTTGGCGGCTTTGACATGCAGCACATCGACCAGCGCGTCAACAGCGGTTTGTAAAATATGCTGCTCGTCGAGGCTATCGCGAACGCGGTCGGTGAGGCGCTTGAGGGTGGATTCTAGCTTGAGGGCAGTTTTTAGCTCGGCGCGGTTGGCTTTCAGCTCTTGGCTGAGGGTTTTGTTGGTCTGCTGGATATGAGCGATGGCGGTCACATCCTTCAAGGTGCTGACTAGCGCCATTTGACCTTCAATTTCAATCAGCTTGTGCTGCGCGATCATCTGACAGTCTGAGTGAAATATTAACGGGATAGAGCTTTCCTGGCCCGTTGCGAAAAAAGTGCTATCTTGCCGAGCTATTTGCTGTGCCAGCGGCTGCGGCAAAAAATCGGCTTCGCTGCGGCCTACAATTGCCTCAGCAGATAGGCCTATGAGCATAGCGGCAGCTTCGTTTACATAGAGCCACTGGTGCTGATTGTTTTTGATGTAGATAGGTTGGGCGATCGCGCTCAAAACATCAAACATAGCAACTGATCCAGATAGGCTTTCCGCTAGACTCTTGGATAGGCTCATTAGGCAATCTTTAGGCAATTTGACAAGCAGTTTGACGGATCTTTCAACAAGAATTAAGGCTACCCTTTTCGGCAGTCAGAATATAAGGCATTGTTGATATATACGCTGTAATCCGGAAGCCAGCCTCAGAGAATTTACAGAGAATCCGTATAAATGCTGGCAAAAGCTCAAAAAGCAGTGCTTCTACGGAGGTACTGCCCCTTAATTAGCACACTCTACTTTTGACTTTCAACAATTCTATGGTTTCTGCACTGGTTTCCGCACTGGTCTCTCCTACTGTCAATGGTTCTACCGGCTCTATGACAGGCTCACCATCGCCCCTACGACTAGGGGTGATGGCTTCGGGCAGCGGCAGTAATTTTGAGGCTATAGCTCAAGCTATTGCCGCAGGCGATCTCAACGCCAGCATCGAAGTTGTGATCTATAACAACCCTGGGGCCAAAGTCGTGGATAGAGCCGCCCGACTCGGCATTCCTGTGCAGCTTTTAGATCACCGCTGCTTTGAGCAGCGAGAGGCATTAGATGAAGCGATCGCTCAGTCACTGCAAGCTTACCAAGTGGAGTGGGTGATTATGGCGGGCTGGATGCGGCGGGTGAGTCAGCGGCTGATTTCGGCCTTTCCCAATCGGATTCTCAATATTCACCCCAGCTTGCTACCCAGCTTCCCGGGCGTGCGGGCAGTCGAACAAGCCCTAGCCGCCGGGGTCAAAATAGTAGGCTGCACCGTGCACTATGTCGAATTAGTCGTCGATAGCGGGCCAATTATCATGCAGGCAGCGGTGCCAGTACTCCCCGATGATACGGCAGCGACGCTACAGGCCAGGATTCAGCAGCAGGAACATTTAATTTTTCCGCAGGCGATCGCCCTAGCCGCTCAGCAGCCAACTCAGCGCCCGACGCACTGATTAACGCGTGACTAACTAACAAAAATCAATAGCTTTTTCGATAGCTCATATAACTCCCTAAATTTGCGTAAAAAAGCCTTGAAGGTATGAAGCTAAGCAAAAATAACTACAGATTCGTGAATATACTTAAGCGTTACTGATAGCATTTAAGAAGTACCGATAAAGCCTCCAATTAGCACCTGATAAAGACAATGAGAAAAATATTATTGTCCTATATTAAGGACAATGTAAACACCTAAAATCGTTGTAATTACTGAGGATAGGATAGCCTATGTATCGGCGCTTAAAACAGCTCTTGGTCGGTAATATTTAGCCAATCAAAAGTTGTATCAATACGCTAAAACTGCCTTAAGCAGAGGCTTTTACGGATTATGTCCTGTTCGATTTAAAGCAAGGTATTAAGATAAATAGTTCTTTTAACTGAGCTTATTATCAAAGTAAATCGCTACATTTGAATAGCCTGAAAAGCGTGTCGCCTCCCTCATGATGAAATTTATTTCTGATGTTTTTGTCCGGAGCATAAAGTTCGGCTTGAGAAAACAGAAATGTGAGTCATTAGGTTTCTACGAGAAATGTTTTATATGTCAAACTTTAAGTCTAGAGCAACGGGTTTAGAGTCATTAGTTCGCACTGCTATGACAAATGGTGAACTAGCGCCTGGTGTAGCCGCTCAGGTGGACAGCTATCGCACGAGCCGATTGACCTGTGAAGAAAAAAGGCTGCTGGCAATTTTAGACGATGCGATCTCCAGCGGCTGCATTGTCCCCGTAGATTTTCCAGCCAGACGCTTTTGCCAAGTGCCCGCTTACCGCGCCAGCTAAACTCAAGCTATTGCAATCTACAGGCAGCCTTTCAAGCTAGCAGCAGCGGGCGTGGTTCGTACCAAGTCCAGCTGCCATCATCATGCCAGGGGTAATTTTGTCACGGTTAGAAATGCAGACCAGCGTGTCGGCACAGTGGCTATTGACCATATACTCAACTGAATCGGCAATGATCTCACCCGAAGGCAGACTGTAGAGCATGCCGTCATGACCCATAGCAATGCCATTATCTACCGCGATTGTGTTGAACTCTTTATCAATACCACCGGCTACTTCAATCTCACGGCACACCAGTTGACCCAAATCTTTGAGGTGAACGTGACCGGGCACGAATTGGGTAAAGGAATTAGCGATCGCAATGATTGGCTTCTCGAAATCCTCACTCTGCATTCCGGTGGCCCGCCAGAGCGCGCGGGCGCCCGCCATATTACGGCCGTGTGTAGAGGTTTTTGATCGATAGGTTGGCATGGCGCTTTTCACTCAGCTAAGGCTTTCTAATCATTAAGGCTTGCTGATAATGATAGATCTTCACGCTTAGAACTAAGATAGGCAATTTTTATGGCGCGGTTTAGCTTTGGTGATTTTGGCTTTCCAACCTGTTTAGGACTGAGCTATCTGAATCTGTGCGCTCCCAAACCTTATCGGGTTGAGACACGATTGATTTTTCTATTTGCAAAGGGCGTTTGCTTGAATGAGTTCTCGGTAAGGCTAGGAGAAAGCTTCTTTACGGTTGTTTAGGTCGTTTGCTTAGTAGCAGCAAAGCTGAGAGGCCAAAGCAGCTCAAGGTCATGATGTTGAGCCAGATATTTTGACTCCGATACACCAGGCTGAGCGTATCAGGATTTTTTACAAAGTTGTTAACTTTGTCGGCTATTTCTTGCTGCTGTCCGTAATCGTAGTCATAGCCGTCAAAAAGAATAGTCTGCTCGCCCACTAGCATGACGCCGTAAACTGATGTTTCTTCATGCCCAGCAGGTTTTGATGGATCGGCAACATCTGCTGGATCATTGCTCCCAATCATGGTTTTGGTGCGTTCATCTACTTTCGCTTGGGTTAAATTTACAAGCGGGATGTCTTGGGTTTGAATGAGGCCGAAAGCAAGCGATCGCGACAGTGAACAATCGATCTGACTACTGCTATTTTTGGCGCAAGTAAGCGTTCTAGGCCCGAAGCACAGCAAAAAAATCAGCCCGATCAGAAAAAGGAATGCTGCAATGGGTAAGGCTGTACGACTTGTGCTGCGCTTGGAGAAAAGAAAGTTAACCATGTGCGTAATGCCTCTAATGCTGAAGGATTAGAGAAGGTCAAGGATTAAGGAAAATTTGAGGATTCAGAGAAATTTGTAAATCAGCTGATTATTTGTAGATTCAGTTTGCCGAGAGCAATTCCGTAAATACCCGCGCAAGGTTACTTAAAAAGCTGGCATAGATGGCACGAACGCGAAAATTGAGCGCTAGCCAGCCGCCAGTAGCGAGTAGACAGCGGGCGGCGGCATCAACAATCGGAAAGCCGGTATGGCCAGTTTTCCAGGCTTCGTAGTGGACTAGGTTAAAGTCCCAACCGTTGTTTTCAAAGCGGTTGTTTTCAAAGTGGTTGTTTTCAAAGCGATTGTCTTCATAAAGAGATGTAGCGCGATCGCACCTCCAACTGCGGCAAATAGCGAAATCGCTGCGTAAAGCTACTGCCCCAGCGCAGACAAGAAATTAGCTGATAGCAGCTTCGCTGAATTCGTTTGTCAGGTGGCTCTAGCGGCAATCCTTACGCCTGACCTACTCTAAAAAGTTTTTCGCTGTTCTGCATCCGCAGATAGCAGCATCCACAAAATGAATCAAAGAGTTAGTTCTTTTGTACTTATCTGTACTATTATTGTACTATTAGATTAAATGGATTTTGGAGACAGTCCCATGTCACGATTTCATTCACCTGCGCATTCGCGCGCTAATCAATTTACTGACCAATCTGCTGGGCGATCTGGGCGATCGCGACAAAAACCGCCCGCTCGTAAAGCGCTCTGGGCCGGTGGATCGGCGGCGACTTTAGCGCTGTTGGTGATAGTGCCGACTCGAATGAACCCTCAGGCAGTCGATCCGTCAAGCTGTCAGACAGTTGTTCGATCAGGCGCTGAAATTTCTCGCGACCAAATTTCTCGCCTGTTAGCTGTTCCTGAAGGCTCTAACAAAGCAGCCGTGCGGCAGGTCGTAAAAGAGCCCTATTGCCTACTCCCAGCTCAGCCAAATAGGCCACAAAATAGCGCTGATTCTCAAACAGCCGCGCCCAAAACCTCCCCGGCAAGCTTAGCGCGTGAAGCCTATCCCCTGGCATTCGATCCGACTGCTTGGGTCGTTGTGAACTATGAAGCAGGCAGCTATGTAGGCTACGACTTTGTGTTTAAGCCTTAGCGCTTCAATCATCTGCCCAATGAGCCATCCACTCATTGGGCGCTTGAGTCAATAGTGCGACTGCTTGATCTGCCGGTACCGCCTTTTGAAACAAAAATCCCTGACCATACTCGCAGCCTAGCTGCTGCAACTGCTTGAGCTGAGTCATATTTTCAATGCCCTCAGCAATGACCTGCATATTCATGGTCTTAGCAATGTTGATAATCAGCGGCACAATGCCCAAGCTATTGGGCTGATCGGTAATGGGCTGCACAAAAGAGCGGTCTATCTTGAGCGCATTCATCGGCAGCGTATGTAAGTAGCTTAAGGCCGAGTAGCCCGTGCCAAAGTCGTCAATGCTGAGGCGAATATTTTGCTGTTGAAAGGTTCTGAGTACTTCATCGACAAAGGCTCGATTGGTGATAATGGAGCGCTCGGTCAACTCTAGGCGCAGGCGATGGGCGTCAATGCCTGCCTCTGTCAGGAAGGTTTGAACTTGAGTCAAAATGTCGGGCTGCAACAGCTGCTTTGCAGACATATTCACACTGACGCTGAGTTCTGAATCAATCAAGCCTGCTTGCTCCCACTGAGCAATGTCTTGGCAGGCCATTTTAATTACCTCAGCGCCGAGCTGAAGAATAAAGCCGCTGTCTTCCGCAAAGCCAATAAAGTCATTTGGAAAAATCAGTCCTCGGGTCGGGTGCTGCCAGCGCACTAAGCCTTCAAAGCCGACTATTTTGAGCTGGTAAAGATCGACGATGGGCTGATAGTACAGCTTAAATTCGTGACGCTCCAAAGCTAGCCGTAAATCGGTTTCTAGCTGGAGCAGATCGACGGCGCGGTTGTGCATGACCGATTCAAACCACAGGTAGGCGCTGCCGCTAGCGTCTTTGGCGCGGTACATGGCTACGTCTGCGTCGCGCAGTAAATGTTCGGTAGCGACATAGCTCAAGTCACCCCAAACTAGGCCAATGCTGGCATTGATCACAATTTCGCGACCGGCCAGGGCAAATGGCTGAGCGATCGCTTGGAGAACATCGTTAGCGATCGCTTCAGCCATCTCTCGGTCAGAGACTTTAGTCAGCAATAGCGCAAATTCATCGCCACCAAAGCGGGCTACGGTGTGAACGGCCAAGCGATCTTGGCCAATCTTGCTGAGACGACGAGCAACCCCTTTAAGCAGCTGATCGCCGACTCGGTGGCCTAAAGAATCATTGATGCGTTTGAAGCGATCGCAATCCAAAAACACCACGGCAAAGTGCTCATCCGGTTTGATCTGAGCTTGGGCCATGACCTTGCTCAACTGTTTGACAAACGCCAGCCGATTGGGCAGCCGGGTCAATCGATCTGTGAGCGCAATTTCTAAGAGCTGATCGTGCGCCAAAGACAATAAGTGAGTGCGCTCCTGCACTCGGCTTTCAAGTTCTTCATTGAGCTGCTTTTGAGCCCGCTGGGCGTGATACAGGCTGACTTGATGGCGCACTCTAGCCAGCACTTCTACCGCCTGAAAGGGCTTGGTCACATAGTCAGCAGCGCCGTGCTGAAAAGCCTGCACCTTATCAAAGGGGGCATTTAAGGCGCTTAAAAAAATAATTGGAATGTGGCTGGTTGTGGCCTCAGTGCGCAGCTGTTCGCACACTTCGTAGCCGTTCATTCCAGGCATCATGATATCTAGCAAAATAACGGTCGGCTGATGGGTTTTGGCGATCGCGATCGCGGCAAATCCATCTTCAGCCTGATGCACCTCATAGTCGTTTTGACTCAGCAGCTTAGAGAGCACCAAACGGTTAATTGACGTGTCATCGACAATTAAGACACTGCCTTTAGACTCTTTTGAATCCGCCGGAGAGAAAGATACAGTCACAGTTAAGTCAGCAGTTATATTGCTTCAAAACCCAGGAAGATTTAAAGTGCTGCCTTTTTTGGCTATGAAAGCTTTCAGACTCTACAAAATAGAGAAAGATAACCAGCCTGTAAAGTAATATTTCTTAGAATAAGATTTCCTAAGTAAGAGAAAATATTAAAGTAAATGTGGTCTGTTTTTTATGGCTCGTGGTTGAGATGCAGCCAGTCATTTAACTAATCATCACCCAACTAGCTTATTTTTTTATTTAGCAGTTTTTTTGATTAATACTATCG
>QBMP01000095.1:12569-14257 GCA_003242115.1 Phormidesmis priestleyi
TCAGAACGATATCAGATTCCAACAAGCCCATACAGGCATCCAGCAGCAGATCAATCACATAGTCAAAGCCATCTTCTCCACCATAGTAAGGATCAGGCACTTCTTCATCCGGGTGGCTGCGGCAAAACTCGCACATCAGTTTGACCTTATGGGCCTGATTACCGGCATCTAAGGCTAAGATATCGCGGTAATTGCTGCGATCCATTGCCAAAATAAGATCGAAGTTGTCAAAATCTGCACGGGTAAACTGCCGCGCTTTGCCTGTTAGCGTAATCCCTTTGCGTTTTGCTGCTGCGGCCATTCGCCGATCCGGCGAATGGCCAATATGATAGCTAGCGGTTCCGGCTGAATCGCAGCTAATACTATCACCTAACTGCCGCGGCTTAATCAGGTAGTTCATAATACTTTCTGCTGATGGCGAACGGCAGATATTCCCTAAGCAGACAAAAAGAAGTCGAGTCGTCATCGGTTCATTGATTAAAACAGCTAACTTAGCTTCTGAATCTGTCTATAGCCCCGGCAAATTCAGACCGCCTGTGAGTTCTTCCATTTGCTCACGCATAGTCGCTGTAGATTTAGCATAAGCATCAACCATCGCCGCTTTCACCAAATCAGAAAGCATTTCCGCGCCTTCTGCCAGAGCTTCTTCTGAAATCGTGACGCTGCGAGGCTCTTGGTTGCCGCTCATGACCACCTTCACCATGCCGCCGCCTGCTGTGCCTTCAATTTCCATCTGCTCTAGCTCTTCTTGCAGGCGCTTGGCTCCTTCTTGAACCTGCTGCGCTTTTTTAAATGCCTCGGTGAGTTCTTTCATTTTGCCGAGACCGAATCCGAATCCTTGCCCTTTTGTCATGACTTGCGTGGGGTTAAGAGTAATTGAACTGTCAAACTATAGCATTGGACACCCCGTGCCAAGAAAAGTGACGCCAATCAAGGCCAAATCGCTGACTTATCTCATCTGCCCAATCACTGAGTCAATGACTGAGCCAATGACCGAGCAAACGCTATTCACTAAAATCACCCATCATTTTGACTTCAGGCTCTAGCTTAATGCCGTTACGCTCGTACACCACGGACTGAGCGTGGCGGATCAAGGCCAGTACCTCAGCGGCCTGAGCGCCGCCAAGATTGACGATAAAATTGGCGTGAAGGGTCGAAATCTGAGCTTGGCCAATTTGGTGCCCTTTCAGTCCGGCAGCTTGGATGAGCTTTGCCGCGCTGTGCGGTAGCGGATTGCGAAAAACGCTGCCGCAGTTGGGCAAATGGTAGGGCTGGGTAGTGCGGCGAGATTTTAGATCTTCAGCTGTGGCAGTTTTGACGACTGCCGGATCGTGGCCGCTGCTGAGCTGAAACGTGGCGCTTGTAACAATGCCGTCATGCCCTTGCAGATTGGACGTGCGGTAGCGAAATCCTAAGTCTGAGGGCGTCATCACCGTGGCGGTACCGTTTGGGCTAAGAACGGTCGCTTCTAGCAAAATATCGGCGGTTTCGCTGTCGTGAGCGCCTGCATTCATCACCACTGCGCCGCCGACGGTACCTGGAATCCCAATCGTCCATTCAAAGCCTTTGAGGCCATAGCGGGCGGCTTTCCAGGCCAGTGAAGACCAAGGCTCTCCGGCAGCAGCGGTGACTATCCCCGTGGTCGGGTTAAATTCGCTATGACGAAGGGCGCGGGTGCAGATCACGAG
>QBMP01000096.1 GCA_003242115.1 Phormidesmis priestleyi
ATATATATGTGCTGCGATTGGCAGTCGTCGAATGCGATTTATGAGGTGTTTTCTGAGCATTTTCAGGTGCGCAATCGGATTACCTGGGAGCGGGAGAAAGGCCGAGGGGCTAAGCGGAATTGGAAGAATGCTTCTGAGGATATTTGGTTTGGCACGGTGAGCGATCGCTATACCTTTAACGTAGAGGCCGTAAAGCTTCAGCGGCGTGTGCTTGCGCCTTATCGCAATAGCGCGGGCCAGCCGAAGGATTGGCAGGATACAAAGCAAGGTAAGTTTCGAGCGACCCATCCTTCTAATTTGTGGACGGATATTTCGGTGCCGTTTTGGTCGATGCCGGAGAATACAGAGCATCCGACGCAAAAGCCTGAGAAGCTAATCGCAAAAATGGTTTTGGCGAGTTCCAATCCGGGCGACGTGGTGTTTGATCCATTTTTGGGATCGGGGACGACTTCGGTGGTGGCGAAAAAGTTAGGACGGCGGTATGTGGGGGTGGAGCAGGAGGCGCTTTATTGCTGTTTGGCGCAGAAGCGGTTGAGCTTGGTGGAAGGTGAACACGCGATTCAAGGCTATGATGGCAGCTATTTTTGGGAGCGGAATGTTTCGGTGGGCGATCGCGAAGCGTCTGTGAGACAGAATTGCGAAGCGTCGTCTGCAGAACAGAATCGCAAAGCCGAAAAAACGTGATAATAGCCCAATAGGTCAAAGGATAGATTTATGAAAAGCAAAGAGTTCTACGTCGTCATCGAGAAAGACGAAGATGGCCTATATGTCGGCGAGGTTCTTCAGCTAAAAGCCTGCTATAGCCAAGGCGAAACTATAGACGAGCTGATGCAGAATATACGCGAAGTAATTGAAATGTGCCTTGAAGAGCTTCAGGAAGAATCGACTACCGAATTCATTGGCATTCAAAAAGTGGTGGTCTAGTGGCTAAATTGCCGAACCCGACCGGCCAGGAATTGATTGCCGCGCTTCAAAAAATTGGTTTTGTGGTTGTAAGGCAAAAAGGTAGCCATGTCCGCATGAAGCATAGCGACAATCGAGTCGTTTCAATTCCTGTACATGGGCAAAAAACGCTTGGGAAGGGCTTGCTATTGAAAATTCTTCGGGATGCCGATTTGACTAAGACAGAACTGAGTGATTTGCTGTGATAGCGACTATTCATGACATTGAATAAACCGCAGAACATTCCCTACAGAGCAAGACCTCACAAACTTTTTAATCAATCAATACATAAGCTGTACGCAACTCTAAAAACAAAACGTAAGAATAGCTACAGATACATCAAGTTTGACTAAACTGTTGGGGTCTTTCTATGAATGAGCGGGGTGTCACTGCGTATGACGAGCTTGAAAACGATTGAGCTGAAATTTCTATTGAAGCTATTGGGCTGTGAGGACTATCGCGGCAAAATGAAGGATCTGAATCCTAATAGCGGTACTAAAGCGCCAGAGCGCGATCGCATTTGCATAGCATTGGGCAGTATAGACATCGTTGAATATGACAGCCAAATTGCTCGATTTTCTCTAGCGCCTCCAGGTACAACCCTGCTAGGTTTGGACACCACCAGTTTGCCAGTAACGCCAGACGAGCTGAAAGTGCTTCAGGCGTGCCAGAAGGCAGAGGGGTATGCTACACCGGGGAAAATATCAGGTGTTCCAGCAGATGCTCACCAGGAATTAATCCGCAGCCTAACCGAGCGCGGTCTGCTCAAAATCAACAAAGAAGATATTAAAGAAGCTTGGCTAACTGATAAAGGCAAGCGGTTTTTACTCCACGAGTATGAGCCGACAGGTAGCTACCCGAGTGCTGCTAGCGCGACGATGCTGGGCAACTATGTACGATTTCTCAGGGAAAATCTGGGTCAGTCAGGAAGTTTGCCCACAGCTCAGCCAAATATGCAATCGAATGATGTGATGCCTGTTGGCTCATCAGTGAAGCCAGATAGCCAAGCCGTCCTACAGCAAATTAAGCAGTTGGATCAATTGATGGGCTCCGACAACTATTTGCCGATCTATCATCTGCGCGAAAAACTACAGCCGCCCCTAACGCGGGAAGAATTAGATAGTCTTTTATACGAGCTGCAACGCGCTGATTTGATTGAGCTGAGTAGCTTACATGATCAGGGTGATTACAGCGATCACCAAATGAACGCCGGTATTCCTCAAGAAAATAGATGCTATCTCTTCTTTATTAGCGTTTTTTAAATCTGCAATTTGACCCGCAGTTTAATAACTTATTCCACACCCTGTAGCACACCAGAGAAATTGAGCGTGGCCACTTTAGAGCATCTAATTCGGAAAAATATCAATCCCTTTGATCCAGCTACTTTTAAGCCAGGGAATTTTTGGAAAGAAACCTCAGATCAATCTCAGGAAATTACATCGATTCATAAAGATGTGATGGATACCGTAGAGGAAACCTTAGCGGATGTGATGCGCGATCGCCAGACTCGAACGCTGATGCTACTAGGCGATTCGGGATCGGGGAAAAGCCATTTGCTAGGTCGAATAAAGCGAAAGCTGAATGATCGAGCCTGCTTTGCCTATGTTGATCCTTGGCCAGATAGTCAGTTTATCTGGCGGCATGTGCTGAGGCAAACAGTCGATAGCTTAGTAGAAATTCCTGAAGGGCAAACAGAGTCTCAGCTCATGCGCTGGCTCAAAGGGCTAGAGATTTTCAAGCGAAAAGGCGTTGCCCAAAAACTATTAGGCGAGCGGAGTGTATTTGTTCATGACCTAAGGGCCAGCTTTCCAGCAGCTTATCGGGGTAAAGAGTTCTTTAGTGTTCTTTACGCGCTGCTAAATCCTGAATTGCAAATGGCTGCAACTGACTGGTTGCGCGGCGAAGATTTGGATGAAGAAGACTTAAATCTTTTGAAGGTAAGGCATTCGGTGGACTCTGAGGATGCAGCCCAAAAGATGCTGATGAACATTGGCTGGATTGCTGATTCTACTCAGCCTATTGTTATCTGCTTTGACAACTTAGATAACATTCCACATTTGCCAAACGGAAAACCTGATTTACAGGCTCTTTTTAACGTAAATTCCACTATTCACAATGCAAGGCTCAAGAACTTTTTGATTATAGTCAGCATTATTAATAGCAACTGGCGCAATAGTAAAAATGCAATTAGCCCTCCGGATATGGCTCGCATCGACAAGGCAGTGATGCTGCGAAGCATCACGTTAGATCAAGCTGCTGATATCTGGGCTGCTCGCCTGTCTGCTTTGCACGCGCAGGCTAGTCCAAAGCCTACTTCTTCTATTGCTCCACTGACTAAAGCTTGGCTGACTCACCGTTTTCCAGGTGGCAGGGTTCCTCCTCGTTCCGCGCTCATCCTGGCTAAAAAGCTAATTGGAGAATTCAAGCGTACAGGTAGCTTGCCTGAGATTCCTCACAAGTCTGCCAAAGGTGGGACAAGCTCGGACGAAAGCGATTCGTTTGAATCAAAAATAATCTCTTCGCCGGAGAGCGATCGCGCCAGCTTTGAACTCATATGGCAAAAAGAATTCAAGGGAGTCGGTGAACATTTGCGGGGGATATCTCAGTTCTCCTCTCCAGATCTGATTCGTCGTTTGCAAGAAGCTTTAGAAGCCTTAGAGATTCCGAAGATTCAACGCGCCATTTTGAATAGCAATGCGTATTGCAGCTACTCGCTTGGGTACGAGTACTCAGGACGAGTTTGCGTTGTTTGGACTGAAGATGGCAACCTTAGGTCTTTTTACGATGTGATGAGAGCCTGTAAGAATATGGTTGAGGCTCGGGTGCGCGATCGCATTTACCTCATCCGAAACGAAAAGCTAGGCACTGCAAGAAACAGAGGCTATCAGATATTTCAAGAGGTTTTTGCGGGAAAGAAAAATCTCCACATCAAGCCAGATTTAGACTCAGTGCAGTATTTAGAAACCTATCACCGGCTAGTAAATGCAGCAGCAGGTGGTGAACTGGTTGTTGGTGCTAAAACTCCGAACGTGAAAGAACTACAGACGCTTGTGCGGGAAAGCAGCGTTTTGTCTAATTGCAGCCTACTCCAGCAGTTGGGCGTTGTCTCAACTAACAGTGGTAGCGGTGGAACATCTAACGGAAAGACCTCAAACACTGAAGCAGCGAAGCACTACATTTTAAACCTGATGACTACGCAGTCTTTGATGGGGATGCAGGTATTGGTAGAAAGCACTCAGGCACAGGTTCCATCGCTAGACGCGGCCGATGTGATTAGCTTAATTCACTCGCTATGCGATACCAATCGAATACAGATGCTAGATCCTAACGCTAAGCCCAAAGATCAACTGCTGTGCTATGTGCCTGCCTAATACTTTGATTTTCCGACCCTTTAACGCTACGGTCTACCTCTGATGAGTACAACCGCTCCCCTTTTACCGCCTAAGTCACTTAGCGTTACTAAGGTTCGTGAGGCTTTTGAGTGTCCTCGGCTGATGTATTTAGGCCATCACGAAGGCGGCATGACGATGTTTCGCGCCTCCAATTCTAAAGGCGGTGGTGTGGGCTTAGCATTTCATAAGCTGTGTGATGACTGCGTGGATCGCATTTGTACGGATGAGGCGATCGCACAACTCCTCACGCCGCCCGCTAACCAGCTCAATCCAGAAACCTTAGCCCAGCAGATCCAGCAGCAGCTCTATCGCACCGTCTTTTTTCCGCTCGTACAAACAACGGTTCAAGAAAGTCCTCAAAGAGTACCTGCCTTAAATCAGCTTTGGGAAGGCATTACAGGACTGATTCGTCGGTGGGCAGAATTGCTGGTGAGTAATCGTAATGCTTGTGAGCCTGAAGACGTTATTCGTAAAACGTTTTTGGCTCAGGAGCTTTCGGTGAAGCATGAATTTGAGCTGCCCAATGGCGATCGCCAACTCGTAAAAGGCCGATTCGATAGCCTCGTCTATGACTTTGCCGCTCAGCGCCTGTGCGTGGTGGAATACAAAACCTATCAGGCCACCGATCCCGCCGCGCAGCTTGCTCAAGTCGCGCTGTATAGCTACATGCTCAAGCAAAAGCTAAAGGTCAACATCAACTCTGCCGTCTACAGCGTATTGCCCGACTGGAAAGGCGTTGAATACTCTTGGGATCAGCTAGAAAAAAGCGTGCATCAGCTCATTCCCCCAAAGCTACAGCAGATGAGATCTTGGCTGGCATGGCAACCGTCTGCGCCCAATCCACCGCCCAAAACGCCTCACCTTGAACTGTGTGACATTTGCCCGCAAAAAAATAAATGTCAGACCTATTTTGAAACTGATGCGATCAGCCCGATTAGTCCCATAGAAAAGTCCTTGCCGCCTGATCCCATTCCTTTCAAAAATATTCCACCTTTGATCGCAGGTTCTGTCGCAGAAAGCTTTGCGGTTGATGCTTCTGTGCCCGTGCAGGTGGAATCGCTGTGGGTCGAATCGCTGCGCGTTGAGGCAATTCAGGTGGAATCTTCTCAAGGCAGTAGATCTGTTAAGCCTGTTTCTAAAATAAAGATACAGCCGCCTACTACCAGCGTGCCTGCTGCTGATTCGACAGATCCTAAGATTGGCTCTGCAACCGATCAGATGGCCATGCAGCTTGTCGAGCTGTTGCAATCGTTTAATGTCGGGGTCGATTACCTCGGCTCTGCGCTAGGCCCAGCGTTTGCGCGTGTCAAGCTCAAGCCTCATTTAGGGATGCGAGTTAGCGCCATTCTCAAATTTGAAGACGATATTCGGGTGCATTTAGGTTTGGCAAATCCGCCTTTGATGGCTCCTCAAGCGGGCTACATTAGTGTGGACTTACCGCGCCCTGATCGGCAAACGGCGTTTTTTCAAAGCTACTATCAGCAGCCTGAAATGACTGCACCGATGACTGGGCCTAAAGCTGCGATTGGGGTGAATTTAGACGGTGAGCTGATTGAGGCGGATTTGTCTGATCCCAATACCTGTCACTTTTTGGTCGGTGGGACGACGGGTAGCGGTAAGAGTGAGTTCTTGCGATCGCTCCTCCTCAGCCTCCTTGTCCGCCACGATCCTGCCCACTTTCAAGTAGCCCTAGTCGATCCCAAGCGGGTGACCTTTCCCGAATTTGAAAACATGCGATGGCTGTACGAGCCCATTGTTAAAACTCGGGAAGACGCGATCGCACTGATGGAGCGGCTTGTCGTAGAAATGGACAATCGCTACCAGCGCTTTGAACGCAGCCGCTGCTCAGATTTGGCCACCTACAACCAAAAAGCGACCCAGCCATTGCCGCGCCTGCTGTGCATTTTTGATGAATACGCCGACTTTATGGCCGACAAAGAAACCGCCAAAGCCCTAGAGCAAAGCATTCAGCGGTTAGGAGCAATGGCTCGCGCTGCGGGCATTCATTTAGTGATTGCAACTCAACGCCCCGAAGCCAAAGTCGTCACTCCCTTAATTCGCTCAAACTTACCGGGAAGAGTTGCCCTCAGAACTGCGAGTGATGCCGATTCTATAATAATTTTGGGTGGCAAGTATGGAGCAGCCGCTAACCTATTGGGTAAAGGCGACCTATTCTATTCGGGGGGTGGCTCCCTTCAGCGACTGCAAAGTTTATTTGCAACCGCCGAAATGGTTTCTAATTTGATTGATTAATCAGTTAAACTAGCCATGATTTTGTCAAAACTTTAAAGTCGAATCGGTTAGAATCAGGACAGATAGAGCTCTTTTGATACTGATAGAGTCACTGAGTCGTTTTTACCCTACCATTCCCGTAAATCTACGGAAACTTTAGCGGAATAAAAAGACAGTTGTGACGTTTTTTGCAAAGTGGCCCATGTGGATCTAGCCAAAATAGCCACTTTGTAGATAATAGTAGCTAATGAGTTCCTGATATGACTTATCGGCAGCGATTGCGCGACAGAAATACTGCTCAAAGCTTTGCACGAACGTTTTTTACGGACGCTTTGAAAGAATGTAAGAGCCGCAGGCTGCTTTTATTTATTCTGTGTAATAGGCTGCTCGTTCGCTACCTTGAATCCAACGTTAAGCCAACATTACGTTGCTTAACCTCTACATTTATAATCAACCTCAATTCGTTTGAAGCGGCTTATCAACTTAGCTAACTTCTAGCTAATTTAAGGCTAACTTCTAGCTAATTTAAGGCTAGTTGAACATCGGTAAGTCAGGATTTTAGAATGCTAAAGGTTAGCTAAAAGTTGGATAAAAAACGGCTAAAAGTTAGTTTAATCAAGTCGATTTGCGCTCATCTGCCGCTGTAATCAGCGTAATAGTTAGCGAAGTGAAATTAGTAACTTTATTGAATTATTTCAAGTGATTAAATGTTTCTGTCGTAGATGCATTTGATCCCACGCTTTTTTACACCTGTTTGATCCAAAATCTTGGCTTTAAGAAAAGACAAAGATCTAAACGTGTAACTTACAGCCCAATTGTGAAGCGATCGCCTGCTATGGCGGCAATGACTGCTTAAACAAATTCTTACAAGAAAAATGAGTGTGGGGAACAAGAGATATGGGCTGGGAAAAAATGAAAAGATATCGCCATATCGGGATCGTGCTGTTAGGAGCCTATTTGGTGTCGGGCTGTCCTAGCCCGTCGGCGAGCAGCCTGTTGGTGAGCAGTGGCGCTACTGCTCACTCGACTCAGGTTACCGTTGCTGCCCATACGCTTGCACCAACGGCGGCAGTGACAGCCGACCAGCGGCAGGCAGCTAATGCACCAGCGGTGAATTTTGACGTGTGCGCTGATGTTGAGGCTTGGCAGCGGCCTAGTGAATCCGAGCAATCCAGGCAGATAGCGAGTAATCCTCGTTACGCCGAAGCGGCTGATAGCGATCCGATGGAGCGGGCCTCTGTCCAGTTTTCAGATCATGCTGTTATTAGCTTTACGACCTATGGGTTGAGTGCTCGAATGGAGCCGATTACGCTGTCTGGCGTATGGACGGTAGCTGATGATCTGTGGGGTTGCTATAGCCCTGAGACGACGGTGGCAATTAATCAGGGCTCTAGGGCTGAGGCTTGGCTACTCAATCAGCACATTCGTGATTTGAAATGGCAGGGCGATCGCTATGTGATGACTGTCGAACCAGCCGATACGGGCTTACAAGTGGTGATGTTTGATCGAGTAGACGGCGGTAGTGCAGCCACCGATCATCCCACTCCATTGCCTTTAGATGTCGTGACTGTAGCCGGTGAGCCTGTAACAGTCACCTCCGGCGATTGGCAGTAATGATGAATAAGTTAGGCTCAAGAACTCATCTTGCGCTTGAGTTCATCCAACTCTTCTTCGGCTTCCCAACGGCGAAAGCTCTCATCTAGCGGATCGACCGCTCGATTGCCTGTGTCTACGTAAGAGCTTTGGTTCCAGCCTGCTGTGCCCCAGTCATTCCTAGCATCATTGCTAGCTTTAGGTGTCGCTGCGGCCTGGGCAATTTTGGTTTTGACCTCTTGCCGCTTGATTTTGATCTGCTGATAAAGATCTTTGGTCTGTTCAGTTCGCGCTTTGACGCCCTTGAGCTGACCCCACAGGTGATTGCCCTGACGCAATAAGGCCGCTTCTCGCTCTTGAGCGGGGCCGACGAGATCTTGCCGATTAGCGGCCTTTGCCTTTTCGATTCGAGCGTGCCACTGCTGAATGCCTTGCGCGGTTTCTAAAATGCTATCTTCGAGCTGCTTTTCGCGGCGGTTGAGATTGCCTATTAATGCAGCCGAATCTTCTTCTTGGCCGCGTAGCTGATCTTCTAATGCCCGCAATTCTAAATGCGGGTTAGCGCGCAAGAATTCATCCAACCTAGTTTCTAAAAACCGGCTGAGATCGTCAAATAAGCTCATAGCGTTCGCTGAGGGATTTTAGAATTTGCTCAAACTCTATATTCACCTTCTATCTTAAAACCTTTGTATTAAAATCTCTGGCCAATATAGATTGAGCGCACCTCACCATTGCGACGAACGACGACATCTTGACCATTGACTGAGACTAATGTCCAGCCGGATACGCCAATGCGATCGCCCACATAAGCTCTTTGCGAAGACCCATCAATATCAATTAAGGCCGCCGAGCGACTGCCCAAATTCAAAATTCCCACCAGGGCATGGGCAGAATTTGGCGTTACGTCTGTGAGCGCTGTCGCGGCTTGATTGGTGTTGCCCACGGCTATTTGCGGACTCGGTGAAAGCGCTCTGCCACCGCCTGACGGCACGATGGGTAAAGAGGCCGTAGCAGCAGCGGGCGCTCTGGGCGGAATCGCAGCGGCAGCAGCAACCGGAGCCGGAACCCGGACGGTCAGCCGTCGAGTTAAATTAGGCAGCGCTACAGCCGGAAGTGGAATATTGGGCTGAACCGATGTCTGAGCAGAATTTTGATAAACCGGCACGAAGACGCGCTCAATGACGTTGGCCGGAGAGTTGGCCGAAGCACCTGTTGCGGCTGCACCCGGCAAGTTAGGCAGAGCGCCAAGCTGTGGAGCGCCGTTGACATTAGGTACGGTGGTTGGCAGCGTAGCGGTTTGGGCAATGGGTAAAACGGCTGTCATCTGCGCAATCTTGGCATCCTCACGAGAGCTGATCACCTTCAGTGACTGCTGCAAGTAGGCCAAAAAATCTTGATCGGACTGGCTGGGAATCTCGGCAGCGGCGGCTTCTCGGCTGATAGGTAGCCATGCGGTGCTGTGAGCCGTTTGGCTAAGGATCCAAAGCCCCAAGGTGCGGATTGCCGAAATGCCCGCCGCTCCTATCAGTAAAAAGGGCAATGAAACGGACTGCTGGCTTTTCGGTTCAAAAACAGTCTGCGGCGGACGGGGCGAAATCTTTGCTAGCGTCATGTCTGACGCTGGTGAGTAGGCGTAGAGCCCCTGAGTAGCAAGTCCGGTAGAGTCAGGCGATCGCTCCGAAGCTGCGCTACTACCGTGCAGGTCATAGCCAGACGGACTGCATTCATGTGAATTATAGCTAGCGGATTGAGGGGTGCTATGAGAAGTGGTTACAGGTCTGCCGGTGGCCCGATAGGATGAAGGTGGGAGCGCTTTGGGAAGGGTTACCGGATCGGTGAATTGTCTAGCGGCGACGGTGGCCCGGTAGATATCAGCCGCACTTTGTGGTGCAAAGTGAGACGGTAGCTGAACGGTTCTGGCTGAAGAAGCAATCGGCTTCGGCTGATGGCTGATGAGCGTCATGTAGCTGCTGAGGTCGCCTTCTAAAATGCTATCGACATCCAGAAACAAATCGTCCATCAGACTATCGCTGTAGGTGTCTGCCACTCTACGGGGTGGCAGAACCTCTGCATTGACGGCGGCATTGACGGCAGTATGCTGGGTGGTAGAGCGGCTATTCGAGATCATGATTCAGCGGTTGGGGTGAAGCTTTAAGGAAATAGAAACGAATGATGTCAACGAATTTTGCTTGGCCAAGGCGCGTTAACTGGTTCCTGAAATGGCCTTAGCATCAACTTTGAATGATATCTGCGCAACCTAATATGCCCCTGTGCTCAGAAAACCTATCAAGTTTTCAAGTTTGGTTTCCCATATGCTGATGCCTGATAGATGCCTGATGCTTAGGCGTCTGGTTTTTTATCTGACTCAAATTTAACGGACGAAAAAATCGATAAAGTGACTTGGTATTATTCAGCGTTAGCCTTTGGTAACTCCCATGACTGGTTCTTTTAGTGCCTCGCTTGGTGCTGTGATTGAGGTAATTGAGGCCAATCCTCGATTTTGTGAGCTGATTTCTCAGCCAGTGACGGGTATTACGACAGATACTCGAACCATTCAGCTCGGTGATTTGTTCGTGGCGCTAGAGGGCGAAACGTTTAATGGGCATGATTTTGCGGCTCAAGCAATCGCCCAAGGTGCGATCGCTACTATCGTTCGTCAAGGCGCAGTCTCGGCCTCTCATCAGTTCCCTCAATTCCCTCAACTAGAAGTTGCGGATACGCTCATGGCCTATCAATCTTTAGGTCGGTGGTGGCGTCAGCAGCAAGCGATTCCGGTGGTGGCCATTACCGGCTCCGTAGGCAAAACGACAACCAAAGAGCTGGTCGCGGCGGCTCTGGCAAAATTTGGCTCAGTGCTCAAAACCGAAGCGAATTACAACAACGAAATTGGGGTGCCGAAGACGCTGCTGTCACTGTCGAGTGCGCATGATTACGCGGTGGTAGAAATGGGAATGCGCGGCCTAGAAGAAATCGCGCTGCTAACTCAGATTGCTCAGCCCGACGTAGCTCTGATTACGAATGTAGGAACGGCGCATATTGGTCGCTTAGGATCGCGCGAGGCTATAGCTCAAGCCAAATGCGAATTGCTCAGAGAATTGCCGACTGATGGCATTGCCGTGCTCAACTATGACGATGCGCTGCTCATGAAAACAGCCGCTCAGTTTTGGTCAGGTGCTCAAATTACCTACGGTTTGACCGGGGGCGATGTGACGGGCGATCTATTTGGGGATCATCTGGTGATTAAGGGCACTCAAATTCCGCTGCCATTGCCGGGAAGGCACAACGCGCTGAATTTACTGGGGGCGATCGCCACCCTTCAAGCCCTCAATCTCGACTGGACAAAGCTGGCGGCAGGCTTCACCGTTACCCTACCCGCAGGCCGATCTCAAAGCCACCGATTGCCGAATGATATTCTGTTGCTGGATGAAACCTACAACGCTGGAGCGGAAGCAATGGTCGCGGCGCTGCAAATGCTGGCTGAGCAGTCGGGCGCTCGTCGAATTGCGGTGCTAGGCACCATGAAAGAACTGGGCGCAGAGTCCGTAAATTTGCATCGTTATATCGGAGAAACGGTGGCCGATTTGAAGCTGGATGAGCTACTGATCTTAGCTGATCCCCTTGAAGCCGAAGCGATGGCTTTAGGTGCAGGATCAGTACCTCATCAGCAGTTTGCGAGTCATGAGGTGCTAGCTGATTATTTGAAGAAGAGAGTTCGGGGGGGCGATCGCATCCTTTTCAAAGCCTCTCGTTCTGTCGCAATGGATAAAGTCGTCGATCAGCTCCTAAAAGATTTTACAGTCACTGCATAGCCCGGTAGCCTACTATAAAAGACTAGAATTCAAACACTCATGAGCAACCTCAAAATAAATTAGTAGAAGCGAATTCGTGGTTTTAGCCCTTTCTCCACAGCAACTATCCGCCATCTCAACCCATGCCGAACAGGTGTATCCAGAGGAATGCTGCGGTCTGATGGTAGGTACTTTGACAGCCCAAGCCAATCGAGGTGGAAAGGAGGCGCTTAAATCCTTAGTTGAGCTAGTGCCCTTAGCCAATGAATGGACGCCCACGGTGGTTACAGAAGATGGCTTCCGCGATCAATCTGCCAATAGCAAACGGCGACGATACTATATAGATCCCAAAGATATGCTGCGGGTGCAAAAGCAGGCCAGAGAAAAAGGACTGAAGATTATCGGCATCTATCATTCGCATCCTGATCAGGTGGCTGAGCCTTCGGAATGCGATCGCGCCCAAGCATGGCCCGAATACGCCTATACCATCGTGTCAGTGCAAGGCCAAAGTCAAGCTTTAGCGCCAGGTTCAAATCAAGGTAAAGAAAACGCTGCAAAAACTGTCGATGTGAAAACTTGGGCGTTAGACTCAGATCATCAGTTTCAGCTTGAGCCGATGAACGTATCGCATTCTTGTATCCCCGCTTTCGCTACCGATCGAATGCCGGTTTCGGCTCAAACTTCTCTTTAGACGGGCTGCAACCTCACCCCCGTTTCCACCCCAATCTTTGTCTCAAGTCTTCTAGCTAGCCGCTGCCGTCAGCCGCACCAGGTTTGTGCTCCAAAACTCCCCGCACTTACCTCAACCCCTCGTTTTGCCCAACCTTTTCTTCAACTACCATGCTGAATCCAACCTTGGATGAAATCCAACTCACCAAAGAAGAGTACGAACGCTACTCTCGTCACCTAATTCTGCCGGAAGTCGGGCTTGAAGGCCAAAAAAAGCTCAAAGCTGCTAGCGTCTGCTGTGTCGGAACGGGTGGCCTCGGTTCACCACTGTTGCTGTACTTAGCAGCGGCGGGCATTGGCCGCATCGGCATCGTCGATTTTGATGTCGTCGATCACTCCAACCTCCAGCGCCAAGTCATTCACGGTACCTCATGGGTCGGCAAACCCAAAATTGAATCGGCTAAAAGCCGCATCCTAGAAATCAATCCCTACTGCCAAGTCGATCTGCACGAAGTCAGATTGTCGTCTGAAAACGCGCTAGAAATCTTCGAGCCCTATGACATCGTGGTCGATGGCACCGATAATTTCCCTACTCGCTATCTCGTCAACGACGCCTGCGTTTTACTCGATAAACCCAACGTCTACGGCTCCATCTATCGCTTTGAAGGCCAAGCTACCGTCTTTAATTACGAAGGTGGCCCCAACTACCGCGATCTCTACCCTGAGCCACCCCCACCAGGACTGGTACCTTCTTGCGCAGAAGGCGGTGTGCTGGGCATTCTCCCTGGCATGATCGGTGTGATTCAAGCCACTGAAACCATCAAAATCATTTTAGGCAAAGGCACTACGCTCAGCGGTCGCCTGCTGGTGTACAACTCTTTGGAGATGAGCTTTAGAGAACTGAAGCTACGCAAACCGCCCGAAGAGCATCGCGTCGTCATTGATAAGCTAATTGACTACGAGCAGTTTTGTGGCATTCCGCAAGCCGCTGAAGAAGAAGCGAAAAATCAGGCTACTCTCGATGAAATGTCAGTCAGCGATCTCAAAGCGCTGATTGATAGCGGCAAAGATGACTTCTTCTTGCTAGATGTGCGCAATCCCAACGAGTACGAAATTGCCAAAATTCCCGGCTCTACCCTCATTCCCTTGGGCGAAATTGAAAACGGCGATGGCGTGCTCAAGCTCAAAGCGATGCTCAACGGGCACAAGCTAGTTGCCCACTGTAAAATGGGCGGGCGCTCTGCCAAGGCGTTAGCGATTCTGAAGCAAGCGGGGATCGAAGGCACTAATGTCAAAGGCGGTATTCAGGCTTGGAGTCGAGAAATCGATCCTTCCATCCCTGAATACTAAATAATTTATCCATCCATCTTGCAACCGTAGGGCGTACAGATGTGCGCCCTTTTTGTTTGTTGCCTTTTGCTTTTTGTCTCTTACTTTTTGATAGACAAAAACAACGACCTTCCATCACTCAGGAACTTCAAATCATGAGCCTAAAAGACCGCGTTTCCGATGAAATTAAAACCGCCATGAAAGCCAAAGACAAACTGCGGCTAGAAACCGTGCGCGGCATCAAGAAAGTCATCATTGAGAAAGAAAGAGAAATCCGTGGCAAAGGCCGTGAG
>QBMP01000097.1 GCA_003242115.1 Phormidesmis priestleyi
GTATTCTTTTGCTTGCGTTTCATCTTGTTTACCGCCGCCTTATTTTGTAGTTCAGCACGGGGCGTAGCACGGCCAACACCCGAATCAAATCCGCATCCACCATGTCTTGAATCACAATGTCGATATCCTTGTAAGCCTGCGGAGCCTCCTCATAAATCAGGGCTTTGTTCTCACAGATCACCAGCCCACCGAGATCTGTTTTAAAAAAGTCATCTGGACGAAACTTTGCCGATAGTCGCCCTTTTGCCTCAGAGCGAACCCACTTGCGCCCCGCCCCATGCGCTAGCGAAAGCGCATTTTCAAGCTGATCAGTTACCTGCGATTCCTTAGGCTGTACCAAATAGCTGTAGGTTCCTCTAGAGCCTGGAATCACCAGCGCCCCCTGGTCTGAAGGGGCAGCTCCTTTGCGGTGAAGCCACTGCCGCCCGCCGTTGATGGTTCTAGGCGTCACGGTGTTGTGCGCCAGATCAAAAATCTTGTGCCCATCGCTCCCCAGCGCAGACAAGAAGCGATGCGCAATCAGATCACGATTTGCAATTGCCCAACCCATCGCCTGATCGTGCCTAGCAATATACGCCGTTGCCTCAACACTCCCATCGAGTAGCCCTGCCTTGCCAAAGCGCCCTACATGGTCACGCAAAATCTCGTGACCTAAGCCCCTTGACCCCGAATGCGCCAAGAAATAAAGCCACCTTTTCTCAATGCCCAGCGCTGAGCAGGTATCTGCATCATGAATTTTTTCAACCGCTTGCAGCTCGGCAAAATGATTGCCACCGCCAATCGTTCCGAGAGACGTTTCGCACAGATTGCCCGGTAGATCGTAGCAGGCTAGCCAGTCTGCCGCATCGCCTTCCCAAGCATCCTCCAACTGAAGCTTCGCAGCCCATTTTTCTAGCTTGAGCTTTTTAGCTTTTAGCTCAGTGCGCCACAGCCCCATGCCACAGCCAATATCATTGCCTACCAAGGCCGGATACATCCATCCTCGCGACAAAAAAGCAGCTCCAATAGGACAGCCTTTTCCGGCATGTAAGTCCGGCATACCCACTGCTCTAGTGACGCCTTTAAGCTTTGAGGTTTGTTCTAATTGTTGAACGGCATTGCCTTCAATCCAGTTTTGATCAGAGGCAATCACGCGAACGATTGTCTCTTTCTCTAAAGAGCCCATGACTTTCTTTTATCCACAATAAGGTTTGTGGCCTTTGTCGGTAACGTGACAAAGGCTAGTTGAAGCTCAGAGCGCTAAAAGTAGCCTCAGAGCGTTACAGCATCAACCAAACGGTGGATCAGTGAGTGCGCCTAAAAAGGAGCGCTAAAGATAAAAACGCAAAATCCGCCGGATGGCTATTGGATAGAGTTACGTTGGTCTTTCATGGGTGTAAAAATTTTGAAGTGGCTTAAGCCTAGCAAATATGGAGGGCGATCGCATCTGCGCTGCAAAACTGCTCAAAAAACTATATTGATGATTGCTAGCTACGAGCTTCGTTACGTCATATTAATGCTGATATAGCTAGATTACACAGGCTGAGCGTAGCCTCTATTATTTTTGGCTATTTTTATTGAAAATTCAGTGCTATGGAAAAAGAGCTGGCTCAGTTTAAGCTCGAAGACGGGACGGCTTTTTTGGATGAGCCCAGAATAACCAGAGGTGCGTCGGGCATATTTGATTGAACGCGCTGACCTTGAACGGCTACAGCCTAAAGAGCATGGCTTCTCTATTGTCATCGCTGTAGTTAGCTACAAGAAACAAGCGAATGCTCTATCAGGTATCTGCGCTTGTCTCTTTCCAGTGAAATATCACTCGCTCACGGGGGCGAGGGCCGTAAGCCCCCCAAGTCCCTTCCAAAATCTGCATCCTCTGTGATATCTCCTGCCAGTCTCCCGGCAAGGCCCACACAGCTTCGGTGAGCTTAACTGGCAAAATTTCAAAAATTCGCCACTTCTTAAATTCCTCGGGCGTATCCCAGAGCACCAGATGAATCTCAGACCATCTATTGAGGGGCTGATCTCCAATTAAAGAACCGATTACGCCTATGCCACCCACACCATGTTCTACTTTCAACTGCTGGGCAATTTCTCTAGCTTTCTGCCACCAAAGGTCTCGTTTTTGGCTATCTTGCTGCTGGTTTCGAGTTACGTGCCTTAGCGATCGCACCCACTCATAACCCGCCACCAGTCGGACAGTTTCAACTAGCCCTAAACTCATGAGCAGCATGGCGATCGCATTTCGCGTCCCAGTCTCTCCACCCCCAATCAGCGGAAAAGGCCCACCTTCTAGCTTTGTCTCTGGGCACCAAGCAATAAATTGCTCTGGGCTAATGGGCTGAGGCAATAGTCCCACTGAAGGCGTAAAGGGTACGCTGCCATAGCCAAGCTCTACGCTAGGTTCCTTGCGTAGTTCCCACTGATGGGCGTTATGAACGCTAGTAAAAGCAGGTAGCGTTTGAATGTAAGGCGACGCATCTTGCTCAAATCCAAGCCAAAAAATATCTGAGCTAAAACTCAAATCCGCTATCCCCCGATAGCATCCATCAGGATCGACAGCGCTTAGTTGGTAGCCCTCCGACGACCATCGCCAAAACTCGAACGTTTTTTTATCAGGATCGACAATCCAGTAGTGCTGTACCTCAGCCTGCTCATATCGCGCTTTCCTGCTTTGCCTATCAACGCTATCCTGTTCAGGGAAAGTAATTTCAACAACGAGATAGGCTGCGATCTCCGCATAGTAATTGTGGGCTATGTTCTGAGCCATTTGATGAGTTGTTAGAACCAGAATATCGGGCGTTAAAACATCTAAGTCCATCTGCATTCCATAGTTGGGGCCAAAGCATTGTCCCCAACCTGCTTGGCTAATAGCAGAAGAAAGTGCCTGCCTTAGATAATCTCGAATCCACCGATGTTCGCCCGCATACTTCGAGCCCAAGGGCGGATAGAACGAGTCGCGATAGTCAGATGAAATGGGCAATGACTCTGCCCAAGTGAGCCAGTCATCATCGCTCTGACAGCTAATGTCATAGGCTTGGCACAGTGATTCCCACCACTGTTCGACGGGTGCGAATGCGATCACTGATTCTAATCCCCAGCCTAGCAGCGCTTCTTTCAGTAGCCAGCGACTGCCCTGTAGCGTTCCACCGACCACAAATTTCCCATCGACTAGCTCCAGCCGAAATTCTGGCCACTGGCAAAATTGCAGATCGATTGACTGAGAAGCACAGTAATTTTGTAACTTCTGCTGAGGCAATTGCTCAGGCGGCTGACTTGGATGAGACATGGCTAAAGTAGACTATGACTATCAGGCCATAGCCTACTTTAGCAAAAAAATGATTTTGGGTTGTCTAGCCGAAAGAATGATTTCTTGCTTATACCCAACGCTCAAAGGATGCCTTCTCTCAACAGGTCAACACCGCAGCTCAAGCTATACTAGCTTCCTTGCCCGCTTTATCAAGCTGTTGGAACTCTTCATCTGATAGTTTGATCTGCGCAGCGGCAACATTCTCTTCTAAGTGCGAGACTTTGCTTGTACCTGGAATCGGCAGCATATTAGCGCTGCGCTTTAGCACCCAGGCCAGCGCTACTTGAGCCGCTGATGCGTCATGCGCTTGGGCGATTTTATCCACCGCACCCCCTGGCTTAGCCAAATCGCCTGCCGCCAACGGAAACCAGGGAATAAAGCCAATGCCTTCGCGATCGCAATAATCTAGTACATCCTCATCAGCGCGATCCGCTAGGTTGTAGCGATTTTGCACCGTAGCGACTGGGAATACCTTTCGCGCTGCTTCAATCTCTTCGACTGATACTTGGCTAAGCCCAGCTTGGGCAATCAAGCCCTCTTCAAGAAACTCCGCAATCACGCCAAACTGCTCATCTCGCGGCACCTTCGGGTCGATGCGATGTAGCTGCCATAGATCTAGCTGCTCTACCTTAAGACGGCGCAAACTCATCATCACGCACTGTCGCAAATATTCAGGCCGACCGACCATCGGCCATTGTCCTGGGCCTGTCCGGGTCAGTCCGCCTTTTGTCGCCACGAACATATTGTCATAGGGATACAGCGCTTCAGCAATCAGATCTTCAGCGACATAAGGCCCATAGCTGTCGGCAGTATCAATAAAGTTCACACCAAGCTCTGGCAAGCGTTTTAGCACGCGCAAAGCTTCTTCGCGATCCTCAGGTGGCCCCCACACGCCTTCACCTGTCAGCCGCATCGCCCCGAAGCCCAACCGCGTTATGGTGCGATCTGAGAGGGTAAATTGTCCAGAAGCGTTGGCATTGGGTGTCATACTTTAAAACGAGAAGTGAACTGAATTGCTAATCTTAGAGCCAGCTCTTCTACAGCTAAATCTAACCTGCGACTCATTTTCAGGAATCGTCAGGTCTGGCGGGCCAAATAGCATTCAATCGCCATTCCTCAATCGTTTTTTATCTCTAGCTGGTACATCCGTAGCGTTGGATACTCTGACATTAGACGCCAGTAATACCCAGATGGCGGTGGCATCGGGCGATCGCCGCAGCGATACAAAAAGATTGGATCATTGCGTCTCAGACTCCCTTTTGGCAGATCGCCTAGACTCACGCTAGTCTCTGGGCTGTCCCAAACCATATGCGCTCTGGCCTGATAGCCAGCCGCAATCAGGCTCAATCCTAGCCACTTCATCACTTCTGTGACCTGCTCAAAAGGAATACCACAGGTTTCCTGTCCGTGGCTGCTAATGGTCAATTGGTCTGGCTGAGAAATAGGAAGGAGTGCTCTGAGTTGCTTCCACATAGGCGAATTGCTTTGGTTTTGCCCTTAAAGGATTCCCTGCGTACCGGATTGGTGGGTCAATCTGAATTGGTGCGATCACGCAGCTTGCACTAACGGCTAGAAAGCATGGCCCCTGGAGATCCGCAATATGTGGAACGACGGTATTATTGACATCTGATAGGTAGTGTAGTGATGGCTGAATAAAGCAATCGAATGACGACAGCGGACATGCTTCACAGTAGGCTGTTGCTTTATCCGTGCTTACCACCCCCGAGTGCCAGGGTCGCCTTTGAAGGGGCCGACAATATCATGGGTAATCCACCCGGCATAGAAACTGCCAGCCTGGGGGTTCACTTTCTCTCCATCTACGTAGCAGGCATCCATCGGCCCAGGGTAAAACCCTACATACCCTTTAAGCTCTGCGTAGGCGGGAGAAATCTCCGGGTAGTACCAAGCCACATCTTGAGCCTGGCGATCGCCCACTTGCAGGCTGTAGTAATTGGCCCGTCCTTTCCACTCACAGTAAGTAGCGTACGTACTCGGCGTTAGATATTCTGTTTTGATGTCATCCCGTGGGATGTAGTAGTTAGGTGGGTGACTGGTTTCTAAAATCCTTTTAGCGCGATGGGTGTCAGCAATTAGCTCATGGTTGAAAATAATCCTAATGTGCTTAGTCACATCCTCAAGCCGGGGAGGTCGAGGGTAATCCCATACGGATTCTTGACCAGGGCCAGGAGAAATAGGTTCAGGACGCATGAATAGTAGTCCAAGGGGAAATACGGCTTGAGTATAAGCCTAAACCAAGATAACAACAGCGGGCATATTGAGAGCATTACCAGACGATAAACAATGGCTCTACTTATCCCTTCCTACCGCAGCAGCGCTAGCCGCATGACATCGGGAGAGCGGCGGCTAGCCCAGCGGCTCGAAGCTAATCTCCAAGATGACTACCTGCTCTGGTACGACGTGCCGGTCGGATCAAAGTGTCTACATCCCGACTTCATTTTGCTGCATCCATCACGCGGGCTGTTCGTGCTGGAGGTCAAAGATTGGAAGCTGGACACGATTCAATCTGTTGACCCTAGAAGTTTTGAGATCGCTACACCCTCTGGCGTCAAAAGGGTTGACAATCCCCTGTATCAGGTCAGAAATTATGCTTTGGCCATCTGCTCGCTGCTCGAAAAAGACAGCGCCCTTACTCAAGGCTCAGGCCGCTATAAAGGCAAGCTTTCGTGTCCCTATGCGTATGGTTTGGTGCTGCCCAACATCACCCGTCGCATGTTCGACTCGCAGCCAGCGCTAGCGCAAGTACTAGAGGCTCATCTGGTTATCTGCAAAGACGAGATGACCGAGCGCATTGATGCAGGAGCCTTTCAAGAACGGCTTTGATCGATGAGCCACTACAACTTTGGCAAGACTTTGAATGCCGAGCAGGTTGATCGCATTCGTTGGCACCTCTACCCAGAAATGCGGCTCTCTAGCAAGCAACTCTCGTTCTTTGACGATACGCCGGAAGAAACGCTACAAACGGCTATTCCGCAGGTGCTCAAAGTCATGGACTTACAGCAGGAGCAGTTAGCCCGCAGCCTTGGCGACGGTCACCGCGTCATTCATGGGGTGGCAGGCAGCGGTAAAACACTGATTCTGGCCTATCGCTGTCAGCATCTTGCTCAAGCGGAGCAGTCAGTGCTGGTACTGTGCTTCAACGTAGCACTAGCATCCAAGCTGCGATCTCTGCTCGTGGCCAAAGAGATTAACTCACAGATTAGCGTGCGCCACTTCCACGGCTGGTGCATGGATATGCTCAAACGCTACAATCTGCCGAGCCCTGACGCCAAGCGCTACCGAGGATCTGACTACGTTAGGGCGTTAGAGCAAGCCGTCATCACCGCTGTTGAGGCAGGGCATATTCCCAAGGGGCAGTACGGTGCGGTAATGGTCGATGAAGGCCATGACTTTGCGCCAGAGTGGCTGAAGCTCGTGGCTCAGATGGTGAATCCGGTTACTGACTCTCTGCTAGTGCTCTATGACGATGCGCAAAACCTCTACAGTAAGCGCTCTAGCCGTCAGTTCAGCTTCAAGACTTTGGGAATTAAAGCGCAGGGCAGAACCACGATCTTGAAGCTCAACTATCGCAATACGGCTCAGGTGCTGATGCTGGCGTATGAGTTTGCCAAAGAAGTGATGCAGCCTACGCTTATGCCGGACGAAGATATGCCGCCGATGGTAGAACCGAACAGCGCCGGTCGAGAAGGGCCGGTTCCGGTGCTGGTGAAGTGCGCCAACTATAAAGCCGAGGTCGCCTACATCATTGAGAGAGCCCAGCAGCTTCAGGAAAGAGGGATTCCTTGGCATGAGATGGCGATTATCTATCGAGCCCACTGGATGGGGGAGGCCGCTTTTTCAGAGTTGCAACGGGCAGGTCTGCCGGTAGCTTGGCTCAATCAGAACAGCAGCAGCCGTAGTCTTGATCCGCTTAAGCCGAGCATCAAGCTAATGACCATGCATACGAGTAAAGGGCTAGAGTTTCCGGTGGTCTTCATCCCTGGATTGGGCTATCTGCCGAGCGGCGCTGGCAAAATTGCGGATGAAGCTCGCCTGCTGTATGTGGCGATGACGAGAGCAATTGAGATATTGGTGCTGACGGGCGATCGCCGGTCTGTGTTTGTAGATCGACTCAAGGATGCGCTTGCAAAGGTTTGCTAGTGTCACTCATCGTCTAAGCCATCAATGCTGAGGGGAACCAGTTTATCGGTATCTGTCATAGCCAGCCACATTTCTTCATAGGGCTCAATCGTACAGCCAGTTAACGCGCAGTGCTCCTGCCGTCTCGCTTCTGCGGCCATGATCGTTCGGATATTTTCTTTGCTAATTCGTTTGGCCTCGCTACCGGCGTTCACATACTCCCACAGTTTTTGTCACTCTCCTAAACCCCGTCCATGTTGAAAACTATAGTTTTCTTACCCAAGGGAGTATGACCTAAAAGTGCTTCAATACAAGGGTTTCGTCAGGTTGACAAAACTACTGGTCTCAAGCTGGACGGGGTTTATACGCTGTTGAGTCAGCGGCTGTCTGGGGAAGTGGGGTAGGGCGATTTTCATGTAGAGGCAGCACCAACGCTGCGCTTTGTCGCCCTGCCTGTAGATTAAACTTCCAGCTCACCTAAAGCTTGCCTGCTAAGCGGCTGATGGGCTGTGAGGGCGAAAGCACCTGAATGCAGATGTCTTGGCGAACTGCGGGCAATAAGCGGAAATACTGAGGCTCATGCGGGGAGATCACTGAAGAGGGTTGGCGACAATCATTCAGCCTATGCGTTGGCGCAGCCTCTCTGCCAGAGAATCGCAAGCTGATTTAATCAAGAGTCTTACCTGCGATTAAACCACGCCAAAACACCTTTATAGCTAGGTCATTGAAACTGTACCATTTCTCGTAGAACGGCCTGCCAGTCCTGCCGTTCTAGTGCAGTCAGCTCCAGAATCGTTGATTTACCATAATGGGTTTCTAGCTGAGACCTGACCTCTAAGGAAGACCATCGTATCGGTACTAAATACATAGCGATCGCAGAGAGATCCGTCAGCAGCGTCTCTAAATCACCGTGCGGATTAGCAGTCAACTCATCTCGCAGGCCCTGAGGCTGCTTCAGAAGCCACTGACCCACTTCTATCAGCAATATAGGCTCACCTGAGAGTAAGAACTCTCTCATCCGTTGCAGAGCCTGCTCGTGGACGGGCTTGGGCATCTCAGGGCGAGGAGCCAGTTCAGCAGCAGCTTGAGCGCGAGCTTTCTGAATTTGAGCAAGCTGCTTCTTGATGCGATCGCGAATTGCTGCCACTGACTCTGAAGATTCTGTAATATTACTACCTGGATCTGCTTGAGAAGGAGTTCGCAAATCCGAGAAAACCTGACCAGATAAAGGATTACTACCATTCTCTAGTAATAAGCTTGTGGGACTATTGAGGGCGGTCGCACCTTCAGTGCAGACGCCCTCAATAACCGTATTTTGAAGTTCGGAAACTTTTGGCTCTAAGCCAAGATCAATAGGATGCCACAGCTCGCGGTAACGATATAGAGATGCACCACCAATACTGTGATTCAGCAGTGCCTTAAATCGAGCGGTTGCCTTTTCTGGAAATGCACATTGGTCTTTTAAAGTCTGAACAGCCTGCAATATTTTTTCTCGTGTTTCTTGAGCTTGCCGATCGTTCCAACTCATCTCAGATAAAATGGCATCAGGAATAGTTTTTACTGTTTTGTATTTGCCTTGAGAAGTACCATAGGGGAAATAATGGCTGCTTTCTACAGATTTAGCCCATTCACTAGCGCGATCTTCGATTTCATGTTGATGGCGGCACCAATCTCGATAGCCAGGTAGGGCTTGAGCAATTGAAACGATCTGTTGAACCAAAGCCTCGCCAGATAAAGGATCTCCACCTGAAGTGATATGGTGAAAAATATAGGTGCGCATAGCAATTCGACCTAGAAGTCGATTGGTTTGGCCGTAGTCAGTCCAACCTATTTCTATCTCAGTATCTAAATCACTTAGAAATTTGTGAGATTTATTAGAGAGCTGGTAGCTGTATTGTTTTGTGCTTTTAAGAAGCTTTTTGAGATGGCGTACATCGAGATCATTTTTCTGCTGACAATGTTGCCACGATCGTACAAAGCAACTCTGTGAATTACTAATCGGCCAAAACTCGTCATTAAGAATGTATGAACCCATCTGTAGAGGCAAACGATGAGCATTAAATAAACTAGGTTTTCCATCTGCACTATAGACCTTGGGATCAGGGAATAGCTCTAGATGGCCTGGCTTAAGCTTAAAGCCTGCATTCTCCAATAAAACAGAAACAGCTTTACTAACCTTCCAGGAATTAAAGGACATGTTCAAAGGAAAGTAGAGATGTAGACCTTGGCTATCGCTAGAAGTACAAACGATATGTTCTACGATTCCTAACGGTTCTAAAGCTTCCAACAGTCGAGTAATGGATAACGGTACTTGAGTAGGATGGTATGGACTTTGCCAATCAATGTCTAAAAGAAAGTACTGCGTTTCTTGGTTAGGGCGAACACCAAAAAGGTACTTACCCTCCTCAATGGCTCTATCTGAGAGAGGATATCTGCTCTCTGTATACCATTTTGGGCGATCTCCAGGGTCTGGATGCGGGGCATAAAGGAAATCATAGCGATGAGGAAATAGAGCCAGGAAGTCGTTACTGTTCTCCTGCACATATTGAAATTGACTGACAGCAGGCATAATCATGATCGCTCACCCCTCGTTGAAGCGGATAAGCGATCAGCTGAATCAAAACAAATAAGACAAAACTGCACGGATAATCACCCTTAGCCCTTTCAGGAAGAACTGCGGCGAAATTATGACAGTTAGGATGTAGCCACCATTATCACGAGGTTATTAATTTAAACTTATTAGCTGTCTTAGATCTTCAAAGTGACTGTTATCAAAGAGTTTTGAAAAGCTATAGTGATGCTATACGGCTATCTAGCGATTCGATTGGGGGTAGTTAGTGTACTAATTAGGAGCTGTTTGTCTTATGCCGAAACGCTCGCCATTAAAGGCACATAAGCCTATTTGATAGACTTTTTTTAATAAGACAACGTTTTATTGAACCTCACATCCTTATCTCAAATTTTTCAATCAATTTAGAATAAATTCGCCATAACCTTTGTACCCAGGGCTTTTTCTGCACTTAAAGTCGATAAATTTTACGGCTAGTTAGATTAGTTTCAAAGTGAAACAACACGGAGCTGTTTGTCTCAAATTATTAGATGGTTTGAGTGCAACTATTTACACAAGATTCAAAAATAACCAAAAAAAAAGGACGGTAATTAGGGCATTTCTTTATATCAAGCAATAAAAAAGTGATTGCATACGGCTAATTTTGTCTTTAGAAAATAAATAAACTCAGAGCAATTTAAACAAATTTCTTCGCGTAGGATAGTAGTGCTATACGGACGCTCTTGTCTTTTTTCAGAGGAAGAAAGTGCCAATCGCTAAGCATCTGAAATATTGATACTAGACAAAGTAGAGGCGATAATGCGCGCTACAGGTGATGAGATACGGAGAAAGATGTATTTCGCTTACTCAACTTAAAAAGGCTAAATATGTTGGACGTACTCTATTTCGGCTCTAGTGGTAAGATACGGAGAAACCTGTCTCTTAATAAGACAGTTACGAAATGCATAGATAATTGGCGATAGAGGTTGACGTCATCTGCATGAAGAGCCTCAGGGCCAGTTCATATTGGTTTTTGACTATGTATAGATTTGCTCAAAAGAGAAAACCTACCCTAGGGTGAAGGCATACGGAGAAAATGCAGTCTTAATATTTAGGTTTTTGTACTTCGGTAGGCTTTTACGGACTTGCTCATCTAGAACCACTTTTTATCTAAGACCAAAGGTGATTAGATGCGGAGATTTGATTTACTTGAGACAAACAAGCAGCATGGCCTCACAAGCAACTAAATCAGGTGATTAGATGCGGAAAAATTTGTCTTAATAAGACAACCATTCTGCCCTTGATATACCCCTGAAGGTAGGGAAGTGAGTCAATACGGATGTGCTTGTATCGGTGCCAAACGATTGATGTAAGGGCTCTGTGAGCTATTTTTAGCTTTTGGTGATACAAACAGCTCAGGATTTTATTCTTAAAAGCTTGCGAATCTTGGGCTCTAGATCCTCAGTAATTTGTCTGTCTCCACGCTCTATTTTGCCAATGTAGTCAGAGCTAATTCCTAGAAAGCCAGCCAGTTCCTTTCTAGACCAGCTGCGTTCTTTTCTGCCTAGCTTAATCATCTCTCCCGTCAAAATATCGTATGTTGGTTCGGTGGCTACTAATGCTTTCTGGGGTTTTGGACTTTTAAGCTTAGAAAGCATTACAGGAATAGGATGCGGGGGTTTAATATTTAACTTAGCTCGCAGCAGCCGTTCGATAAGCTTAACTTTGCGCCAGTCTTTTGGTTTTGCCGCTTCGCTATTAGGGCGTATCCAGTCTGGGTACGTTTCAGGATCGTATTCAATTTCCCAGCCCAATTCTGTAAGAAGAGTCAGCGATTTATCCCACCGCTTTCTCAAATCGCGAGCTTTATACTTATCGATGAGTGCACTATTAATATCTGGCTTAGCAATAACCTCTTCAAGCAGATTAACAACGGTGTACTCGTAAGGGTTCTGATTTCTGGCTCTAATGCGCGCATCGAGCGTAAGCTGAATGGCTAAGCGTAGCGCTAGTTCATTATGATAAGGATCGATAGTCAAGATATCTCTTGCTAAGTAGCCAAACTGATGAAGGGCTTCTTTTGCTCGGTTACCAGCTCGGTTGAGAAAATGCTTAGTCCAACCCCCTGGACTAACGGTGATGTAGATTTCTTCTGGCTTCTCGATTTTATTCGTCGCTAAATCGATTTGGCCGTGCGAATCGATGAGTACATCCCACATTCGACCGACTGGCATACTCGCGTCCACTTTCCGTTTGCCACGTCCTTCTATCCAGACAGACTTCACCATTAGGCAAGATAAGGCAAAAGCTGCGGCTGCAACTGTATTACGTTTTTCTACAAGGCCAGTATTATGATTACGATCCCAACCTAAAAGTGTGACAACATCTGTAGCCTTGAGCGTAAACGAGCTTGTCCAGGGTTCACCTTCTACCATCGTTTTGGCTGCAAAAATTAGCTGTAGCTTGACCGTATCAAACCCAAACTTATCAATGATCTGCTCAGCAGCTTCCCAGGGCAATAGTGCAATATCTCCTGGATTAGTAATATAGTGCTCAATGAAATTGCCTGGATTGCCCTTACTCTGATATTGAAAAACCGCCAGGTTGTCGTCGCTACGCTGCCAAAGCTCAGGGCGCAGTTGAGCTTTGATGCTGCTTGCAATCGGAATTGACGTAGGGATAGGAAAAACCTGCTCAAGTGCTAGGTTTGTGTATACCGCAGAGAGCGGGCGCTGCCTAAGTCCTAGAAGCTGTTCTAAGTCTTGTAGAGAGCAAGCAGGTAAATTTAAACCCTCAACAATTATCTGAGTAATTTCCTGACAGTAAATTTGACCTAAAATCTCAAGCTTGTCGTTAAATTCATCAGCATCGGGGTGATTTAGATAAGCGCCAATTGCCTTCTTGAGTTCTACTACTGCTAGCGTTTCAAGATACCCCCCCTCATGCTCAGCTTCTATCTCTTCAAGTGCCCAAACAATCAAGTTCGATCCGATTGCTTTGACGAACTCATCTTGAAACCCCTGGCGCTCAAAAAATGCAAGAAGTGCTTCTTTTAAGTGCCCTTTTACAAGGGCCTCATCTAGGGAAATATCAATACTTTGTCCGGTCTTTGTCTTTTTAGTCGCATGACTTAGAACTCGATAATGTGACTGATTAAGATCTAACGCCTCAATCCCTTCTCTTTCTACAGTCAGTTCAACTTTATGCCTGTGAATTTTCACTAGATGTTCATAAAGCTGTAGCGTTATGAGATCTGGCAAGCTAGACCGCTCTTGAATAGTTCCTGTGAGATGATGTAAATATTCAGACGTTAAGATTTCATTGATTAATTGCGCCCAGCGGTAGCCTTTTTCACCCAGCGGCGTGGGCGAAAAGTCATAAATGCTATTTGAAGGTTGGCTATCGCGCATTAGTCAGGGGCAACGTTGAGAACTTACTTTTACTAGAGAAAATGCCACTTGGTCAAGTTAGCAGTATTATGCCACTGAAAATGGCTTCGTACTGTTAAAATCTGTACCTTTCAAATATGAACCACCCTACTAAAAAAACTACAGTTCTAGTCGTAGGCTACTCGCACGAAAGCCATGCACGAAATTAAACAAGCCATTGAAAAGCTAAGGCAGGCGGCAGAAATCATCAAAAAGAGTGGGGTGATCGTACCCGAGGGCGTAACTACAGATATTCACCATCTAGGCGGCGAGTCGAACTAGGTCTACGAGCGCCTGAGATCTCGAAAAGTCATTTTCACAGGTAAGCGGGGCAAAATAAAAAACCGTACTTTTAATGGTTCAGATGATCGAAAAGACTGGGAAGGCCGAATCGTTTAGCAAAACCGATTAAAAGAGGTGGAAAGAGTCGCTCATGGGCTTCAAGAGATTGCCGATGAGCTTATCTGCAATTGGTTACGGGGCTAATTTCCATCTTTTGTCACCACTCGCAGATGGTATAGCAGGGTAGTTCTGTCGTGGTTGTTAAACTCAGACGGACGCTTGCCCGGAAGAATTCTGGAGATAAGTTCCGAAAGCTTCGTCCAATTCCAACCAAGTGATCGCACTTTCTGCTGAAGCGCCTGAATGCTGGTTTCTGTCTCTGCGTCAAGAGGATTAGGTTTAAGGGCTTTTGTGCTTCTAACAATTGATCGAGCCTGTGGAAAACTTCGCCCGCCCCCCAAACCCCCCAGACCGGAGTAAAACTTCGTTTTGGCAGAGGGGAAAGCGTCAGGTTTGGGGTAGATACACTT
>QBMP01000098.1:0-5684 GCA_003242115.1 Phormidesmis priestleyi
GGCTGGTTCATTTTTTGTGCCGCTAGCTGACCGACGGTGACCATTAGCTTGGATTGTTTTTCAGCTAGGTGTAGTGCCTCATTTTGCTGCTTAATCAGCTCATACGTTTCTGAGGCGCGGGCAACGACATGCTTCAGCTCATCCGGGTCCCACGGTTTGGTGATGTAGCGATAGACTTGGCCCGCATTAATCGCATCGACTAGATCTTCTACATCGGTAAATCCGGTGAGAATAATGCGCACCGTATCTGGAAACTCAGGTACGGTTTTGCTCAAAAACTCGGTGCCTTTCATCTCCGGCATTCTCTGGTCAGAGATGATGACCGCAACTTCACCTTCACTAGCAAGTACTTTGAGCGCCTCTGTGCCGCTTTCTGCTCGCAGCACCTTAAAATCTCGGCGAAAGGTGCGATAGAGCAAATCTAAATTGTCGGGTTCGTCATCCACGACAAGCATTCGAGGCTTGACGGAAGGAATGTAGCTGGCCAAAGTCAGCGGGCTAATGGCGCTCATGTGATTATGTGCTCGGTGAATAGGCTGGTTGCAAGCAGTGGCTATGCCGGGTCAGGGAGCCTGGGCTATGCCTTATCAGTAAGCCCAAGCTTTTATCAAAAATAACCTTTCCTAATAACCTTGTAACGACTGCTTAACCCCATGCCGGTGGACTTACGGCGCTGCTTCATCGACCTGCAAAAGCTCAACGACGTTGCCATCGGGATCTTTGACGAATAGCGCCGCCCTGCCGGATGAACTCATTTGAAAAGGCACTTGGCGATCGCTCAAGTCGCGCTTGATGCTATCTAAGTGATAAGTGGCAAAGGTGATGTGCGGATGTCTGCCCCATTTTTCTTCGCGGGTGGGCTGGCTGGCCCAGTCGCTGACAATGAGATGAAGCTGAAAGTCGCCAATTTGGTACCAAGTGCCGGGGAAGGTGAGCGATCGCGCCACCTTTTTCAGGCCAATTACCTCTGAGTAAAAAGCTTCGGCCAAGGCCAGATCGCTGACCTGCACAGCTACGTGCAGCGGATACAAAATATCGGCCATTGTGTCGTCTCCATTACGGTTTCACCTTATTATCTACGGGGTGTGTGTAAAGGCGCTGGCCAATGAAAGGATGACGGTGCAGGGATGGCAATGAAGATAGAGATGCTGCTAGGAACGATCGCGCTGGTTCTGTTACTGATGGTATTGATCGCTGAGCTAGGCTTGAGAATTGGCTTTGGCTTTGGCAATCCGCCGCTCTACATTGGCGATGAGCGCATTGGCTATCTGCTAGCGCCTAATCAGAGCGTGCGCCGCTACGGCAATCTGATTCGCATTAACGAATATTCTATGCGGGCTGATGCGATCGCGCCTTTACCCAAACCCCACACGCTACGAATCTTACTGCTCGGCGATTCACTAGCAAACGGCAGTTGGTGGACGGATCAAAGCAATATTCTGTCGGTGCGGATTGCTCAGCAGTTGCAGGCTGATTTACCGGCTGATTTACCGGCTGATTTACTGGCGGACTATCAGCAGGTAGAAGCGCTGAACGTGTCGGCCAATTCTTGGGGGCCGCGCAATCAAAAAGCTTATTTAGATGCTTACGGTACGTTTGGTGCAACCGTGATCGTGCTGCTGCTCAATACCGATGATCTCTTTGGAACTCAGCCAACGCCGCTACAGGTGGGCCGTTCTAACAGCTACCCCGACCGTAAACCTGTGTCCGCTATTGCCGAAGTGCTCAGCCGCTATGCCAAAGCTAAGCCGATTCCGGGTCTTAAAGAAATTGAGGCAGAAGGGGGCGATCGCGTCGGTAAAAACCTCGAAGCGATTGACGGCATTTATCAAAAAGCGATCACCGATGGCAGTCAGTTTATGCTCGTGCTCTCTCCGCTGAAGCGAGAGCTTCCTGGCCCGCGTGACTACGAACTCGTGGCTCGTCAGCGTCTGAGCGACTGGGCTGTGGCCGCTAAGGTGACGTATTTAGATCTGCTCAAGCCCTATCAGCAGCAGCGTGATTCGAGCCGTCTGTATCGCGATCATATTCACTTAAGCCCGGTGGGGGATGAGTTTGTAGCAGGTGCGATCGCCCAAGCCATCACCGCCTTACTGGCCATTTAACTACTGGCCATTCAATGAACCCACGCCCAGCGTCCTGGGCTCTAGCACCGAAATCAGCTCAGCCTGCGACTTCCAGGCTTGACCATCGAGCGCCATCTGCTCAATCACACTGGCTAGCCGCAGCGCCTTCAGCGCCTGCTCTCCCCCTACAGACGGCTGATCGCCCCCGCGCACACAATTTACAAAATGCTCAAGCTCAGCGTGCAGCGGCTCCGTATTACTCGTATACACCTGCTCAATCAGCCCATCCTGGCGATACATCACCTGACCGTAATCAGCCATACAGTTCTCAGTCGTCTGCCGATGAATCAAAATTTTATTATTTAAAAAATCTGCCTCCGTCAAAGAATTGCGGCAGTGAGCCGAAATCGTTCTAATTTTGCGGTGAGTCACCTTACTGGCCGTGACCGTTGCGACAATGCCATTGGCAAATCCTAGCGTCGCCGTCACATAGTCTAAAAAAGGAGAATTATGGCCCTTGCAGCCGCTAGCTGTGAGCTTAGCAACGGGTGAATTGGCTAGCTCCAAGATCAGATCAATGTCATGAATCATCAGATCCAGCACGACTGAGACATCGTTTGCCCGCGCCGAATAGGGGCTCATCCGCCGAGCCTCAATTGCCAGCATATCCTCTGTTTTCAGCACATTGTGCAGCTCTTTAAATGCTGGATTAAAGCGCTCAATATGACCCACCTGCAAAATGCAGTTATAATCAGCCGCCGCATTTACCAGCGACTCAGCTTCTGCAATGCTGGCCGCAATCGGCTTTTCAATTAACACATGGACGCCAGCTTTCAGGCAGTTCATCCCGACTGAATGATGCAGCCGCGTGGGGACTGCCACACAAACCGCATCTACATAAGGTAAAAGCTTGGAATACTCTTCAAAATAGTGAACTTGATACTTACTTGCCGTTTCTAACCCCCGCTCTACATTGACATCTGAAACGCCAACTAGCTGCACATCTTTGAGCCGAGAAAGCACCCGAGCATGATGCTGGCCCATACTACCAATGCCAATCACCCCAATTTTTATCGGTTTAGGGCGGTTGCGGTTATGGGGTTGAGCCTCAGCTAGCGGTGGCGCATCAGCTAATAGGCAAGCGTCAGCATTGGCTAGGGGCAGCGGTTGGCTTGGCACGCTCTCAAACCTCTTTTATTAAAAGAAAACAGCTTATCAAAAGAAAACAGCTTATCAATAGAAAACAGCGGCAGCCCTATTAAGAACCGTCGGGATATAAATCGGACTACTGTAGGTCGGTATGTAAACAGTACTATAGAAATTCTAATTAATATGACGAAGCTCACTCTCAGATGGGGCGCTGATCCCATCGTTTAACGGTGGTTTCAAGCTTAAGGCTACCTCTACCTATAGCTTAAATGAAGTGATCAGTAAAACATTGGCCGCTAACAGCCACATTGAAGAGTGTCTACTGACGCCGATGCTGCTGTTGGGGGCTCTGCAACGCTTTTCTCAGCGCTACAGCTGCCTTAGGTTTTTTATGAGGCGTTTTTTTATTAGGTGCTTTTCCTGTCGTTTTGGCGGTCATTTTGCTGATCGTTTTTTGGCGATCGCTTTGCTCGTTGCCTTACCGGCAGCTTTGTCGGCGGCTTTGCGCACAGTCGCTGGTGCGAACGCGTTTGTCAGCACAATTTCTTGATGGGGCCGGTGAACCTGAATTTTTTTGAGCTTTGGGCCTTCGGCGGCAATGACGGTAAATTCTAACTCTTGGCCCATACAGCAATAGCGTAAGCGCTCGTTGACCGGAGGGATTTTTTGCAGCTCAAAGATGATGAAGCCGCCCAGGGTGAGATAGTCATCGCGGACTGGCAGGGTGATTGATAGCTGCTGATTGACGTCTTCTAGGTCGGTTTGGGCGGGGAAAATTACGGTGTGGCTATCTTTTTGAATAATTTGGGCTTCGGGAGAAGTGTCTTCGCGATCGCCCATAATTTCAGCCGTTACATCGCGCAGCGTAACCAGTCCTGCCGTCCCGCCATAGGGATCAACAACGATGACCATTTCCCTTCCAGTTCGCTGCATTTGGCTCAAGAGGTCATTGAGTGGCAGGTTTTCGGAAACGACCTGGGCAGGTAATAGCCAAGGCTCAATTAAAGTGTCGGGTTTGAGCGCTCCGGTGGCTAAAGGCGCAGCCAAATCGTTGAAGTGAATGATGCCGATGATGTGGTCTAGTGATTCGTTCGTGACCGGGTAGTGAGAGTGCCCTGAGATCACAATTTCGTTGAGCAAGTCTTGAAAAGTTGCAGTTTTTGGCAGCGCGGCGATGCTGGTACGCGGCACCATGATTTCTTCTACCGTTGAGCCGCGAAATTCAAAGACATTGCTCAAAATTTCGCGCTCTTCCTTTTGTAGCTCTGGAATTTCGGTGATAGTTGTGATCAGCAGCCGCAGCTCTTCGGGCGTAACTCTGCCGTGCTGCTCAGGATTGGCTTTGATGCCGATGACCGAGAGCAGTAGCTGAGTGGATTGGCCGAGTAGCCAAACTAAGGGGTTGAGCAGTCGGGCAATAGTGAGGCTGGGCTGGCCAAGGACTCGGGCAATTTTTTCGGGATAGAGCAACGCGACTGATTTGGGACAGAGTTCGCCCAGCACAATTTGCAGATAGGCGAGCAGCAAAAAGGCAACAGGGGTTGCGACTGAATGCGAGAGGAAAAGCGTGAGATCAGAAGGGGCAGGCAGTCGGATTAGCCAGTGCTTGATCAGTGCGGCCATCGTATGTTCGCCGATCCAGCCAAGGGCAAGGCTAGACAGGGTGATGCCGAGCTGGGTGGTGGAGAGCAGGTTGCTGAGCTGCTGCTGAAGTTTTTGGACGGTCTGGGCCTGAACATCGCCCGTGGCGACGAGCTGATTGATGCGCGATCGCCGCACTGAAACAATTGAGAACTCAACCGTCACAAAAAAAGCATTCAGCGCAATCAGCATGACAACTGAGGAGATGCGAACTGCTATTTCTTGCAAAGTTAGGGGATTTGGATTAATTAGCAATGCCGAAAGCAGCAGGGCACTCGGAGCCATAGCGCTGAAACAAAGAGATCTAATAAATTAAAGGCTGATGTAAAGGCGGTGATGATTGATCGGCCAGATAGTTAGCCAGATCAGCTTAGTTACCGCTATCGATGCGGGCTTTGACATCTGCAAGCACTTTATTTTCGTCGAGGAGAACGAGCTTGCCATGCTGCTCACCGCTGCGGTTAGCGGTAGCTGCATTAGATGGCCGGGTTTCTGGCTGTCTGACACCTGTTAGAGCCTGTCTTCCTAGCGCGTATCCCCAAGAGGAGCTAACGATGCCAGCGCCAAACATCATCGTCAGCAAAATCAGGGTGAAGGCAACGGCTGGATTGATTCTCATAAGGGAAGGTTTCCGGACAGGATAAGCGGTGATATTCTTGGGAGTCTACCCGATCTTGACCTAAGTTAGCTGGTTTTTTTAGCTGGGCCTTTTTTGAGAAAAGCCTATTCTCAAATGCTAGCTTGGAAAGGTCAGATGGTGAAGTAAGCGATCAAGGTAGTATATTAGCAACGACTCCCAGGGTTGGCCGAGCGGATTAGGCAGCGAAC
>QBMP01000098.1:5694-14139 GCA_003242115.1 Phormidesmis priestleyi
ATTCGCCCCAGGCAGGTTCAACTCCTGCACCCTGGATTTTTACAGGCCACAAAAAAGCCCCGAAAAAAGGCCAAAAATAAAGGGATGGATTCAGAAAATCCATCCCTTGCGAAAGTATTAACTCTCAAGCGGCTTTTAGCGACGGGGTAAAGGCTCAAAGTTGAGTTCGCTACCGATTACGCGGCTGTTATTTTGTGAAGCGGGTAAAAGCTGCACAGATGAGGTGTAAGGATTGGGCAAATCAGGGACGCGAACCGTAGGCGTGTTTTGAGTTTGGAGAATTGTTAGCTCTCTGACTGCGGCAGTTAGGGCGGTAGCGTCGTTAGCTAGCCGCTGGTCGGCAAAGCCGCCAATGCCGGTGATGAAGCTGATTCTGCTAGGAGTCGTGAGATGATCGTAGTAGTTGCCTGAGCGGTTTTGGGTGACGGTTTCAAGGGCGTTGGGAATGGTTTGGGGCTGATTTTCTTGGGCGCTAGCAGCGGGGGTGAAGAGGGCGGTAGCGAGGGTTGTAGAGATTGTGGTAGCAGCGATCGCACCTACCAAACTCCACAGTCCTTTTGAGGCTCCTTGTGAAGCTACGCAGCTTAGTCGAGTCGCGGTTGATCCAGTTGATCCAATAGCCATAATCAGTGAGTTCTCCCAAGGTTAGCAGAAGGTTAGCGGCGAAATAAATTCCGCCTAAATGTCGAATAAATAGTTGATTCAAGCTTACCCATTTTCAGAATTGATCTTGATACCAGATAGACTAATCAAGCCTTTTGAATCCTTATTGAATGCAGTTCAAGCTGCTGAACCCTTACCATGCTGATTTCGCCTGCTGATTTACCGACTGCCGATTTGAGCGCTGTGCGCTTGGCCCTGCTGGACTTGATTTGCGAAGTGGCTTACAAAGAGGGCGACTTTACGCTTTCTTCGGGGCAAAAGAGCACTTACTACATCAACGGCAAGCAGGTGACGCTTCATGCCCAAGGCGCTTTGATGGTGGCTCGGCTGCTGTTGGCGATGCTGCCACCGGGTACGGTCGCGGTGGGTGGATTGACGCTTGGCGCTGATCCGATGGTGAGCGCACTGAGCATTGTGGGCGCTTACGAAAATCAGCCAGTGACGCCTTTGATTATTCGCAAAGAGGCCAAAGGGCACGGGACTCGCGCCTACATTGAAGGGCCGGACTTGCCTGCTGGAAGCTTGGTGACGATTTTGGAAGATGTGGTGACGACGGGCGCTTCGGCGATGCAGGCGGTAGAGCGGCTACGGGCGGCAGGCTATGTGGTGAACGATATTTTGGCGCTGGTTGATCGGCAGCAGGGCGGACAGGCGCTCTACGATGCCGCCGGGCTGAACTTTCAGCCGATTTTTACCATTGATGAGTTGCAGGCTTATGGGCGCGATCGCTCGGCCTAAAGCAATCTGTATTGCACCATCGTCAGGCCCTTACTGCAACGGCACAAACCCCGCCTGCTGAAGCAATCCTTGCCCCTGCTGCGTTTTCAATAGCTTCGCATAGGCTATGCCTGCCTGCTGAGCGGGCTGATTATCTTGACGAACAATCACGTACAGCGGTCTAGTCAGCGGGTAGGCTTTGGTCTGGAAGGCCGAGAGATTAAGCTGATTGCGCCGCACGGGGCAGTCTTGAGGGGCAACGTAGGGCTGCTGATAGGGAGCGGTAAAATTTTGCTCAGAGGTGCCAAGCGCAACTGGAACAACGGTGCACTGACCCACGACTTCCGGGGCGGAAGCGAAGTAAATAGCGCCAGGGGTGGTGCTGACAAATCGGAGCGCTTCCGTGGTGCTTGCTAACCTTTGGACGTTATTGGCGAAAGGCTGATTGGCCATCACGGCTTCTTGAAAAAACTGCACGGTGCCGCCAGTTTCTCCGCGTGAGGCGGGCACAATCGCGAGATTAGGCCCACCGACTTGGCTCCAGTTAGTAATTTTGCCGGTGTAGATGTCTTTGAGCTGCGTCAGGGTGAGGCCGGGATGAGCGAGACCGGACAGAGTGATGTCGGGATGGGTGGCTATAGCGATCGCTTCTGTCGCCACCGGAATTTCTTGGAGGCTAAAGCCTTGCTGCTCGGCCTGCTGCTTTTCGTCTGGATTCAAGGGCCGGGACGACTGAGCAAAATCTAGATCTCCCGCAATCAATTTTTGGATGCCATCGCCAGAGCCTGTCGCATCTTGATAGATCAGCTTGAAGTTCGGTAGGGCTGATTCGAGTGCAGGATCGACTGCGCCGCGAATGGAGGCCCAAGTAGTGCTGCCGCCGTAGGTAAATCGTCCGCTAGGAACCTCGGCCACGTCGCTAAACGTATTGCCTGCTGAGGCGATTGCCGCCGCCGATTGATTGGGACTATCCGGCGAGTTAGGATCAGCCGTCGCCGTGACATTGCTTGGCCCTTTAGCGCCTTTGCTGAGCAGATCGCTATTCATCAGCCACCAAATGCCGCCGCCGATCAAAGCCGCAGTCACGCCCAAAGCGACGACTAAAGCTGGAATTTCATTTTTGGACTGGCTCATGTTGTACCTAAAACACTTGATTCCATTCGTAAATTGAATAGTCTGTCCAAATTCCGTTTTGCCAGTACGGATCGCTTTCTATCAGCTGGCGAACGGTGCTTTCGCTGTCGGCTTCGTAGGTGCCAAACACCTTAGTATTGTCAGTCGTGGGGCCAAGCGCCGTGAGCAGGCCGCTGGCCTTTTGCTGGGTGAGTCCGGCCAGATGCGCCTCACGATAAGGGGTGCGCTTTTCTAGGGCATTTTCACAGTAGCTGCCCCACATGACAAATTTTGGCATTGCTTATGTTTTGCGTTACGTTTCGCTGGCGTTGATGATTACGCCCTTATCAAATCACACTATTTCAACCTTTGGCATCTGTTTAATTGTGATCCTCTATACATCATCGAAACTTGGTCAATTAGATTTGCGCTACTCAATTTCATCGATTTCAATTTCATCAATTTCATCAATTTCAATGGTGAGGCCATAGGTTTTTTGCAGATCGCAGGTGGTGTGATCGACGACGTTGGTGTCGATCAGCTCCAGATTGTAAAAGTTGAGGGTGGGATCGTCGAAGTAGGGGCCTGCGTGCCAGGTGCCGACCGCTAGCTTGACAAAGCAGTTCCCGGTGATTTTGAAGACCTGAATGTCTTCGGGGTTGGGGCTAATGCTCGGTGCGGCTACGCCTAAAAACCAGTCGCGGCCTTCTATCGCTCCCAAGCACTGCGTACAAGCGCCGTGACGGGTAATGGTGTGGAACCGTCGCCCGCGCTGGTGCAGCTGCATGATGTAAAAGCGGGGAATGCCGTTTTGCAGGTGCAGTTGAGCATCTTGGAGATTAAACGGGATGTCATCGGGCTGGGGCCAAATCACCTGGCCAAAAGGGGCAAAAGCCTCGGCAGTAATCGGAATAGCGGGTAGGTGAGTAATGCGGGTAGGCTCATGAGCGAGGGATGAAGTCATGGCAGTAGGCCGATAAATTGAGCGGTGATTTGGGCCGGTAATTGGGTGGATGATCTGAGCGGTAATGGGCGCGATCGCTAAAAGGACATGATCACGAAGTTGTAAGCTTTGTGAGGAAACCCTATCGGTATCATTTTAGAGAAAGCATCATTGTTCTTACGCGGTGTCTTTCTACCGTTACCTTAATTTTCACCTTATTTTCCCAAAGCGATTTTCTATGGATGACAAACTAATGCTGATGATTCCGGGCCCCACCCCGGTTCCCGAAAAAGTACTGCTGGCGATGGCCAAGCACCCCATTGGGCATCGCAGCAGCGAATTTAGTCAGATTATTGCTGAGACGAATGCTGGTTTGAAGTGGCTATTTCAAACTCAAAACCCCGTTTTAGCCTTGGCAGCTAGCGGCACAGGCACGATTGAAGCAGCGATTATTAACTTTTTGAGTGCGGGCGATCGCGTCTTAGTCGGTAACAACGGCAAATTCGGCGAGCGCTGGGCCAAAATTGCCACCGCCTATGGCCTAGAGGTGCAAGAAATCACGGCTGAATGGGGCAAACCGCTGAACCCAGATGACTTTGCTGAAGCGCTCGAAGCCGACACCAGCAAGGCGATTAAAGCCGTTATTATCACCCACAGCGAAACCTCGACTGGCGTACTCAATGACCTCGAAGCGATTAATAAGCTGGTCAAAGCGCACGGCGAAGCGCTGATTATTGTCGATGCGGTCACTAGCTTAGGCTCATACAACATCCCGGTTGATGAGTGGGGCATTGATGTGATTGGCTCCGGCTCCCAAAAAGGATTTATGCTGCCGCCCGGATTGGGCTTTGTCGCGGTGGGCGATAGAGCTTGGGAAGCGTATAAAAAAGCGACGCTGCCGAAGTTTTATTTAGATTTGGGCACCTATCGCAAGTCAGCCGAGAAAGACTCTACGCCGTTTACGCCGCCTGTGAACCTTTACTTTGGCATGAAGGTAGCGCTCGAAATGATGCAGGCCGAAGGGTTAGAGAGCATTTTTGCCCGTCATAATCGCCATAAAGAAGCGACCCGCGCTGGGATGAAGGCATTAGGACTGCCGCTATTTGCGCCAGATGCCAACGCGAGTCCGGCGGTGACTTCGGTGGTGCCGGAAGGGGTCGGAGCCAAAGAAATTTGCGCCCTGATGAAAAAGCGCTTCAACATTGATCTAGCAGGCGGACAAGATCACATGAAGGGCAAAATGTTTCGGATGGGGCATTTGGGCTATGTGGGCGATCGCGATATTCTCTGCGCCATCAGCGCCCTAGAAGCAGTCCTATCAGAACTCGGCCATCAGGCTCCGGCGAGCGGTGTGGCTGCTGTGAGCGAACGGCTGCAAAAAGGATAGCTTCGTCCAAAAAACGGCTGAAAAAAGGCAGTTGTATTGGATAAATCTTCAGCCATGCTCGATTTTTCTAGCATGGCTGAAGATAAAAATAAAGTAGGAAATTGCCAGCCGCGTAAAGTTGTTCATAATGCCGAAGATTCTTTGCGGCATGGCAGTGAGAAACACCGGATTAAAGACTTCCAAGCTAACGCCAATCAGCCCAAAGAGAATTCTGACCGCGTGGGTTCGTTATGGCTCAACAGAATGCCTGACTGACGCTTCGCCTGATGAATGAGTGGATGAATGAGTGGGCTTCGTCGCCTGCTGTTTGCGTGGAATTTGAATAGTAAATTCAGTGCCCTGATTGGGCAGGCAGGCGCAGCTGAGCTTGCCCTGGTGGTGCTGGGTAATAATTTGATAGCTGATGGACATCCCTAAGCCGGTTCCTTTACCAGCGGGTTTGGTCGTGAAAAAGGGATCGAAAATGCGGGAGCGAATAGCTTCTGGAATACCGGAGCCGTTGTCAGCGATCGCAATCTCAATCCACTGTTCACTAACTAAGCGGGTACGAAGGGTGATTTGATTCGGCCTAGTCTCAATTTCCTCGTAGCTGCGGCCTACATTGGTTTCTTCCATCGCATCTAGCGCGTTGGCCAAAATGTTCATAAAAACCTGATTGAGCTGGCTAGGATAGCACTCTACTAACGGCAGTTCGCCATAGTCTCGCAGGATTTCTACGGCTGGGCGCTCGGTCACGGCCTTTAGGCGATGCTGCAAAATCAGCATCGTGCTCTCTAAACCTTCATGAATATCAACAGATTTACAAGCTGCCTCATCCTTACGCGAAAAGTTACGTAAAGAAAGCACTATCCCACGAATGCGTTCGGTTCCCAGCGTCATTGAGTTGAGCATTTTGGGCAGATCTTCTGACAGAAACGCTAGATCAATTGCTTCAATTTCTGTTGTAATTTTGTCTGTTGGACGAGGATAGCTGCTTTGATATAGCTGCACTAACCCTAGCAAATCTTTTACGTAGGTTTGAGTGTAAGTAAGGTTGCCGTGAATAAAGTTCACAGGGTTGTTGATTTCGTGAGCAATGCCTGCAACTAGCTGACCTATGCTTGAGAGTTTTTCTTGCTGCACCATCTGAAGCTGAGTTTGCTGAACTTGGCTGAGCGCACTGTTGAGTTCTTCAGAGAGTGCTTCAGCCGTCTGGCGAGCGTTGTTGATCGCCGCAATTTGAGGGAAGACAGTCCAGCAAGCGATCGCTACACCCAAAAAAGACATCACCAGAATCAAAACCACCAAAAAATCGACGGGAGGAACAACTTTCGTATTAGCAATGGCGGCACTAACGCGCCAGCTAATAGTGCTCACTAAGATGGTAAATCCTATCAGCAGGGCAACTTGCGCAACAATTAAGGTTTCAAAAGTGGTCTGACGGTAGGCGCGTTTCGGGCGATTCAGCCAAGGAAGTATGAGCGCGGAGCATCGGTAAAACAGGCGATCGCCCAGGATCACTACCAGCGGCAGCAGCAGCCCAATGGCTAGGTTCTGAATGCGCCAAGCCCATCCCCCCAAGCCCAAAACAAACACCTCCAACGCGGCCATCAATAGTGCCAGCCAAGGCATGAATCCACCTATCTGCCCCCTTTGGTACCACAGCCCGCCGTGCAGCACAATAAAAGCAATCAGCCAGCCGACGCCAGTCACCATCACGATTTGATGCAGATCGCCCCAGGCCAATCCGCCCAAACTCAGCAACAGCGTCAGTCCTAGTCCTGATGCAAATACGCCTTCTTCTGACACGCTAGCGAATAGTGGCGTTAGCTGCTGATCTTTAGCGAGCTGATACAGTACTCGCGGCGCGAGTGAAACGGCAGTTGCAAAAGACAGCAAGCAGCTCGATACAATCAAAAAAGTCACAAGCAGTGGCGTCGCCGATCCCCAGTAGGGTCTGGCCGCAACCAGCAAAGTCAAGAAGGTATTTTGAGGATCTACTGCATTGTTTGGTAGGTGTAGCAGTAGCCAGGAACCGACGACATAAACCACTGGAATTAGCCCTGCGACTACCAGCAGGCTTTGCAGCGTTTTTTGAGGCTGTTTGCTATCGGCAACAAAAGCCGAGGCCGTTTCACAGGCATAAAACGCATAGGTGCCGTTTAGATACCATTTGGCCCAGCTTTGTAGCGAAAAATCGACGTTTGTAGAGGCAACCGCTGTCCAATCATGAGGCCAATTGTGAGAGTAGTTGGCTGCAAAAAGCCAAGCGCTTCCCTGAAGGCAGAAAAGCAGCAGCAGTCCCACCGCAGGCACTAAAAAAACTAAATGCAAGGTGCTGAGCGCCCTGCTACCGCTAAAAGCTACAACAAACGCTAGCAGCACAAATCCTACTTTCAGCCCCATTGCTGGGAGCGTGATTCCTAGCGGCCTCAAATTTGTCTGGATTAGCTCTGTGAGGATAATGGCGTTGACCGGCAGCACCGCCACCCAGCTAAGAAAATAGCCAAGCGCTGCATAGCGAGTTAGCCAGGGCAAGTCAGGGAGAAGATGGGTCAAATAGTTGGGCGTTCCGCCAGCAACGTCAGGAAACCGCTGGCCTAGCTGACGCACCTGAAAGTTGACGATTACACCTAGCAAGGCTCCAGGAATCCAAACCCACATAGCCTGGATGCCTAATTCTGCATGGGCACCTGGCGCAACGCTAATCCATAGCAGCAGGCCGGTCAGGCCAAACCCTAACGTTTCGATTAAAGTCAGCGTGCGAGGTAAGGCGGAAGGTGATGTATCTACAGCGGTTGTTTGAGATATGGCAGCGGTCATACAAACTAAAGGCGATACAAGACTTGGTATTACGATTCCCTGAGACTGCCTTGCCTTTCTTACTCCAAGACGCTGATTTATTTAGCGATTGTAAGAAATCTAAAAATTCTATGTGCAGCGTGCAACTCATAATATTGCCCTTGTAATTAGTTGAGTAGCCATACGGCAAGGGCAATTGCGGCGTCGCACCTATTTATTAATCGCCTGAAAGCCTATTGCTTTCGTAGCATTTTTGACATGCTAAAGTCTTTGAATGATGACTTACGAATTGAGATTGACGCCCTCAGCCGAGCGGTGATAGTGCGAACTGTACGCAATATCACTCAATCAAACCTCACCATCATCATTGGGTACTGAGCGAGAAGATTGGGTCGTGATCTGGAATATTTTGATTGTTGACCGCAAAGTTTTTGTAAATAGCTCTCTGCTGAGGCCATTAGGGTCAATCAGAATCGCTTTTAATGGCATGTAGGGGCTTGCTGAAAGGTGCCACTTTTTGATGTGTAGGGGTACTTCAGGCTAAGATTTAAAAATTAGGAGGCCAACTATCATGATGCAAACTGTGAAAGGAGTATACCGCCAGGGCAAAGTAGAACTTTTGGAACCGCCGTCTGGCATTACTGAAGGTGAAGTTCTGGTAACTTTTATAGAGACAAAATCGCTTGATAAGCCTACTCGCATGATCACTTTTGGCATGTTTGCAGACGATGCTAAGGAAGGGGCTACCGAAGAAGATTTTAAGTCAGCGGAATTCCACGGCGACAATAGGCTTGTTGGGTAATAAAAAGGCGTGAGGAGACAAGGCTTTGCCGGTTTCCTT
>QBMP01000099.1:0-8128 GCA_003242115.1 Phormidesmis priestleyi
CCCAGATTGGTTTTTAGCAGTGAATGTGCCTCGTTTGTACGATGGCTACGATTGGAGAAATAGCTACGTGACTTGGCATGAGGGCCAATCGCCTGCGATCATCGTCGAATTTTTGTCACTGAATACAGAAAAAGAAGACTTAGGTCGATTTTACCGAAAATCGGATAAAATACCCGGCAGCGACATAGACCCTAACCCAGAGGATTTGTTTGTCGCGGTTACAGAAGCCGATAAGCGACAGATGAGTGCCCCACCTAGCAAATTTACCGTCTATGAGCAATATCTAAAAACCCCTCACTACATCGTATACAGCCGATATACCCGCAAACTTAGGTACTTTAGGCACAACGGCCTTTGCTATGAAGAGCAACCTGTTCTCAGCGAGTCTCCGATGATTTGGCTCAGCGATCTCAATATTGGCCTTGGGCTTTGGGATGATTACTTTGAGGGAATGCCGGGGCCTTTGCTGAGGTGGTGCGACGCGGCTGGGAATTGGTTTTTGTCTGATATTGAAAAAGAAAGACTGGCTAAAGAGCAAGAAAGACTGGCTAAAGAGCAGGAAAAACTAGCCAAGGAGCAGGAAAAACTAGCCAAGGAAAAAGCTCAGGCCCGCGCTGATAAGCTGGCAGCAAAACTGAGAGAATTAGGCATCGATCCGGATGATCTGTGAGCGATCGCCAAAAGAAATGGTCACATTTTCCTCAACATAAATGCTTACTGGAGGTGCGATCGCCCTACCGCTTCTGAAATATTACTCAAGTTGTGCTCATCCAACCGTATGAGCAGTCCGTTCAAGATATCTTTCACCATTGTTGGCCCTTCATACACCCAGCCAGTATAGGTTTGTAGCAAAGAAGCTCCGGCGGTGATTTTGGCCCAAGCATCGTCTGCGTTAAAAATGCCGCCGACGCCGATTATTGGCAGTGAGCCTTGGGTTTGTTCATAAATTAAGCGAATGACTTCGGTAGAGCGATCGCTGACAGGTGCACCGCTGATGCCACCAGCCTCATCAGTCACTGATTTGCCGGTGGCGGGTACGATGCGAGTGCTCAAAGTTTGGCGCTCAATCGTGGTGTTGGTGGCGATAATGCCCGCTAGCTCATAGGTTTGAGCGAGCTGTACAATCTCGTGAATATCTTCAGTGGCCAAATCTGGTGAGATTTTGACCAGCAGCGGTTTACCGGCGCTATTGGCGGTTTGGAGGGTTTCTAAAATCGGGGCGAGTTGGGCTTTGGCTTGGAGCGATCGCAGTCCCGGCGTATTCGGTGATGACACATTCACCACAAAATAACTGCCCTGATTTTTCAGGCATTCAAAGCTCTGGAGATAGTCTTCAGCGGCCTTTTCTAACGGCGTGATTTTTGACTTGCCTAAATTAATGCCGATTGGCACCGGATAGTCGCCTTCGGGCCAGAGCTTGGTGAGTCTATTCGCTAAAGCGGCTGCGCCCTGATTGTTAAAGCCCATCCGGTTGAGAGCGGCTCGATCAGCGGGTAACCGAAACAGTCGCGGCTGCGGATTTCCTGGCTGAGCGTGAGCCGTCACCGTTCCTAGTTCGGCAAAGCCAAAGCCCAACAGAGGCCATGCCCGCGCCGCTGTACCATCTTTATCGAACCCGGCAGCAAGGCCAAGCGGATTGGCAAAAGAGATCTGCCAGAGTGATTGTGCCAAACGAGGATGATTGACTTTGCAGAGATGGGCGATCGCGGCTTGAGCCGCTAGCCGAGTTGGCTGGTGCAGCACTCTCCCGGCAGTAGGTTCAGCCGCTAACCATGCCAACGTATCAATCGTTTGGCGGTGCACAGTTTCTAGATCGGCTTTGAAAACGTCGAATAAAAGTGGCCGCAAACCCGCTCTGTAAAGCTGTGTCAAAAGCATCTCCCGAAAATACACCTGAAAATGTAGTCGCTAAACAAATCCTATTTTAAGGTCTGCTCAAAGAGCAATATATCAGCGATCTTGAGCGAATGATCTCATAGGTGTGATTTGGATCATGCAGTTTGTTTAAATCTAGGGATTTGGTTCTTCCACTGGCCTTTTCAAGATGAACCGAGAGGTCGGTCGAAAGAGTTTAAAAGAGAGGCCGTTTAATAATTCTAACTTTTGGCAGAGTTATTTAGACTCTTGGCAAATGGTTAACGACTTCAGGGAATTATTGAAAATAGTCATGTCCAAAATTACCCAACATTTTTGAGTATCACTTATGCCCAGCCCAACTCTGCCTACAGAGGCGTCCGAGAGTGTTGAATTGAGACCCTCTAAAGCATACTCGCAGGACATAACCCTTCTCCAGGATCAATCTGAGGTAGAGAAGAAGGTATTAGCTAGGCAAAAAGCGCTGATCACGCTGAGTAATCAAATTCGGCGATCGCTTAATTTTTCAACCATTTGCCAAACCGCAACCGGCCAAGCCCGCCAGCTACTATCTGCGGATAGAGTCGCTATTTACCGCTTTAACCCAGACTGGAGCGGCAACTTTATTTCTGAATCAGTCGATTCACCCTGGATTTCACTGCTTGAAGCTCAAAAGCACAGCGCCTTGATTAGCAAAAACGTCAGCGACTGTAGCGTACAGATGCTAGACAAAACCAAAACCACCGATACTCACATGCAGGTTACGTATGGTGGCGCGTTTGTTCAAGGCGAAATTTTCAGGGTTTGCACCAATATTCACACCGCTGGCTTTAGTGACTGCTACATAGAAGTATTAGAAAGCTATCAGGCCCGCGCTTATGCCATCATCGCCATCTATGTAGATAGCCGTTTGTGGGGGCTACTAGCTGCCTACCAAAATTCTGCACCGAGGCAATGGCACGAGAGCGATGTGCAGCTACTGATTCAGGTGGCTGAACAGCTCGGCATTGCCCTCAAGCAGGCAGAATACGTAAAGACTATTCAATCACAATCGACAGAACTTCAGCAAGCACTCAAAAGCCTGCAAAAATCTCAAGCGCAGCTAGTTCAAACCGAAAAGATGACAAGCTTAGGTCAGCTGGTTGCTGGCATCGCCCATGAAATCAACAATCCCATCACCTTCATATACGCGAACTTGCCCTACGTCAAAGATTATGTCACTGACTTATTAACGCTAGCACAGGTTCAAGCGCTGCCAGCAGACAGCAAGGCAGAGTTTGAGTTCATGCTTAAAGATTTGCCCAAAATGCTTTTATCAATGCAAACAGGCGCTGATCGGATTCGCAAAATTGTTCTGTCTCTGCGCAATTTCTCACGGTTGGATGAGTCAAGCCTCAAAACGATTGATCTGCATGAAGGTATCGAAAGCACTTTGGTGGTTTTGAGCCATCAGCTAGCGGTCACTAGCAAACACGCCAAAATAGAGGTCATTAAAACCTTCGGTGATCTTCCTTCGGTAGAGTGCTATCCCGCTCAAATCAATCAGGTCATTTGGAATATTGTCTCTAATGCCATAGATAGTCTGAGTGCTGCTTGTGATCTGAAGTTGTCAGATGCTGACCATCTGGATTCTTGGCTAGATTCTTGGTCGCCCAAGCTGTGGATTTGCACTCAAATGAACGAGCCTAGCCAGGTCGAAATCTGCATTCGAGATAACGGAGTTGGCATTGATGAAAGCATTCGGCCAAAAGTGTTTGACTACTTTTTTACGACTAAGCCGGTGGGCGAAGGGAATGGGCTAGGATTAGCGATCGCCTACCAAATTATCCAAGATCACGGTGGCAATCTCAGCCTAAACCCAGACTACAGGCAAGGCGCAGAGCTAGTGATTCAGCTACCCATCCAGCTTAGATCAGAGCTTGGCTCAGAGCCTGGATCAGAGTTTGGATTGGAGCTTGCTTAGAGCTGAGGACTTTTACCGCGAGAATATAGCAAAACTCAGTCATTGACTCGCAAAAATACCGTTGGGCAAATCCTGCGAACAGGGCACTATACGTATATAAAGAACCTACAAATATTTCACTGACCTTAAGTGTTTCTACTCGTTAAGTTGTTTCTAGTCAGTGAAGTGGCGCGCTATCTGCCCACTGGTTTTCCTCCTCTAACCAAAAACTTTCGTCCTCGCTGATCGACTTCACTATGGTTAAGCCTACTGTTCGCAAACTGAACCATAAACCAGAGCGCCGCGCTGATCGCCGGGTCTCCAGTGAACTCAGCAAACAAGATCTCAGCCAAGTGCTGCCCGCTATTTGGGAAGCGGAAACGCTTGACAAATCTATTCAAGAAGCGCTCGAAGCGATTCGCGCTGAATTTGGCTATACGCTGCTGTGGATGGGTTTGTACGATCGCTTTACCCATCAGCTCACCACTCGCGGAGTGATTGCAAACGGGCCGCGCCGGTTCTCACACACATCGTTAGCGCTGCATCCGGGCGATCTATTAGAGCAGGTGGTGGTACAGCAGCAGCCGATGGTGGTTGCTGATATCCGTGATGAGTCGCGTGCAGGCGCTTGGGCCCGCATTGCTCAAGCCTTTGAGCTACAAGGCACCGTGATTTTACCGATTCAGCGTCGGGGCATTTGTTTTGGTCTGATGCTGTTGGGTTCTAGGCGCTGGGGTATAGAACCCGGTATTTTAGAGAACTCTACGCTGCTAGCTATCAACAATGCTTTGGCAGAAGCAATTCATCAAAATGCCTTAGAAGATCAGCGGCAGCAAACTAAGCAGCCCGCCAAGCCTTTGTTGAGCTTACTCAATTCACTCAATTCACTATCGGGTTTAGATGATCGCCTTAAAGCGGTTGCGGATGAAACTCAGCTATTTGTAGAAACGCCTGTGAGTGTGTATTGGCTGGAGCCAAGGGGGCGCAGCTTTTGGTGCAGGGTCGGTAAATTGCAGGGCAAACCTAACAGCGCTGTGCCCGTCAATGAGATGCAGGCGCTGTATCAAAGCTTTTGTGCAGGTGAAATTGTTTCGATTGGAGAAGCGGAAGGATCGCTTAAAGCCAGTATGGCAAATCGGCTGATGCAGCATTTGGCAGTGCAGTCGCTGATGGCTGCACCGATTATGTACCAGGGTGAGCTTCAGGGCTTTATGACGATAGAAGGCGCTAGCCCCCGCATTTGGAGCAGCACCGAAAAAGACTATGTGCAAGGCATTGCCCATCTGATTAGCTTGGCAATGCCAGTATCAGAGATGGATGCCGCGCTGAGCAAGGTGAAGTCTGATCATTTGCTCAGCGCCGGGGTGACTCGCAGCATTCATAGCGATCGCGATTGGCAGCACGTATTAGAGCTATGCGTTGAGCAGCTAGCCGCGCGAATTGGCTCCGATCAGCTGATTGTGCTTAGCCTTAATCCTGATCGGGGCGGCTTTGATCTCTGCTATCGCACCGGCAGTAGTAATAGCAGTAGCATAGAAAGATCAGAGCCGTGGCTACCGTTAGAAACGGTCGATGAGCAAATGCTGCGTAGGGCGCATTCGCCTGTGAGCGTTGAGAATTTGGCAAATGAGCTGAAGTTTGGATCTTGGCGATCGCACTTCCAAGCAATGGGCGTCAAATCGATGCTCGTGAGCAACACCTCAGCCGGACAAACCCCTGAAGGCATTGTGATTGTCACCGATAAAATAGAGCGCCGCTGGAGCCAAGCCGAGCGCGAACTGGTGCAAACCCTCAGCAGTCAAATCGGCCTGATTTTGCATCAGTGGCAGTTGCAGCGCCAAACCGATCAGCAAGCTCAGCTCCATGAAGCCTTTCAGTGGGGAATGCGCAGCTTACAGCGCCTGACTAAGCTCGAAGTGCTCGATCAATCGGCCACGCGCCATATCGCGCAGCTACTGCACGTTCCTTTGGTCGCGATCATCACCTGGGACAACGGCGCGGCGTTTGCCCAAGCCAGTCACGTTTTATTGCAAAACAACCGCTTTAAAGTAGACGCTAATCGCCAAATTTCACTCGAAGCTGATGCGGTGATCAACTGGGCGGCTTCAACTGAAGGCTTACTAACGCTGCGATTAGAAGATCTCCCTGCCGATGGTCAGCAGTGGATATCAGGGCCTGCGGGCACCCAGATTTTGGCCATGGCTTTACGCACCGCCCCCGAACACGAACCGAATGCGGTGATTGTCTTGGCCGACAATGCCAACCGTCAGTGGTCAGATGAGCAAACGACACTGCTAGCGATTATGGTCAATCAGCTCGCTTGGTGCCGCCGCCATCTCAAGCTGACTACTGCCATGCTGAGCCATCAGCAACAGCTCACGCAGCTTAACTGGTACAAGCAGCATCAAATTGAAGATCTCAATGCAGGCTTTAAAGAATGTCTGAAACAGATCAATCTCCAGCCGACGGTAGGCGCTAAAGCGGATAATCCACGCCAGCAGCTGTTGGGGCAAAAAATGAATACGCTCAGTGAGCGGCTCAGCCTGGTGACTTACCACGAACGTTGGGCGCTCAAAACCTTCTGCCGCAGTACACCGTTAGTTAGCTTACTAAAACGGGCCACGGCCCGGGCCAATCCGCTGATTCAAGAGCGGCAGCTATGGTCCAAGGTGCACTGTGAAAGCAATTTGACCCTTTCAGGCGACATTACCAAAATTGAGTTCGTACTGTATGAGCTGATTGCCAAATCGTGCGCTCGCTCTCCGGTGGGCGATCGCGTCGACATTTGGTGCCGCCCAATTGACGAACAGTGGCTAGAAATCTCGATTACCGATGAAGGCAGCGTCTTACCCGCAGTCCTGCAAGAGCTAACCCAGGGCCGCCCCATCGATTTGCTTTCGCCCTCAAGCTTACAGCAGCCCGAAAATAGCCATTTATGGGTTTGCCAATCACTGATGCAGCAGCTCGGCGGCGAATTTACCCTCTCACAAATGGAAGATGGCCGAACTTTGAGCCGAATCGTGCTGCCGTTAGCACAGACAGACTCATCCCTATTGAAGGTTTAATCACTTTTAATTATTGGCACTCAGCAGCTCAGCGCTTTCTCAGGATTTTCTCAGCGATCGCTGAGAATGCTCTCAGGGTTAGTTGAGGGTAGCCTCCCCATAGTGATCAAGATGGCGATTTAGCCGTCAAAATCACTTATGGAAAGACTCAGATGAACACTCGAATCAACGCCCGAATAGACATCAGTAAACAGGCGATGCTACCGGCTATTGCCAGCACGGTGGCCGCCACTGCTACCTTAGTCAGTACCCTAGCGTTTGCGCCAATAGCTCAAGCCGCCACTTTGCGCATCACCCTCGACAGCCTTTCCCCGACCAATGGCACCGCCTTGACCCCGACTTGGTTTGGCTTTCATGACGGCAGCTTTGATCTTTATAATCGCGGTGAAGCAGCCACTTTAGGGCTAGAGCGACTCGCAGAAGACGGCACAATTGATGATATAAATGCTGAATTTCTGGCAAACGGTGGTGGAACGGTGCAAGGAGCCCTTTTTGGCCCAACTGCGCCGCCGATTTTGCCGGGTGAGTCCACCAGCATTCTCATTGATGTCGATGCAAGTGCAGTCAGCAGTCGTTACTTTAGCTATGCCGCGATGCTGCTGCCGAGCAACGACTTTTTCATTGCCAATGGCAATCCGTTAGCCTTCCGCATTTTTGATGATGCAGGCAGATTTTTGGGGGCTGATTTTACGGTCACGGGGCAACAGGTGTTGGATTCAGGCACTGAGGTAAATGATGAGCTATTTGAGACAACGGCCTTTTTGGGTCAGTCAGTGCCCAATACCGGTACGACTGAAGGTGGCACCGTCCAGCTAGCAGGCGGCTTTATTCCAGGCGGGCGCATTCTCAGCGAACCTCGCTTTGCCAATGCTGACTTTACTGCTCCCGGCTATCAAGTCGCGCGGTTTCGAGTTGAGCTAGTGAATGATCCCGCAGCCAGCGTTCCAGAACCTGGAGTAGTGGTAGCTCTATTGGCAGTGGGTGGGCTGATGCTGGGCTATCGTCAGCAGCAACAGGCATAGTGGCGCTATAGCCAAGACTATTATCGCCGAAATATGAACGCACTTTAAGCGCTGACTCTCACTCTAGAGGGAGTCAGCTTTTTTGATTTTCAAACCCACTTTATTAAACGAGCTTCTAAACTGGCTTAAGTCTCACTTACGGCCACTGCGACATGAGCACTCCCTATAGCTGGGTAACCCTATCTTTAAATGCGATTCACCGAGCCCACTGGTATCGCAGCGTGCAGCCGATTGAAGGCGCTGGC
>QBMP01000099.1:8138-13991 GCA_003242115.1 Phormidesmis priestleyi
AGCAATGATTATTTGGGCTTAGCGGGCGATCAGCGGCTGGTGGAGCGGGCGATCGCGGCCACCCAAACCTATGGCACCGGCGCAACCGGCTCTCGGCTCTTGAGCGGACACCGACCTTTGCACCGTGAGTTAGAGCAGGCAATAGCGCAGCTCAAAGGCACCGAAGACGCGATCGTTTTTAGCAGCGGCTACTTGGCCAATATTGGCACCATTACAGCGCTGGTTGGCAGTCGCGATCTGATCTTGGCAGATGCGTATAACCATGCCAGCCTCAAAAATGGTGCAGCCCTCAGCGGCGCTCAGGTGATCACTTACGCTCATGCTGATTTAGGCGCGCTAAGAGTCGAACTTACCCAGCATCGAGCCGCTTATCGCCGCTGCCTGATTGTGAGTGATGGCGTGTTTGGTATGGATGGCGATGTTTGCTCTTTGCCAGAGATTTTGGATTTGGCAGATGAATTTGACGCGATGGTGATGATCGATGAGGCTCACAGCGTCGGCGTGCTGGGTAAAACTGGGGCTGGCTGCGCTGAGCACTTTGACTGTGGCGATCGCCCTCTGGTGCAAATGGGAACGCTCAGCAAGGCATTTGCGAGTTTGGGCGGCTATGTCGCGGGCAGCGCGGAACTGATCGACTTTTTGAGAAATCGCGCCGCTAGCTGGATTTATACAACCGGGCTATCGCCTGCGGATACCGCCGCAGGCTTAGGGGCTATTGAAACCCTTCAGCAAGAACCCGCCCGCTTGCAAAGGCTCTCTCAAAACGCTCGGTATCTCACCGGGAAAATTGACGCCCTGATTGCTGATTTATCTGGCGATCATTTATCTGGCAATCATTTGTCTAGCGATCATTTGTCTGGCGATCAGCCTATTTCGATCAGGCGGCTACCTTCGGATTCGGCGATTGTGTGCCTCACGGTTAAAGACGCGGCTACCGTGCTAGCGCTCACCCGGCAGCTCAAAGCTCAAGGCATTTTCACCTCAGCGATTCGCCCCCCGACGGCCCCCACCAGCCGGTTGCGCCTTAGCCTAATGGCCACTCATACCTTTGATCATATCGATCAGCTAATCAGGGCGCTGGGGCGTTGTCTCAGCAAATAATCCTTTAAAGTAAAGGGTGAAAGAACCTTTAGCCTTAGCTTCTCTATGATCATGGCAGACATTAACTGCGCGGTAGACTGCATCGACGGCTGTGTACTCGGTGAGCAGTGTCCTCACAAAGACGCTCAGCAAGAAACCGCTCAATTCATTGAAAATACCTCGCTAGACGACATGCTAGAAATGGCCGCTGAAGCGGTGCGCCGTAAGCAGTCCGAGCGAGTGAGTGAAGGGCCTAAATGGGTCTTTCCAGAAGACGGCATCAAGCCCGATTAACCCAGTTAAGCCTGATTGATTCACGGCTAATCTCGATCTAAACCCAGCGGAGTTCGCTCAGAATCCAGGCCCGATTGCCAGTGGAGTTCGACTTTTTCTTGAGGGACGCCAATTGCAATTTCGGCTGCATCGAACTGGTGTTTAATCCGCGCTCTGAGTTCGCGGGCGACTGGCCACTGCTGTAAAGGCTGAGTTTTGAGCAATAGGCGCAGCGTAATCCCCGTTGGATTGACGGCTTCTATGCCGAGTACATCAGGCGGCTCTAAAATCAGGCGCTGCCATGCCTCTTCTTGAGAAAGCTCAAGGGCGGTGCTTTTAAGCAGGGCTATTGCTTTATTAACATCCGCCGTATGATCAATCACGATGGATAGATCCACCTGGGCCCAGTCTTTAGATAGGTTTTGAACGATGCTGATTTGGCTGTTGGGAATGGTGATTACACGGCCTTCACTGTCTCGCAGTTGAGTGATGCGCAAGTTAACGTATTCGACGCTGCCGGTAAGCCCTTGCACCGAAATCACATCGCCTATCCCGAAGTGATCTTCAAACAGGATTAAAAAACCATTGATAATATCTTTGATCAAGCTTTGGGCGGCGAGTGAAATGCCAATGCCCGCAATGCCTGCACCGGCTAAAAGCGGGGCAATTTTGACGCCTGCAATAGCCAATCCGCTCAGTACCGCGATGCCAAAAATGACTGCGCCTGCCACGCCTTTGGCCGCTTGCGAAAAGGTCGAAAACCGCAGGTCTAGTCGGCGCGATCGCGCTGGAGCCCACCTCGCCCCTTCTTGCAAAGCCAATCCCACCTTATCAATCAGCACACTGCTGAGCCGAATGGCAATGTAAGCGATGATGCCAATTAACAAAATTTTGGTCGGGACTCTCGTCCAATAGAGCAGCAGCGTCGTCAGCCAACGGCTGTAAGGCGACAGATTGAGTATCCACAGCAAACTACCTAGCCATAAACCCAGCTGAAATAAAATTAGTAGCCCGTCTGCGGTTTCATTGAGCTTACGCTTTTGGCGATTGTCTAATCGTGCTTTGAGCTGATCAAAAATGCCATCCCAGTAAGGCGGTTCAGCAAGCATTGGCGACGCTTCTACCATAGAATTAGGCTCTCGATGTGGCCCCATTTGAGTGCTGGCACTACGGAGCCTGATCTGCCGCAGCCTAAGCACTCGGCTCATGCGAACGGCCCATAGCTGTAGCAATAGAGCAATCACCAAGATAACCGCCGCAACCTTAGCTTGCTGCTGCCAAAACTTTGGCTGTCGCTCTTGCCAATAGCGTCGAAAAGCCCTTTCTAAATCCGTTTGGAGGATGTCGGCATACGTGATTGGATTCGCATGACCGCTGATTTGCGCGTCTAAAAGCGTGACGGTTAGCAATGACGTGTCATTGACTGAAATGACGGGTAAGTTACTGGCTTCATCGACTTTAATGCTGACCGTTGGGGGCGGATCATTCGCGGCAAATGTTTTAGAGGCGATCTCATACAGCCGCTGCTGAATTTCTTGAGCCCGACTTTCGGCAGGTCGCTGCTGATCCACAGCAGGCGCGCTGATTAAAAATAGCGTTCTGCCGTCCAAATAAATCGGGGCCGTATCGACCGCCTCAGGCATCACCCATTCACTCGACAACTGGCTAGGCAGCAGGCGCTCAGCGGCACTAGGCGTGGGACTAGGTGCGGGACTAGGGGCGGGACTGGGCGCTTCAGATGAGGGAGCCTGAGTGGCAGTCGGTGGCACACCGGAATTACCGGGCAGTAGCTGAGCCTTAGCAGGCAGGTACGAAACTCCAAATAGGCAAATTACCAGTAAAGCAGCCCCTAAACAGGACACGAATCGCGATTTTAGCGGCTTTGCCATAGGTCAATTAGAAAGAAGGAAAACGGCTATTAGCGGATCGTCTGCTTGCAGGCACTGATCGCTCACTCAACTTTACAGCCCCCTATCCTATAGCCCCTATCCTATAGGTATAGGCAGAGGCAGAGTGCTAGCAGACTCTTTGATAGCCTATAAGAGAAAATTGCCGATAGCAGCAAAGCAGTAAAGCAGTAAAACTAAGTCGATGACCCATGCTTATGTCAAATCCTGCCGCAGATGATTCTATAGACGCGGCGATGATTGCCCGTTGCTGTGAGTTGGCATCTCAAGCAGCCGGTCACACTGCGCCTAATCCCCTAGTCGGTTCGGTGATTACTCAAGGTGATGAAATTGTCGCAGAAGGCTATCATCCGCAGGCCGGTGAACCTCATGCAGAAGTATTTGCCCTGCGCGCCGCCGGAGCCCAAGCGCAAGGCGCGACGCTCTATGTGAATTTAGAGCCCTGCAACCATACGGGTCGAACGCCGCCCTGTAGCGAAGCGGTGATTGCCGCAGGGATAAAGCGGGTGGTGATTGGCATGAAAGATCCTAACCCAGTGGCCGGTGGCGGGATTGAAAAACTACGCGCGGCGGGCATTGCGGTGACAGTAGGTGTGGAGGGCGATCGCTGCCGTCGGCTCAATGAAGCCTTTATCCATCGAGTTATCCACCATCGGCCTTTTGGCATCTTAAAATATGCCATGACCCTTGATGGCAAAATTGCCACCACCACCGGCCATAGCGCTTGGGTGAGCGGGCCAGCGTCGCGTCAGCGCGTACACCAGCTTCGCAGCCAGTGCGACGCGGTGATTGTCGGCGGTAACACCGTACGACAAGACAATCCTCACCTCACCAGTCATAGCGAAGGCAATCGCAATCCGCTGCGTATTGTCATGAGCCGTCAGCTCAATCTGCCCGCAGCTGCCCATCTTTGGGATACAGCGATCGCGCCTACTTTGGTCATCACGCAATCAGGCGCAGATTTGACGGTGGCAGCAGCGCTCACACAGCAGGGCGTTGAGGTGCTGATCCTAGAGCAGCTAACGCCAGCAGCCGTCATGGAGGTGCTGTATCAGCGCGGCTTACTCAGCGTTTTGTGGGAATGCGGAGGTACGTTGGCCGCAGCCGCGATCGCCGAAGGTGCGGTGCAAAAAGTATGGGCATTCATTGCCCCCAAAATCATTGGCGGCGCAAATGCACCCACGCCTATCGGCGATCTAAAACTAGAAAAAATGGCTCAAGCAAAAGCAATCACTGAGCTGAGCGTCACCACAGTGGGTACAGACATACTGCTACAGGGCTATCTATAAGCCAAATTGCATGGCCTCTTTAACGGCTACCAGACTGCATGGTCAAATTCATGGTCAAATTCGCTGCTGTCCTAAGCTGATCGAGACAAGATAGACCCTGAAAACCGACTGCTGAGTGCAATGCCTTTAAGCCGAGTTCGCAGCGATTCTCGGCTTTTGAAGCCTTCAATGCGGTGCAGCGCTTGGCCGTCTTGGATGTAAATCAGCGTCGGCAGGGTTTGGAGCTGATAGTGATTGGCCAGCTTGAGGTTGGCATCGGCATTGATTTCAACTATTTTCAGCGGAGTTGGCCAGTCAGCCTGCACACTCGCTAAAACGGGCGAAATCAGTCGGCAGATGCCACACCAGGGCGCTTGAAAATGAACAAAAACTGGGACCGAAGAGGTAAGGACTTCATGCTGGAAGTTTTCTTCAGTAACCGTCGTCATCATCATAGGTGAGGGCTCTTAATCTTTTTAAATTTAATTTTATTGCAGATAAATGGCAGCCAGCGTCGCGCCTAGCTAGCATCACTCAGCGATGAATTAGGGTGGGAATTTACTTGGGACATGCAATCGCGAATTGCCTGGGGAATTCACGATCGCATTCAGCGGAGCTTAAGGGCAACTTACCAACCTCTGACCTTAAAAACAAGGCTAGGAGTCATCTTCAGCTATCCCTAATTTATAGCTATATCTTATATTCTTTTTTGAGAAATAACGTATAACTTTCGTCTAGTTTCTCTTCAAACGCTTACATTCATAAACCATTAAAGCCAGTGGTTTGGTGCAGCATGAGCGCAGAGAAAAGCAGCTTTTTCAAGCAATCTCTAGCCAAATCCAGCCTAGCATCAGCGCAACGAGCGCGCCAATTGTGGTGTTAATGATATTGACCCAATCGTGGCTCAGCCAGCTTAGGCGCTGCTCAAGGGTTGCGCCAATTAGGCTCTCGGCTGTAGTCGCCACAAAGGCAGCGATCGCACAAATTCCAATCCCGACCAAAGGAATCAGCCAAACAGCCCAAGCCACCGCTGCTAGGGCAATGGATGCAGCGACTCCAGCTAGCGTCCCTTCTAGGCTAACAGCGCCTTCTGTGCCCCGATGAACCGGCTGTAAGGTTGTAATTAAAAAGGTGCGCTGCCCGTAGGCTTTGCCGATTTCAGTGGCAGTCGTATCCGATAGCTTAGTGCTAAAGGAAGCCACAAACGCTAACGCTAAAAGGGATTGCCATCGGGCAATTAGCGCTGGTGAGTTTGGGTAAAGCCACGGCAGCGATAGAAAAGCGATCGCACAAATCGCGCCCGTCAAGGCCGAGCCCCACACATT
>QBMP01000009.1:0-5203 GCA_003242115.1 Phormidesmis priestleyi
CCCTCATCACTACCCGCTCAGCGCCCACCATCCCAACGCCACCAACTTCTCTCCCTCACGTCCCCAATTCCCCAATTCCTCAATTCCCCAATTCCCCCAAATTTCTGTCTTCGGCCAATTCTTCGCCACAGACAAAAATCAATACAAACTTCATCAAAATACCGTACACAACCTACCAAAGTGCATTACTTTAGTCACCGTCAAATCGGAGATTACGGAAGCTTTTTTAAACCTCAAAAACAATCAGTTAATTCAGGCGGTAGGTACCTGGAATACAGCCGGAAAATGGCTACTTTGCCAGCAAATTTTCAAGCCATAAATAAATCAACTCTTCACATATAATTTCCTGACTCTATAGGAAAGTCAACGTAACAGTGAACAACGACTTGGAAATCACTGTAGCAATCATGCTGACTTCTCATTTCTACCTACTCAGTAGCTGTATTGCCACTGCTTGTGCTATCAATGGTGCTTTTTTTAGCTACGCTGCGACCGCTGCGGCCTTACAGCCTATGCTGTCACGGCATTTTGAACCGGCCACAGCAGCCCTTATCATCGCCGATCGCGGCAGTGGTCGCCTCGGCGATGGGCCAAACGATACCAAACGCCACCCAACTGATAAACGCGCCATTTCCTACCGAGGCGGTGGGCGATCTGAGCGTTACTCAATGCCTTTCCCAGGCTAGATCTTAGGCAAGGCTGCTATAAGCCAAACACGGGGAAAATACAGCGCCTTGATTAGGAAGACCCAGAAAATCCCAACAAGGCCCAGTGGAAACTAGCCACAGGCTAAATGAAAACCAGTTTTGTTAGCGTAGACCAATGTCTCAGTGTAAAATGCAGCTAGGTTAATAATTTTTAAGCAATATCTTTTAAGGGCATTGTTAGGCTCCGCAGCCAAAGTAGCTATCAATACCGCTAGGCTACAGCTAACGTCACATAATCTGCTCCTTTTATTTGTTTTTCATGCGTTCTATTACGTTAAGCCTTTACGCTTAGTTGAGTTTTAATGACTAGCAACACCGATTTAGTTAAGCAGCTAGAGCCCAGCGCCATTGATGAAATCATGATGTATCTTGCCTTTAGTGCAATGTGTACTGGGGGGCATCGTCATGGCGCGTTTTTGGATGCGGCAGCAACGGCGGCTAAGTGCGCGATTTACAGCACTTACTTAGAGCAGAAAAACAATCTGCGCATGACGGGGCATCTACATCACATCGAGCCGAAGCGAGTTAAGGTCATCGTCGAAGAGATGCAGGCCGCATTAACAGAAGGAAAGCTGCTCAAAATGCTGGGCTCTCAAGAACCGGGCTATTTAATTCAACTGCCGCACGTTTGGCTCAAGCAGTATCCCTGGCAGGCCGGTGAATTTCGAGTTCCTGGCACTAGCCTCACCTCAACTGAGAAGCGTCAGATAGAGGCCAAGCTCAGTGCGGCTGATCTGCCCGATGCTCTACCCGATGCTCAGCTGCTAACTGGTTTTCAGTTTATGGAGCTAGTTGATTATCTCCATGCCCGCTCTCAATCGTCTTTGCCCGAAGATCGGCATATGGTGTTAAGCGATGCGCTAGCCGAACATATTCGCCGCCGGTTAATTTATGCCGGTACCGTGGCGCGGATAGATTCACCCTTAGGTGGAATGCCCTTTTACGCGCTGACACGCGCGTCATATTCGCCCGTAGGTGAAGAAGAGCGGACTTACACCATGATGGCAGATACCGCCCGCTATTTTCGCCTGATGCGCGAATGGGCCGGGGCGCAGCAGGGCACTCGCCGGATCTTGGAAGAGCTAAATATTCCGAACGAGCAGCGCGAAGCGGCCTTTGATGAGTTGGATCAGCTCATTAGCCAGTGGGCTAATAAGTATCACAAAGAAGGCGCTAAGCCTATCGTTGTGCAAATGGCGATGGGCGACAGCGATTCTCTGCATTAATCTTTTTTCAGCAACACTTTTTCCAGCGATACTTTCATAAAAGCGTATAAAAGCGCTTGTATGGACGCTTTTGGCAGCGTGTTTTCTTGGTTAGCGTCTCAAGTTAGCGCCTAAAGCTACCGGCTTTAGCTTTTTCAAAGGTGGGGAGCTGAACGGCAGATAGGGAGGTGAGTTTTCTGGGCGATCGCCATTCTTTTACGATCGGTGAAATGCCCGTGGAATCAGCTTCTTCCACTGCTTTATCGGCAGTTTCTCTAGCGGCAGTTGCTTTAGAGGCATCTTCTGACTTCTTGGTGGTGTCAGGCAGTGGCTTTCCCCAAGGCGAGGGCTCACTAAATCCGACGGGTGGAGTCGAAGCCACAGGTTCGGCTGGCTGAGCGGGTTGAATAGAGTCATCTGGCGGTTTCGATGCGGCTGCAAAAGACTCAGCCATTTTTGCAGACATTTGTTTAGGCGGTGCTGAAATCGTATCAGCGAGTGTTTCGGCGGGTGTTTCCTCCTCAGTGAACATGACCCGCTCCAGATCTTGCCAGAGTTCGGCTTCAGCTTCTAGCTCATTCACATCTGCTGGGTGATGACTTGGGTTGTGACTGGGATACTGACTTTGGTGAGCCGGTTGCTCAATCCCGCGAATTAGGGTTTCTAGGTGAGGATCAATGCCGGTGAAGGCGGTAGTCGTCCCGAAGGCCCAAGGCATAATCCGCTGAGCTTTGGGCATCGGCACAGGCTCTGAAGCAGCGTTGGCTGTCTTTGCGGCATTGGATGAATTGGCTTGGGCTACAGATGGGCGGGCGCTGACGGTAAGCGATTTTTCGAGGGCAGCTTTGAACTGTAGTGTGTAGCGCTGCTGACGCTGAAGGCGCGATCGCAAGTCACGGCTGATGGCTTCTGCCTTGCGCTGAGCTTCTGCGGCTTCGGCATGTTGCTGTAAGGTCAGCGCAGATTCTTTCTCTAGCTGTACAATTCGCTCCTGGGCATTATTCAGCTCTGTTTTCAGATTCTCATTAACCAGGGTTTGACGGCTGAGCAACTGTTCGGTGCGATCTAATTGATCGACGAGCTGAGCGACTTGCTGCTGGGCGGTATGCGAGAACTGCTGGGCCGAAACCTGCTCGGCAGAGACTTGCTGCCTCAATCGGTTTTGAGCAAATTTGGCGTTTTCGACTTCGGTATCTAGCACCGCCTGCGAGGTTTCTAAAGCACTTTCTAGCTGCGAAATCCGCACAAGCAAAACATCGTTGCACTCGTTGAGATCGTGAATAAGGGTGAGCAGTTCATCTTCCCGCTGAGGGCTTAAGGAGACTTCTTGAGAGACTTCTTGAGCCGTTTCCTGAGAAGCTGCGGATGCGGGCAGAATGCCTTCGGCGGGGATAAAATTTAGCGTTCCTGGAAGATCAGCGCTTTCCCAGCCCTCTTCGCTGTCAGCCTTAGCCTCAGAGCTGGTAATCTCAGAACTTGCAATCTCAGAACTTGCAACCTCAGAGCCGGTAATTTCAGAAGGAATACTTTGCTCAGCCCTGTTTTGATTATTGGCCCTGTTTTGACTATTGGGTGCGGAGGCATCGGACGAAGTTCGCGGCAACTGATTTTCGCTCATAGCTGTGTAGAAATTCGGAGGTAGAAATCGCAGACAGGAAAGTGATATAGACTAAAGGCAATAGCGGCGCGCTTTTAAGCTTTTTTTGATGGAAATTCGGACGAGTCAACCGTATAGAAATACAGATAAAAATGCAGCACTATTTCATCGAAGCTTAAAAACTATTAAAAGACTCCCTAAAGTAGTAGCACACAAAGACCAATTACAGTGGATTCAAGCTTAAAACATCTAAAAATTTTGTATTAAGGCGATCGCTCAATCATCGCTCAATCACGATGAGCTTTTCTAATCTCGGCTGCTAGCTTCCGGACATTTTTTACAAGCTGTGACAATTCCCAATCTATGTCTCAATTTATTCTTCGGCCAGCAGAGCTGTGGCGAGGAGATCCTGGTGCATAAAGGCGCGATCTACTTGGGACTGAATTTGGTCGGGGCTGAGGGCTTCGCCATTGGCGTAGAAGTCGAGCCAGGTTTTGCAGAGGGTTTGAGGGTCGGTGGGGAAAGGGAGTAAAGGGAGAGAGGGAGAGAATGGAGAAAGCGTCCAGCCGAAGAGAGAGAGATCGTGTGCGATCGCATCGACTTTGGGATCATAGCTAATCGCAAAGCTGCGACAGCCTTCGGCGGCGGCCATCACAAGGGCGTGAAAGCGCATACCAATCGTCATTTCTACGCCTCGAAATAGGCCTTTGAGCTGCTGTGGCTGAGTTAAATGGTAAAGATGGTGGGGGCCGCTGTTTTGCTGGGTGAGGTAGTCGGCGAGAAATTGAGCGATCGCTAAGTCTTTTGCAGGCTGAAAGGGCACCAATAGAATGCAAACCCCGGTGGCTTTTTGAAAGTTACCCAGCGCTTGGGCAAAGCTTTCTAGCCTGGGCTGGGTAAGGTTTTTGTGAGGGCGGAGGGCGACGGCAACGCGCGGGGCGGGGAAGTCCCAAAGGCCGTCTACGGGTTCGGGTTCTAAGCCCCAAACCGGATCAGGTGCTAGCAGACAGGGGCGCTGCCATTGGCTTAACAGGGCTTCGGAGTTGCGATCGCGGACACTCACCTGCACACAGTGAGCTAGGGCTGTGCGAGTCAGCCACCGGCTAAAAGGTCTATTCAAAGGGCCAATGCCTTGCGCCCAGGCAATCGTTTTGAGGCCCATCGCTTGAGCGAGCAGCATCAGCCCGCCGTAATACACCGGATTCAGGGCGCTGCTGGCATCTTGCATGAGGCTGCCGCCGCCCCAGATAAAGGCGTCTGAGCGCTGTAAGGCGGCGATCACGGCACTCAAAGATTTGCGGGGAATGGCTTCTACTTGGTAGCGATCGCGCGTTTGAGCCGGATTGCCCGACAGCACAATCGGGGTGACGGCATCGGGCAGCATTTGCAGCAGCGCCGCCAACAGCGCCTCATCGCCGCCGTTTCCCATTCCGTAGTAGCCACACAGCACCGCCCGCATAATTTTCTGACCATTTTGTCAGCAGCTTCCCATAGCTCTTTAGAATACAGAAGAATGCCGACACCTTATTTAATGAACACTGGTTTGATCAGCCTATGCACGCGCTTTCAATTCCCACTTGGATGGTTCATGTCTCTAGCGTGGTGGAGTGGATTGCCGCGATTTGGTTTGTGTGGCGCTACGCTGAAGCTAGCGGCTATCTGGCCTGGCGATCGCTCTCTTTCGGCATGTTACC
>QBMP01000009.1:5213-15028 GCA_003242115.1 Phormidesmis priestleyi
CCTGCGCTGGTGAGTGCGATGTGCGCCTGCACCTGGCATTTTTTTGACAATGCGATCGCCCTGAGTTGGCTAGTCACCCTGCAAGCCGCGATGACGGTGGTGGGAAACTGCACTGTTTGCGCCGCCGCTTGGTGGATTTGGCGACAGTCGAAACGCTCTGAGCTGTCTGGTATCAGCGATCTGTCTGGTATGAGTGATCTGACAAATGGGCAAGCATCTCAGCAATCTTCTCAGCAGATTGGTCAATCGACCCAAGCCGGTACCGACGCATGAGTAAAGAATCTCTGTTTGCGCTGTCGCTGTTTCCTTATTTAGGGTTTCTGTGGTTTTTAACCCGTTGTCAGCAAACGCCGCGATTGGCGCTGATTGGCTTTTATGTGCTGCTGATTTTTGTGGCGGTGACCATTCCTGCCGGACTTTATGCCAAACAAGCCTATGGAGAGGAGCTAGCGAATGTCGATTGGCTCCACGGCAGCGCTGAACTCTTTTTGACGCTCTCTAATATATTAGTAGTCTTGGGCTTTCGCCAAGCCGCGATCAAGCATCGTTTGAGTAAGGCCATCAGCGCCAATCTCAGCCCTGATCTCAGCCCTGATCTCAGCCCTGATCTGAGCGCTGATGCAAAATAAGCCGATTGCCGTCAGGATCGTAAGCGTAAATTTCCTGCCCGTGGGAGATGTGCATAATGCCGCCCGGTGGCGGATAGCCTAGAACGGTGAGGTGAGCGATCGCGTCTGCTAAATCACGCACTTCCACACACAGACTCATCGGCCCGCTGCTAGCCGCTGCAAACTCAGCCGAGTTCTCCGCCTTGGGGGTAAAAATCGCCAACCGCAGACCCGGCAGCTCAAATTCTGCATAGGTCGAACTGTTTGGCGCAGGCTCAATGCCAAATAGAGCCTGATAAAACCTGACCTGACGCGATACTTGAGCGCTGGAGAGCGCAATGAAAACTTCGTAGCAAAAACTGTTCAAAAGGCGGTTCAAGAGCGGTTACGAGTTTGGGTCTGAGAAGGGTAGTCGGGTTGCGCGATCGCCCGCAATCGGGCAAAGGTTTCTTGCTGCAAATGCCGACTCGCTTTGAGCCCTAGCTTTAACAGCACACCGGGGCCAGGAACTAGCTTTACGCCTAACTGCTGCACCAGCGATAGGCGATCGCCTTGTCCCCAATGCTCAATAATTTTGCCATAGCTCACCCGGTCGAGGTGCATCACCGCAAAGCGAATGACTTTGCCCGTCGGCGGTAAGCCCTGAAACGGCCCCAAGTGAGTGCCGATAAAAAAGCCGCAAGTCGTTACCGTATCTCGATGGGCAATGACTTGGCTAAACTCGTGACGCCCATCCGGAAAGGCGTTGTAGACCTCAGTGCCAATGCGGTCAAATGCAGCCAAGCCCAAGGGCTCATCCATCCCCGACATGTGGGCGATTAGGTCAGGAGAAAGCAGCGTTAGCGCTTCAGATAAGCGGCGATTGTCAAATGATTTATAAAACTGTAGAACGAGGGCTTTGTTTTGGGTGGCAAGCAGGTCGTGAAACATTGAGCACAATTTCATAAATACGACTCATCGCACCGGATTTTCAGGCCCGCGTCCGCGATAGAGATCGATAAAGCTAGCCGCAGCGTCTGGAGCAAAAGGTCGCAGCAGCGTCAGTTGTTTTGTCCAAGCTGTGAGTACGATGCTTGCTTTAATTCCAGACATCGGCACCACAACTACACCATCCCATGCACCGGGAAACTGAGTAGCCCAGCTTTGTAGCGTTTGCTTAGTTTGAGCATCGGCCTCGTCGTAATACACGACAATATTGCCATGTTCCAGCGAATGCACTAGCTGCTCAGGCCGCTGCTCTTGTGTATAGAATCCAGGCGCAATCGGGTTGGGATCGTGAGGCCCAGAGGTCGGGAAAACCTGTTCATAATTCACAGACTCTCCGGGTTCGACATGTTTTTGACCTTTGTCAGGAAAAGTCTCGACTGCGCTCAAGGCAGCTTTTCCAGCTTCGGTACTAGGATCAAAAACAACCTGTTGAAATCGATTGCGATAGGCCAGTCCAGCAATCAAAGCCACCATTAGCAACGCTAGCCCAACGGGCCCTAAGATTACTTTAGTGGCGTTAAAGCCTTTTGCCTTACGGCGGCTCGATTTTGAGCGATCGCTTTTTGAGCGGCTTTTTAATTGAGGCGTTTCGGCTTTAGGAGTCGGCTCTAAAGGTTTGTTCATAGGAATGGGTCGCTGAATAGGGATCAGAAACAGTCGAAAACAATGCGAGTCTTTATTTTAAGCATTATCAACAAAAGCATCTAGCGCTTACTGTCACTCATTAATTTTATCGGGTGGCTTATAGCGATAGTGTTTGGATTGAATTCGTTGCCTCCTCAAGTTGCCTCCTCCTCAAGTTGCCTCAAAGGTAGCCTCGACAGGAGTGCGATCGCCGAGAACGCCCCAATTATCACCAGCACAGACTTCCGCTTTTTCTAAAATCTGCAAATCTGCCTCTATGAAGATGTCAGCCCTCAAAATAGCTGATACATTTGGCTGATTGCACAATGGATAAAAAATTAGGAGCTTATACAGATGTTAGGAATGTTACTACCCGCCTTGGTTACCGCCGTGAGCCTGCTTATTCTTGATTGGCTGCTACCGGGCGTTAAAATCGACACTATCACCACTTCGTTGATTGCCGCAGTCTCTATCGGCGTGGTCAATGCAATTATTAAGCCGGTGATTCATCTGCTGTCACTACCGCTGACGATTGTTACCTTTGGGCTGTTTTCTTTAGTGATCAATGGCTTTTGCTTTTGGTTGGCAGCCGTGCTAGTCCCTGGGTTTCATGTCTACGGGCCAATCGGCTTTATTGTAGGCCCGATTGCGCTCTCGTTTTTGAGCACTACATTTGGTCACTACATTGCTGAGAGTCAGGGCAAATTGCCCCAAGCAACGGACTAATTACGCCGGTTATTTTCACCGCGTACTTGAATCTGCGAGAATGCGTTCGGCTTTAGTTTAGCGCTAGTTCTGCTTTAGTTTTGGCCGCGTAAGCGTCTGAGCAAATCTAGTGCTTCTGCTCTCGGCAGGTTCAAGCGATTTTGGCTGTGCTGCCAGAATGCTTCCCACCAGTCATCCGGTTCGCTATGTTCGCCGACGTACTCTGTCGGGCGACCTGTTCTACCATCGGTGACTAGGCTGCCAACATAATCAGCATCATCGTAAATGCGTTTAATTTGCTGATCAATTTCGGCCATATCTTCAGCCGACACGATGCCGTTGCTCGTGGCTTTGTAAAACTGCACGGTAACCCGAATCGGAAAGTTAGGATCGCGCTCAATGTCGAGATTGTCGATTTCAGTGAAGGGGCCTTCAACTTCACCGTGGCCAATCACAGCGGCTTCTACATCGCTACGGTTGCGGGCAATCGGTGCAGAGGCGCTCGGTGCCATCAAGGCTTCGGCAGAATCTGCGGCGGCGCCAAGGTCGTTGGCAAATGAGGATTTCTGCTTTAGCGGCACCTGAATTAGCATGACCATATTCAGCCCTTCTTCAGCGCTGACCTCCACGGGCGGCAGCGTCGTAGTATCGCCGCCAGCTTGTTCGCTCTGTTCGGCGCGAAAGTCTGTAATGCGTTTTCCAGTCAGGCTGGTGCGATCGCCGTTTTTATTAAAAAATAATCTCTGACCCCAAGTGCGTCCGGCTGAAAAGCCATCACGCTGATTGTCGATAATGGTCGCGCTCGTGCCTTCACGGGTCGCCAGTAGGGTAAGCACTGCCGGATCGCCGGGATACGACTGATAGTTGAATAAAACGGGATTAAATGTGGCTTCGCCGCCCGCTGGAATCGGTAAAAAAGCGGCTTGGGCGCTGACTAAAACGTGAGAGTCACGCTCAGCTAACAGGGAGCGATCGCGGCCCGTCCAAGAGTCGGGTTTGCTCAAATAGCCGCGCAGATCTTCCAATACATCGGCCAGCAGCGTTGGCTTTACCGCTTCACCTTTTTCATTGCCGGTAAGCACAGAAAGTCGCTGCATCGGCACATCAGCGGTTCTATCTGAAAAATTCGGGTAGCGGATAACGGGCATGAGGTGAAGCTGAGCTTGCCCGGAGCGCGGGTCAGTGTGCTCTACTTGAATGGTCATATCGCTGATGTTGGGGCCAACGCTGGAGTTGTCGTAGCGGCCTGTGTCTTCCCAGGTGATATCGAGGATTTGCAGGTTGCTTGAGCCTGCCAACCGCTGCGCTTCAGGGTCACGAATCATCGACTTGGTGCGCTCAATTACCTGGCCGTATTCCATATAGTCTGCGGTGCTCATGACGATAGGAGCCGTTTCGCGAGTCGATTCAATCGGTTGAGAGGGATTAGGTTGAGAGGGATTGGCAGGGCTATTGGAATTGGGATTGATGCCCCAAGATTGCGCAATCGCGACTCGGCCAAACGCTCCACCGATTAGGGCTCCGCCTATCAACAGCGACCATAGCGCTAACTTACCTAACGCTTTTTTGGAAATTACAGGTTTTTGCATGGTGCGTTTATCTGCCTCAGTGACCGTCAAGCTCAGCTTAATTGAAGCTAAAGCGATGATCGCTCACGGTTTCAGTTTTGGAAACGGGTTGTTTTGACAGCAGGCTTTAGCTGCCGCAACGCCTACAGGTTTCCTAGCACCATGCCTGAACGGGCCGGAATTTCTAACATAGCGGTGCGATCGCCCAACCAATCTACTTTGCCCGCGCCGTACAGAACCCGACCATTGTCTACCGCCATATCGGCGAGGCGCACCGAGAGTAAGCGATCGCCCGTATTCACCGCCACTACAATCATCTCATCGTCTAAAAATCTGGCAAACACATAGCAATTGCCCTCGGCGGCAAGGATCTTATACGTCCCGATTCGCAAAGCCGGATGCGCATGGCGTAAGGCAATCAGGGCTTTGTGCATCTCCAGCAGCGACAAATTCCAATCTTCGGCTGCGGGGAAAGAGCGCCGACAGTCAGGATCTAAACCGCCCGCTAGGCCCACTTCATCGCCATAGTAAAGGCTAGGCGCACCCGGAAACGTAAACAGCAGCAAAGTCGCCAATTTCATGCTGGCAATATCTTCACCGACCACGCTCAAAATCCGAGCCACGTCATGACTCGACAGCAAATTGAGCTGAGTTTGCTGAATCTCCCAATCGTAGAGATTCAGCAGCGCCTCAATTTTTTCAGCGTAGCCTTTGGCATCCAAAGCAGGATATGGAAAATAATCGACGTGCTCAACTAGAGACATCTCTACTCTATTTTGAGCGGTAAAAGCAAGAGTTGGCCCCGTAAAGAGATAGTTCATCACCCCATCGAACTGGTCGCCCGCTAGCCATTCGCGCGCATCTGTCCAAACTTCTCCAACAATGTAAGCTTCAGGATTAATGGCTTTGATGCGCTCACGAAACTCCGCCCAAAACCCTTCTGTTGTAATTTCAAACGGCACATCTAGCCGCCAGCCATCAATGCCCTGCGCTATCCAATATTCGCCCACCTGCATGATGTATTCTCTGGCCTGAGCGTTTTCATAATTGAATTCCGGCAAAGCGCGATTGTTGATCCAGCTTTTGTAGTTAGCAGCTCTTTCGCCATCGTAAGCTGAAAGCGGCCAACTCTCTACCGTAAACCAGTCGAGCCAGGGTGAATGCGGGCCATTTTCTAAAATGTCGTTGAAGTAGAAAAACCCCCGACTTGCATGGTTAAAAACGCCATCTAAAACAACTTTTATGCCGCGCTCATGGGCCGCTGCCAGCAGGTCAAAAAAAGCCTCATTGCCACCCAAGAGCGGATCGACGACGTAGTAATCATGCGTGTGGTAGCGGTGATTGCTAGCCGACTGAAAAATTGGCGTAAAGTAAATCGCATTGATGCCTAACTCTTGCAGATAGTCGAGCTTTTCAGCAACGCCCCACAAATCACCGCCTTTGTAGCCTTGCGGCGTCGGCAAGCTATCCCAACTCTCCAGCGGCACCTGCATTTCGGGCGGCAGCGCTTGGCGCTGAGTGCGGGCAAAGCGATCAGGATAAATTTGATAAAAAACAGCGTGCTTCACCCAGTCGGGAGTTGTAATGGTCATGGCTTATTGGGCGTGAGAGGGGCAGGAGTGAGCGGTTGCCAGATGTCGGGGTGAGTCTGTAGCCAACGGTGAATGTCAGCGTTGACTTGAGTCGGAATTTCCCAAGGGAAAAGATGAGCAGTATCAGGGTAGCAGTGAACTTCGCAGTCGGGCAGGGCGCGGGCAGTTTCCAGGCTAGATTCGGCGGTGATATGGCGATCGCACTCCCCGCATAGCATCAAACTTGGAATGTGCAGATCTCTTATATCGGGCAGTCGATTGTAGCCAGCGCGAATCGCATTGACTAGCGCCGCATCCGCGTAACGGCTCATGCGCAAATAAGCCGGTGCGCCCTGACGTGCTAGGTATTGGTAGGCGGTGGGCGTATGCTGACGAATCAGATGGCGAAAGAGAGATTTCTGACCGAGTGCTATAGCCCCATCCGCCCCCGGCCAGACGAAATTCAGCGCGCCAGCCAGCCCGGCGAACAGATTATCTTGCCAAGTAATCGGCGGATGCGAACCCCTTGGTCGCGCCGCCGTCCCCACTAAAATCAAACCTCGCACCGTCTTTGGCCGCCGCAAAGCCAGCTCCATCGCCAAAATTCCACCCAAAGACCAGCCCAGCACTAAACATTGAGAGAGCTGATACTGATCGAGCAGTTCTTCCAAATCATCCAGGTGGCAGCTCATGGTAAAGCCATCCAGCGCCCGACTACGGCCATAGCCCCGCAAATCTGGCGCATAGGTGGTGAACTGCGTTGCTAACTGCGTCGTAAATACGCTCATCGCCTCGCCACTGCCCGGATGGCCATGCAAACACAAAATCGGCACTCTCGCTGGTTGATGCTGCGCGCCTTCGATTTGAATCTGTAGCCGCATATCGCCTAGCTCATCGCTGGCGCAGCGCCGTCACTGACTTTCCCGTCTATTTTCCCATCTATTTTGCCATCGCCATCTACATCCGCAGGCTCAAACGTCAGCGCCGCACCATTCATGCAATAGCGCTTGCCAGTAGGCCGAGGCCCATCGCTAAAAACGTGACCCAAATGAGCATCACAGACCGCACAGATGGTTTCGGTGCGAATCATAAAGAGGCTAAAGTCTCTTTTGTCGAGAATATTTTCGGGTGCACTCGGCGCATAAAAGCTCGGCCAGCCCGTGCCCGACTCAAATTTGGTTTCAGAATTAAACAGCTCAGAGCCACAGCTCACACAGCGATAAATTCCTTCCGTTTTGTTATTGTTCAGCGGGCTTGAATACGGACGCTCAGTTCCAGCTTTGCGCGCGACTTGGTAAGCCTCAGGGCTAAGCTGAGCTTTCCATTCCGCATCGGTTTTGACAACTTTTTCAACCATGTGAATATAATTTCTCCCAATTATTTAGCCTGATCGTAGCGTATTCACGAGCAGAGGACTACCCAGGCTAATAGATATAGACCCATGGCTGTAGACCCATAGATACCCATAGATATAGACAGCTAAGACTGAGGATTTGGATCAGCCGTCCGAGTGTTGCGCTGCTCAATTATATTCAGACTGCGAAAGTAGCGCCCGCCAACGCCGACTAAAAAGGCAATGTAAACGATCAGCTGTAGCAGATAGATATGGTCGCGGTAGCCCAGCAGCGTTTTGAACAAAATGCCGGGAAACTGTTTGTCGGGCAAAAAGGCACTTGCATCCCACAGCAAGGGGCCTAATATGCAAGATTGAGTGCTGATACACAGATCTAAGCTAGACGGGTTGAGCAAGCTAATTGCCGCAAAAGTAGCATCTAAGTTCTTAAACACAGACACTACCAGCCCTGCCACAATCAGCAGCAAGAAAACGCCCATCGTTTGAAAAAACAGTTTGAGATTGATTTTTACGCCAAATTTGAAAAGCGCAACCCCAATGGCAAACGCGCCCGCAAGGCCCATTGCCGCCCCTAGTAGCCCTTCTGCGCTCTGCTGCAAACTGCTAAATAAAAACAGTACCGTCTCAAAGCCTTCGCGCAGCACCGCAATGCAGACCAAGCTAAAAATACTGATATTGGCCCCTTCCGAATCGGCCAGTGCATCCGTTAAAGAACCCTCCACGTTGCCCTTTAGGCTTCTCGCCTGCTGCGTCATCCAAATCAGCATCCAGCTCAACATCACGACCGCCACACTGCCAAAAATCACCCCCAAAAAGGGTTTGATGACGCCCTGCAAAGCCGGGGCAACATACTGAACCTTGCTCAGCGTCAGGCTCAAAAACAGGCCGATCAGCACACTACCGGCAATGCCAGCGGCGACTCCGCCATAGACCCAGCGGTTGAGTTCGGTGCGGTTGGCTTTGCTGAGGCAGGCTAAAACGATGCCGACGACCAAAGCCGCCTCTACCCCTTCTCGGAGGGTGATTACAAACGTAGGAATCGCTAGAGAGAGATCCATAGGACGGGGGCAAGTAAGAGGGCGGAAGGATGCAAGGCGGAAAAACTAAGCAGCTTCTATGCTTCGATTTCTATGCTTCAATTATTGCTTGAATGATTGCCATCTGGGGATCAGGCTAAGCCAATTTCTTTGAGACGCTGATCGAGATACTGGGCAGCGGTTTGAGCGGGGAATTGAGGATTGCCGCTGGTTCGAGCTACACAGCTAGGCAATGGCGTCAGGTCAAATTCGGGGCGAGGATGGACGAAAAAGGGCATCGAAAATCGACGGCTGCTACGAGCCTGTTCTATTTTTTGAGGAATAGGCGTTTGAGGAATAGGCTGCTGAGTGACAGACTGATTGATAGTCTGATTAACGGACTGATTGATGACTCGATGCGTTGTGCTGCGCAACAGGCCGTTGCTCAGCGACTGCAACATGTCGCCCGTATCCACAATAATCACGCCCGGATCGGTGTGAATCGGGAGCCATTCGCCATCTGGCTTGAGTAGCTCTAACCCTGGCGTGGTCGCTTCGCACAGCAGCGTAATCAAATTAATGTCTTCATGGGGGGCAGCGCGTAAGCTCGCAGGTGCCTGGTTGTCCAATACCTGATTTTCTAATATGGGTGGGTAGTGAATCACTCGCAAAATCGTTTGACCCTCAGCGACTTGCTCTGTAAAAAAGTTTTGGGGCTGCTGTAGATATTGAGCGCAAGCCTGCATTAGATGGTGGGCGCAGGTTTCGAGCTGCTGAAAGAGAGTGGCCATAACTGGCTGAAACTGCGGCACTTCTCTCGGCCAAATATTGTCGGGGTAGCTGACTGGATGCGATCGCCCCAAATGCCAAAACTCCTTCAAGTCCGGCGCTGGACTGCCTTTCGCGTGCTCTTTGCCAAATTGAGTAAAGCCGCGCTGACCTTTGAGATTGGCAACTTCATACTGTAGCTTGACTGCTTCTGGCAGCGCAAAAAAAGCTTCCGCCGCGCCATAGGCCGCATCGATCATGCGCTGCTCCACCCCGTGATTGACTAGCGCAAAAAAGCCTAGCTCTGACAGGGCCGCACCAAGCGCTTCAACAAAAGCCTCAGAGCGCTTTGAAGGTTGCTTTGTAGAGCGTTGTTTAGACTGGCTATCGGCCTGACCCTCAATAAAGTCTTTAAGGTCTAAAACGGGGAGGGATTGAGCAGTCATGAGCAGCGTATAGTAAGAGTTTGAGTTCCCTGTCCATGATAGTCATTTGAGCAGATCACCGGAGTATGCAGCTTTACTAGGTGCTTTATGCGATCTGCCTGATTTGAGTGAGTATAAATTGTAACGGCGGGGCGCCGAGACAATTGATGTGGAGAAAACAAAGTTTCG
>QBMP01000009.1:15038-37395 GCA_003242115.1 Phormidesmis priestleyi
CAATGTCTCGGACGGTAGCTGATGACAATTGCTCATGGCGATCACCTAGACGACGGCTAAAACAGCCGCTAACCCGCTGATCGAGATAGAATGCAGGATAGAATTTACAAAGCTTTGTACTTTATCTCACTAAAAAAGCCTCACTAAAAAGCGCTGACTGACCTTCTTCCTAAATCCGCTTTAATGCCTTCTTTCAAAGCTCTATTTGTCGATAAATTCCTCACTGTTTGGTGGGCTGTTGTCCTGTTACTGTTGGCGTTGCCATTTGCCGTTTGGCTGATGACCTTCACCTCACAGCCGGTCAGTGCGCCAGCTTGTCAGCTGTTTAGCGACCACCAAATCTGCGCAGTGAGCATTCGCCGTAGCGCGGCTCGCTATTGGGAATATCGCACTGTACTTTCTATTGATGGCATTAAGCAGCCGCTAGAGCTTTACAACTGCCGCGATCGCACCCGGATGTTAGCGCGCGATCGCACCATCGTCCCTTTCCTCACGGGCAAAACCGGCGATTGGATCTGCCAGCTCACTACGCCTTCTCGTCCTAGCCGCCTCAGTGAACGGATCGAAGTCGGCATTCATTAACCCATCGAAGCCAAAAGCGCTAAAGCACTCTCCAGCGTATCGGCCTCGGCGACCGGCTTATCTGTCCGCCAGCGCAAAATTCGCGGAAACCGTACGGCAATTCCCGACTTGTGCCGCTTCGATTCGGCAATGCCTTCAAAGCCGATTTCAAACACATGCATCGGCTCTACCGAGCGCACCGGGCCAAATTTTTCCTGCGTATGGCGGCGAATCCAGCGATCTAGCCGCTCAATTTCCGCATTATCTAAGCCCGAATAAGCTTTGGTAAAGGGCACCAGCGTCTCGCCCTGCCACAGCGCAAACGTATAGTCTGTAAACAAATTCGCCCGCTTACCGCTGCCCGCCTGCGCATAAATTAGCACCGCATCTAGCGTCATCGGCTCCACCTTGTGCTTCCACCAATAGCCGCGCTTGCGCCCGACCAAATACGGACTGTTTAGCGCTTTTAGCATCAGTCCTTCTGCGCCGTATTCACGGGAGTGCGATCGCCACTTTTCCACATCGGCAAACGTCTCCACCAGCAAAGGCTGAGCATAGCTAATGTACTCATGAGGGTAAGCGTCAATGAGCTGAGTGAGCGCTTGGCGACGCTCACTTAAGGCTCGCGCTCGAATATCTACCTCAGCGATTTCTAACAGGTCATACGCCAAAAAGTGCACCGGATTATTGGCCATCAGCTTTTTGCTCACCTGCTTACGCCCTAGCCGCTTTTGCAGATAATTGAAGTCTAAAGGGCGCTTTCCGTCCCAACAGACAATTTCACCATCGAGCACCGTCCCCACCGGCAACGCCCTCAGCGCCGCTTCAAATTCCGGAAACTGAGGCGTGATCAAATCCTCCCCACGCGACCACACAAACACCTGATCGGCCCGGTGAATAAGCTGCGCCCGAATGCCGTCCCACTTCCACTCCACCTGCCAGTTTGCCGCCAAATGATGAGGCCGATTATCAGTCAAATCATCGGTCAAATCATCGGTCAAACTGTCAGCCAGCTCGCTGGCTAAAACCGCCTCAAACTTTTCCACATCTATCGGCGAAGCCAAAAAGAAGGGATAGGGCTGAGAAGGCCGACTATCTGCCTCATCCGGATGCACTAGCGCTTCATAAAAGCTCGCCGTCGGCTCAATTTCGCCCATTAGCCGATGCGCTAGCACTGCCTCACTCAGCCCATACTCAGCCGCCAAAGCCTTGATTACCAGCTTCGTACTCACCCCGACTCGAAAGGCTCCTGTAAGTACCTTATTCAGCACAAAAATCTCGCTCTCTGACAGATTCGCCCACCAGTCAATCACCCAATTTTTGAGCTGATTTTGATCGGCTTTGAGCGGCTTCACCTGGGGAATGATTTCTTCCATCCAGACATGCAGCGGCGTATTGCTGTTAGCCCCAGAAGCGCCGGTCGGGGCAATTGGCGTATCGCGCAGCAGCAGCGCAATCGTTTCTGCCGAATCACCCACATGCGCATAGCTCTCTTCAAACAGCCACTCTGGAATATCCGAAACTTGCAAAAAAATCTCTCGCAGCATTCTGGAGGTAATTAGACGCTTACGAGTTTTGCCTAACAGCAAATACAGGGCCCACACCGCATTTGCCGGCTGCTCACGCCGAAAATACATCTGTAAGGCACTCACTTTTTCCAGCGTAGAAGTCGTCGCATCAATCGCCTGAAAGAGTTTTGTAAATTCTCGCATTATCCTTTTACCGCTTTCTGTTTTATTGCTCCCCGGCGCTTCTGCTTTTTTGCCTGCATTTTGACGGCTAAACTTGACAAATTTCCATTGGCGAGAGCGGCTCAATTTTTGCTTGGTTTTCGCTTAGTCTTCGCTTGGTTTGACAGGGTGCATAGACAGAGTGCATACGATGTGAGCCGCATAAAGACTTTCAGCCATTCATTAAATCATTTGCAGGCATTTATCGAAGCCCGCTAAGGACAGACTAAACTGTTAAAGTTCGCAATATTTTGAGATATTCATCGTTCCATTGAAAGCAGCTAACTCTGAATCGATCTGAATCGAGTAGCAAGCCTGTGGCTCTCACCTCTGACATGAAAAAAAATACCGATCCCCTCAAACCCAATCGTATGGACGAGGCTGCTCAGGCTGAGGCCAATATCCTCCCTAAGCCCAAAATGACTCGCAAGGTGAGTTCTCGTACCCGTGCAGCAAATCCTCAAGCTGCCGATGAACCCTTACCTGATGGTGCTTATGCTAGTACGGATAACTTTTTAGACTCTGCTGAGGAGATAACTTTAGATCGGGTCTTAGGCGATCGCTCAACGTCTGCTGATCATTTGAGCCCAGTGATTAACGATTCACAATCCGCTAAGTACTTTTCCAACCGTACGCCTAACTTTCCGTCTCCTTACCCATCAGTGAACCAATCAATGGGCCAGCCAATTAGCCAGTCAGCAGGTCAGCCAATTAGCCAGTCAATCGGTCAGAGCAGCGATCGCATTGCCATCTTCATTGATGGCTCTAACCTCTTCTACGCCGCCTCTCAACTCAACATTGAAGTAGACTACCGCCGCCTGCTCACCACCTTAGTCCGAGGCCGTCGGCTGCTGCGTGCCTACTTCTACACCGGGGTAGATCCGCAAAATGAAAAACAGCGCGGCTTCTTGCTCTGGCTCAACCGTCACGGTCACCGCGTCGTTAGCAAAGAACTCGCGCAATTGCCCGACGGCTCTCGCAAAGCCAACATGCATGTCGAAATGGCGGTCGATATGATGCGTATTTCTGAATACTGCTCGACGCTCACGCTACTCGGTGGTGACGGCAACTTATCCTACGCCCTACAGGTGCTCTCTCAGCGCGGCACCTCCATTGAAGTGGTCAGCCTCCAGTCAATGACCAGCGATAGCCTGATTGATTTAGCCGACGCCTATACCGATCTTGCCGATTTGCGAGAGGAAATTAAGCGATAGCCGCTGCTATCGCCTCTGATATGCCTGCTTTGGGCTGCGAGGGCTGTTAGGGTATTTCATCACCACTAATCCGGCTTTTATCGCAGGATTTAGGTAGTTTTTGCGAAAGGTCGGCTTGTGCGATAGGGATAGCTGTGCCATTAACGCCTGAGCGCTCCAGTCGCGATCGCCCATAACAGCAAGCAGTTCTTTTACTTGATCGCTTACTTGGTCGCTTTCAGGCTCCTGACGCTAGTCTTTGATGACGCTTTCAATCGGCAGAAGGTAAAATAGTTCATGCCGCTGCGCCAGAATTAAAGTCTGACACAGCCGTCTTATCTGCTCTGCGATAGAGCGGAGCACCGCCGATCCAGCATAGACGGATCGCTTTGCCAGAGAAGGTTTGAACATCTTGCCTCAGAGCCCCGAAATCGGGGACGGGGGCAAGCCATTGAGTCCGATGTATCCGTAATTTAATTAGATCTACCTACTTACGACATTACAAACTCTTCTCTGCAACTCTGTCAGCAAGTTCACTTTTTCGTGAAAAGATTTGAATAACAACAGTCAACAACTTTCCTGTTTACGCTTTTCATATTAAAGATCTACAGGGGAGTCTACGGCTTCGCTGAGGCTGTCTGATTTTTCAGGCTTGAGCAAAGGGAAAGCGATTACATCTCGAATACTGGCCGCATCGGTCAGCACCATCACTAGCCGATCAATGCCAATACCCATGCCAACAGTTGGCGGCATTCCATACTCCAACGCCGTAATAAAGTCTTCATCTACACTGCAAGCCTCCAAATCGCCTGCTTCTTTTTTCGCCGCCTGTAGCTCTAACCGTTCGCGCTGATCAACCGGGTCAGTCAGCTCAGAAAATCCGTTAGCCGTCTCCCTGCCCACTGTAAACAGCTCAAAACGCTCTACCAGTCCCGGCTTACTGCGATGAGGCTTAGACAAAGGTGAAATTTCTACCGGATAATCAGTGACAAAAGTGGGCTGTCTCAACGTCTCTTCGACCGCTTGCTCAAAAGCCTCATTCAGCACATGACCAATGCTCTTGCAGCCATCTACCTCCCTAATGCCAGCGGCTGTAGCAGCCTTTTTCGCCTCAGCTAAGTCATCAAACTGACTGAAATCAATCCCAGTTTTTGCCTGCACCGCTTCGTGCATGGTAATGCGCTGCCAGGGCCGAGCAAAGCTGATGTCTTCCCCCTGATAAGTCACGGTTGTACTACCTGTGACCGATTGCGCGATCGCCTCAATCATTGTTTCAGTCAGTGCCATCATGTTCTGATAGTCACCATACGCCTGATACATTTCAATGGTTGTAAATTCTGGATTATGCCGAGTAGAAACCCCTTCATTGCGAAAAACTCGGCCTAGCTCAAACACTTTCTCAAAACCACCCACGACCATGCGCTTAAGGTGCAGCTCCGTCGCAATTCGCAGATACAGCTCCATATCCAGCGTGTTGTGATAGGTCACAAAAGGCCGTGCTTCTGCGCCACCGGGCTCCGATTGCAGCACGGGCGTTTCGACTTCTAAGTAGCCCAGCTGATCGAGATGGCGGCGAATCGCGGCAGTGATTTGCGCCCGCTTACGAAAAGTATCGCGCACTTCAGGATTGACGATTAAGTCCACATAGCGCTGACGGTAGCGCTTGGCAACATCTGTGAGGCCGTGAAACTTATCAGGTAGTGGCAGCAGTGATTTCGTGAGCATCGCGTACTGCTTCACTTTTACAGATAGCTCGCCTTTGTCGGTGCGCTTGATGGTGCCGCGTGCGCCGAGAATGTCACCCGCATCAGTGAGCTTTTTGAGATGCTCAAAGGCTTGCTCATCGGCTGCGCCCATTTCCGCTTGAATCGTTTTCTTGTCGAGGTATAGCTGAATCGTGCCGGTTTCATCTTGCAGGGTGAAAAAAGCGAGTTTGCCGAACACCCGTCTAGCCATAATCCGCCCCGCAATCGAGACGTCAAAATCGGCTTCTGCGCCCGCTGCGAGATCAACAAATTTGGCCTGCAAATCCGCTACCGGATGCGTCACCTCCCAGGTGTAGGCGTAGGGAGTCATGCCCAACTGCTTCAGCTCTTCTACCTTTTGGAGGCGGGCGGCACGAATTGCTGAAATGCCAGAATCGTTGCTGTCGTCGGAGTTGGGAGAGTTGGGAGAGGAATCGGATGCCATCGGCTAAAAGAGGGTAACTGGCCAGCCCTCATTGTATCGGCAGTGGGACAGCAACGACTAAACTTATGAATCCTTTTGCTGATCTGGCTGATCTGTTGGTGTCTTTATTTTTTCGCCACCCTTTATTTAGGGCAATTTAGGGCCGCTGAAAGCCCGATCACACCGTTCCAATTTGGCCTCACAATTTGGCCTCATTTTAGGGGGTAGCAAAAACTTCCAGACACTAGCGCAATTCGGATTAGGCTAGTCGCAGTCTAACCTCACGAGATCTGATGAGTATTGCAGCTCTATTACTAGCTATTTTAATCGCCCTCTTTTTTTCTTATGCCGCTGACGGCCTGCCGGATTTTCTGTGGGGCTGGATACAGTTTCCCAAATGGCTTTTATGGTTGGGTTTGCTCAGCATTTTGGCTTGGTGTATGGACGGTGAATGATCCGCCCAGTGCTGAAGCAGATTGGGCTAAAGCAGATTGGGCTGAGGCAGGTTGAGCTGGCGCAGATGGGCTAAGCTCTGCACGGAATAGTCGGCGTAGGCTTGCCAGGGAAAAGCACCTAGCGGGTCGAGGTAAACAGCGATCGCACTAGCATTGCGCCCAGCTAGCAAGTCGAACTGATGATCGCCCACCATCACGGCATCGGTCGGGGCCGCTGACCAAGCGCTTAGGAGCTTGAGAATACCGTCGGGCTTGGGCTTAGGCTCACAGCAGGTGCGGCCTAGAATGTCATCGGGGTGAAAAAAGTCGGCCAGATCGCAGGCTTTGAGGGTCGTATGGGCGATTTCTTTGGTGTTGCGGGTGAGAATGCCGATGCGTTTGCCCTGATCGCGCAGGTCGCGCAGCAGATCTTGTGCGCCGGGTTGAGGAGTGGCTTGGCGAGCGATATCTAGCTCGATTTCGGCAAGCTGACTGTAGCAGCGCTCAGCGGCGGCGGCGGGGATGCGATCAAGTGCTTCTATAATGGGTTCGTTTTCGGGTAGGCCCAGCGCACGGCTAATGGCGGGAAAATCATGGCGGCTTTCGGTCAAGGTGCCGTCCATGTCAAAAATCCAGCAGGTGCGGCTGTGCAGCGGATGGTGGAGGCGCATAGGGCAGTTGGGTAATAGTTCGCAGATGAGTTTGTAGATTCAGTTTGCAGGTGAGTTCGAGATAAATGGAAGCAGGACGCCTGATAAGATCGTAAGCATCTGGATAAGACCCTACTCAACTATCACTTACGAGAAGACTCACGCGAATCATTATGACGACGATTAACGATAACTATCTCAAGCTTAAGGCGGGTTACCTGTTTCCAGAAATTGGTCGCCGGGTAAAAGCCTATACAGATCAAAATCCGGATGCCCCAGTGATTAAGCTCGGCATTGGCGATGTGACCGAGCCTTTGCCGGAAGCTTGCCGCACGGCGATGATTGAGGCGGTGAAGGAAATGGGCGATCGCAATACCTTCAAAGGCTATGGCCCTGAGCAAGGATATTTGTGGCTCAGATCAGAGATCGCCCAGCATGATTTTCAATCGCGAGGCTGCGATATCGATGCGGCCGAAATTTTCATCTCAGACGGCTCTAAGTGTGACTGCGGCAATATTTTAGACATTTTTGGCAATGACAACAGCATTGCTGTAACCGATCCGGTTTATCCGGTGTATGTCGATACCAACGTCATGGCAGGCCACACTGGCGACGCAGATGAAACGGGTAAGTACGCGGGCATCACCTACTTGCCGATCAGCGCTGACAATGACTTTGTGGCTGAAATTCCGACTGAGAAGGTCGATCTGATTTATTTGTGTTCGCCCAACAATCCAACCGGCGCAACCATGAGCGCTGATCAGCTCAAAGCTTGGGTGGACTATGCCAAAGCCAACGGCTCGATTATTTTGTTTGATGCCGCTTACGAGTCATTTATTACGGATGACGCCATTCCTCATTCCATTTACGAAATCGAAGGCGCGCGCGACTGTGCGATTGAATTTCGCTCTTTTTCAAAAAATGCGGGCTTTACCGGCACTCGCTGCGCCCTCACCGTGGTGCCAAAATCCCTCAAGGGCAAAGCTAAAGACGGCTCTGATGTAGACATTTGGAGCCTGTGGAACCGTCGCCAATCGACCAAATTTAACGGCGTTTCTTATGTAGTGCAAAAAGCAGCTGAGGCGGTGTACTCAGAAGCTGGACAGCAGCAAACCAAGGAGCTGGTGAGCTTTTACCTAGAAAATGCACGAATTGTGCGTGAGCAGCTCAGTGCAGCGGGCATTCAGGTCTATGGCGGGGTGAATGCGCCTTACGTATGGGTAAAAACGCCCGATGGACTGACGAGCTGGGACTTTTTTGACAAGCTGCTGAACGCTTGCAACATTGTCGGAACGCCGGGTTCAGGCTTTGGAGCAGCCGGTGAAGGTTACTTTAGAATTTCGGCTTTTAACAGCCGAGAAAATGTTGAGGAAGCCATGCGGCGGATCACTGAAAAGTTCAGGTCATAGGTCAACTCTGGCCATGTACATGAACGAGTGCGCCCAGCACATCGATCTACCGGCCTAACAGTAAATCGAATAGAGCGTCGTCCAATTCGTACCCCAGCATCTGGGTCATGAATTTGAGGCGCTTTAGCCCATCAATTCCCTTTTCTTGGAGCCACTGATTGAGCGTAAATACTTTGCTCATCACAAAAATTTCTAGGGCTTCGGGGTTGTAGCGAATGCCGTCAACTGTGCTGAACTGATGGGGTACGAGCATGGCGGTGTAGCGGCTGAGTTCACCGGATTCCCAGTCGAGATAGAGTGGTAGCCAGGGGTAGCGGCTGTTGAGTCGAATAAACCACAGGCGCACCTCTGGAATCTCGGAAAGCTCTCTCGGATCGCTTTCTTCACGCGGGAAATCGATTTCAAAGCTGAAGGTAAGCTGGGTGTCGCTAAGGGTGCTAGAGCGCTCGTGCGCTTTAACAATCGGCTCAATCACCTGCTGAGCGGGCGTGAGATCCAGCGATTGGAGTTGGCTGGCGCTGAGGGCGATAGGATATTTCATAGAAGCGCTTTTAAAGGTTGGCTAGCTCACAGTATTCTAATAAGTCACTGACTGTATTTTTGTAAGGTATTCGAGAGCGCGATCGCTATGGCTAATTCTCTGATTAATTCACCCGTCAATTCGCCCAATAGCGCCCCTACGAATTATTCCAAAACTCGAATTTGCATCACTCTCGGCACTCGCCCCGAAGCCATTAAGCTCGCGCCGGTCATTCAGACGTTTCAGCAGCTGCCTCAGTTTGACACTCGCATTGTGCTCACCGGTCAGCATCGGGAAATGGTGGCTCAAGTGATGTCGCTATTTGAGCTAAAAGCCGATCATGACTTGGATATTATGCAGCCGCAGCAAAGCCTGAGCGATATTACCTGCCGCAGTCTAAAAGGGTTAGAAACCCTCTTTGCTCAAATTCAGCCCGATATGGTGATTTCGCAAGGCGATACCACCACGGCTTTTGCAGCGGCGCTAGCAGCTTTTTATCAGCAGATTCCGGTAGGCCACGTCGAAGCAGGTCTGCGCACAGACAATATTTTGAACCCTTTTCCAGAAGAAGCTAACCGCCGATTAGTGTCACAAATCGCCACGCTGCACTTTGCTCCCACGGAGACTTCTGTACGTAACCTAAAAGCATCGGGCGTGCGCTCAGGCATTCACCAAACGGGCAATACTGTGATTGATGCCTTGCTGACGGTGGCGGCGAAAAAGCCTGATTGTGAGGTGCCGGGGTTGAACTGGAGTCAGTATCGGGTGATTTTGGCGACCGTACATCGCCGAGAAAATTGGGGTGCGCCGCTAGGTGACATTGCTCAGAGCTTTTTAGAAATTTTAGAGCGCTTTCCGGATACAGCGCTGCTGCTGCCTTTACACCGCAATCCGACCGTTCGTGAACCGCTCAAAGCGGCTTTAGGTAGCCATCCGCGTGCTTTTTTGGTCGATCCGTTGGACTACGCGCAGCTGGTGGGGGCAATGCAGCGGTGCTATCTGTTGCTGACGGATTCGGGGGGGTTGCAGGAGGAGGCTCCGGGTTTAGGTAAACCGGTGCTGGTGCTGAGGGAAACGACTGAAAGGCCGGAGGCGGTTACCGCAGGCACAGCCAAGTTAGTTGGGACGCATCCAAAGGTAGTGGTAGCGGCGGCTTCAGAGCTGCTGAGTGATGAGCAAGACTATGCGGCGATGGCTAAAGCGGTAAATCCGTTTGGCGATGGCAAGGCGGCTCAGCGGATTGCTAAAATCGTGACGGCGTATTTTGCCGCAGCAGTTGGTTGATAGTCAGTTGATAAACGATTGATGGACGATTCACAATCATTTGAAAATCGATTCGGGTTGAGACTCAACCGCCAACCTACTGCTGATATCTTGGGTCTGACCAAGAATTTGACTGATATTCGGAGTTCTCTTGATTGAGCTTTGTCTTAGAGGTGTGCGATTGACTGGTGCCGAGAAGTAGTCGCTTGCTTTCCCACGACTCGCTGCTGCCATAGGTGCTCGGCTGCCAGTAAGCCTTGTGCTGCGTGTCATCCTTTAGCTGTGGCCGATCCGGGTGATTACGCGGCAGCAATATCCGCTTGCATTTGTATAAAATATCGTCCCAAGCCAGATCGGGCTGATTGAGCAGGTTGCGAAAAGTGCTTAAAATCAGTTCAGATTCATCATTTTGGTGCACCGACAGCGGCAGAGAGGCCCGCAGCGGATCGATTTGAACGGCGGCAATTCCCTGACGAACGGCTGTGTAAACGGTCTCAGCATGTTCTTTCCCGGCTTTTTCGTACTGCATTTGCCAGCCTTTTTCGCTGGAGGCATAAAGGGCTGGTAGGCGATTTAGGGCAAAGGTTTCTACTTCGACGGTTTTGATATAGCCGCGCAGCTTGGGCGGAAGTTTGGCCTTTTGGCGGTCTACTTCTTCGGCGACTAGCCTCTCCATGACATTGGTATAGGCTCTGTCGGCCTGGGGGGAGGAAGTGCTCATAAACTAAAAACCTAGTGACGATCGCCTTTTTAATTTACCCAGCGAGTTTGGTTTGCGTAACAAAGGGGGGGCGGTCAATAAAACGATGCGATGAGCGGTGTGCGTATAAATATACTTTTGTAACGACTTCAGGCGATGAGCGACTACCCCCGTTCATACGCGACAATTACGCATTACGGGTACAAAGCCAGCTTGAATAAAATGTTTGTCGTAGGCCAGTGCTTCCATGATTTCATTCTCTTTCATGATGTTGAAGGAAACGCAATCTGTGTGGCTCCATTGCTTATCTTGGCGTTGGGTGTAGAGGGTGAACGCTTGCTCAAACTGCTGGCTGCTTTGAGGCACGATGGTAGTGTTAGGGTGAAGACGCAAACCTTTAATCAACTCAGAGGCTACATCCCGTAGATATTCGCCCCGTTTTGAAAAATCGTTTAGGACTTCGGTGAGTACCATTTCGCTAGTGACAATGTGTATGGGCTGTAGAGACTGTGCTAACTGAACGGCCTTTTTATGAAGGTTGTCACCTGGATTTAACAAAGCTACCCAATAGCCGGTATCTGCAAAAATGAACCTCACTAATCGTCTTTTAATCCCTGATAGTAGTCAAATCGCTGCGATAGGTCAGACGGCACTTTTGCCCATTCTTCATCAGGCACTTTAGCAGAAATTTGAGCTGCTAATTGCCAGATTGGTATTGCACTAGGGTCGTATGTTATATCTTTTAGTGGAATTTTGTTTGGGCTAAGATCATCTTGTGTTGGAACCGTTGGCTTATTTGCAATCCAGTTTTCGAGTCTGGTGATTGCGTCTTGCTCATTACGCCATGCCTGATCGCGCAGTTGATTGGCTCTGAGAACCAGGTTGCCGATTTCATTTCTGATGCTCTTTTTAGGAAGTGGAATCAGAATAGAGGAAAACATATCTTTGTCAACCTCTAGAATCACTGAACCATAGGAGTTACGAGTGATCAAACAATATCCATAATCAGAAGCCAACCAAGCGTATAGATAGCCTGGGTTCATATCTTTTGCGGCTATGAATCGGGTAGCATGTTCACTAGCTGTCCATTTTGCCATGTAAGCCGGAATAATTTGTACTCGTCCAATCGTTCCAGAACGAGTTACGGCAATCGTGTTTTCTTCTAGCTGAATTTCAGGTAAGTCTTTCGTATGAGCGCCCTTTGCTAAACGCTTAACACTAACTGGATCAATCTGAAAAATTTGCTTGCTGCTAAGTAAGGGAATTCCGCCTTTTTCAACGTAGGTTCGTTTGCGAAATTTCGTAATTGCCCTAATTTCTTGAGTAACTCGCGAATCGCCTACTGTCGTTACTTCAAAAGATAGTTTGTCTAATTGAGTTTCGGCGGCGATCGCCACCGAATTATGAAAGCTTGCTTCTAACCGTCCCATGAGCTGAGAAGCTTTAATTTTAGTGCTCATAGAAGCATCTTCTCTTGGAGCAATTGACTTCAAATAAGGCAAATTTAACCGCTCGTGCAGTAACTGATCTGCCTCATCTAAAAGCTGATTCGCTTCATCTCGCAGTTCGCCTGCCTCACACATCAACCGACCGAGCGCAATCCGACGAATCGGCGGCAGATCCGGAATCAAAATCTGCTCCAAATGCTTCGGTTCAATATAAGGGATAGCCGAACTATAGGCGGCATTGCTCATCTGAAGGCGACCATATCGACTACGGAGAAAAGCCGTTATGTAGCCAGCAATATTAGCATCACTGGAGCGAAGACGAATAACCTGTTCTGAGAGGGCTTTTCCAACAAGGTTATCTGTAGCTAAGCATACATTTCCTACTGTCCCACAACGAGAAATGAGAACATCCCACTTCTGGATCATCAAGCTTTCTAAATCGGGAGTATTTCTACGACTTAGATAACCGCTAGTTTCAGGCCGAAGGCTAAAAAGTTCTGAACTCAAAAGGAAGGGAATCCCGCTTCTGTTGCTTTCTACATAAATATGTTTAAAGCGAAGAGGATAGAAAGCTTCTCTGTAAAAACCATTGCTCCCACAAAGCGGCTTTTTAACTAAACCGCTATTCTCTAAGTTTTGAAGCCCATTATCACCGAGTTTAATTGCAATCTGAAACTCAGCATCTAACCGAAATGTACTCTTAGAAAGGTCGCTGAGTTTAAGAACGTCATGCCGGATGGGACTCTCTAATTGCTCTAGGTCATCTTCGGGAACAGAAGACGACATTTCCAGAATAGAAGTATATAATACCTGCTTTGATTCAATCGTTGAAGATGATATAACCTTCAACCCTAACGTACATAACAATTCTGATTGAGTTGCAAAGTTTACCATCCTAGTAACGTCTCCTTCTTCCAACTAATAAAAGCATTAGCGATAGCAGGTGTATCATCATCTATAAGTTTTTGGAAAGAGCTGAATTTTTTAATTTTCAAAATTTCTTTCTCCATAGAAAATTGGATGGTTTCGTCAAAGGGTAATAGTATTTCCTCCCCATCCTCGTTTCGCTTATAAATAGGACTACCTCTCTTATCATATCCAGTAGATTTCACTTGCGCCATAAAGACTTCATAATCAGGTAACGGTTCTTTATCCTCTTCATTGTGTAGTTTCTGAAGAATAAGGATTGAAGTTTTGATACCAGTAAAAGGCTGGAAGGTATCAGGATGTAGGTCAATAGATGCGACAATACGGCAATGCTTAATCATCCAATGCCTTACATAGAGCAGCCCTGGCGCACCCAAAATTGTATCTGGTAGCACAATTCCCATCCGTCCACCCGGCTTGAGGAATTGCCAGCACCGCTCAATAAACAAAATTTCTGGAGGCGCAGAACCTTGAAGTTGCTCCGTAGGCTCCCAGCCAGTTTCCATTTCTCTCCAGACATGACCTAGCTGGTACTGCTTTAAAGTCTCTTCGTCTTTTATAGGCAGTTTGGAGCCAAACGGCGGATTAGTTGCAATCAAATCAAAATGAGCTAGGGAGTCTTCATTCCTCAAGCTTGCTGGATCAATATCTAAAGCTTTGGCAAATTGCTTTTTGAAACCCTCCTCCCACTGATGAGGATGCAGCAAAGAATCTTGCCTGAAAATGTTCCCGGAGCCGTCATTATTCATCACCATATTCATTTTGGTGGCTTTGACAAGATCCGGATTAATATCAATTCCAAAAAAGTTTTGTTTAGCAGTGGCTTTAATACTGTCGTTCAGAGCATCCCGCCAAACGCCAGCCTCTTCAGAAGCTCGGCCCATCTGCTTTTTAGTCTGCTGCTTTAGCTGTTCAATGACCTCATTCATCGCAATTACCAAAAAGCCGCCTGTACCACACGACTGATCCAGTATTTTATCAGTTATTTTGGGCTCAAGCATTCTAATCGTCATTTTTTGGACATTTCGAGGCGTAAAGAATTCACCGCGATCGCCCCTCAAATTCGAGCCCACCAGCTCCTCATAAGCTTTTCCTTTGACATCAATGTTCGTACTTAAAAAGCTGTATCGTTGAAGCTCGCCGATGATGTATGCAAGCGATCGCGGCTGAAGCTTAATCTCGTCATTCGCATCAAAAATCGCTGGATACTGCTTTTTAACAGCCTTAAAGATTTTACTAATTCTGTTGAAAACTGTTAGCCGACCATCGTTACTCTTCTTCTCTTTTGCCGTTGCATAAAATTCCAAAGGATTTGGAAAGTTTCTCTCGTCGTAGATTTTGCAAAAGATAACTTTTAGCGACTCAAAGAAAGCAGGCTGTTTTTGCAGCCCATCTGTAACGTAGATATGATCGTGACAAATTTTGAAAGAAAAGAGTAGATTATCTCCAACGGCATTTTTGAGAGAGTCGCGAGTAGGGCGATCCACTTCTTCGATATCACCATCTTTAGAGGGAATGTCGTTAGGCTCTTCGTATTCAATGCCCTCTTCTGTCCTGATGCGACGTAAGACAGTCTTTTTCTTGCCATTAGTCCACATACCCCATTCTGAGTTATCACAAGCAGCCATGTAAGATCTGAGCTGCTCTATCCCGTCTTTACTAGCAGAGGGCGTTACCGAATCCTTTTTACATTCAATGATGATCCAGACATTTTCCTGGTTATGCTGATCCCCTTCACGGAAAATAACCAAATCCGCGCGAACCCGCTTGCTACCTTGCTTGATCGGATACTCAACTTCAATCTGCTCTGGCAAATAGCCCAATTCCAGCACTAGCCGACGCTCAATGTTCTGCCGAACATATTCTTCAGGCGTATCATTGCGAGTTTTCTGATCTATGTAATCACAGACCTTGCCATCTGGAAGCGTCGGTAAAAGTTTGGACATCGCCCTTTATCGCAGCCTTAATAAAATTTACGCTCCTTAATGTTTTAGCAGTAAATGATCTGGTAAGAGCAGCAAATTGTTTTAGCTTTACAAGGTGCAAGTGCTGATATCTGGTAACAAGGCTATTAAGTGAGATAAAGCCAATTTTTTCGCTAGAAAGCGCCTTAGTAAATTCAACTGAGGCGCTTTACTTCAGATTTTTTGCTTAACCTATGCAGTCACTAGCTCAGCGGGTAAGCGCTTGAAGGCTAAACGCTCGTTTTCGACATCGACGAAGATGGTGTCGCCGTCGGTGAATTCGCCGCGCAAAATAGACTTGGCAATTTGGGTTTCTACTTCGCGTTGAATGGCCCGCTTCAGCGGACGAGCGCCATATGTCGGGTCGTAGCCCACGTCGGCAAGGAAGTCGAGGGCATCGTCAGAGAGTTTGAGAGCCATTTTGCGCTCTGCTAGGCGGCTCTCTAGGCGCTTGATTTGAATTTTGACGATGTTGCGCAGTTCGGATTTCTGGAGGGCATGGAAGATGATGATTTCGTCGATGCGGTTGATAAATTCGGGGCGGAAGGTGGCGCGTAGGGCTTCGGTGACGCGGGCGTTCATTTCGTCGTAGCGGCTGTCGTCTCCAGCAATGTCGAGGATGAATTGGGAGCCAATGTTGCTGGTCATGATGATGATGGTGTTGGTAAAGTCCACCGTGCGACCTTGAGAGTCGGTGATGCGCCCATCATCCAGTACCTGTAAAAGGATGTTGAAGACGTCGGGATGGGCTTTTTCAATTTCATCGAACAAAATGACTGAGAAGGGGCGGCGACGGACGGCTTCGGTGAGCTGGCCGCCTTCGTCGTAGCCGACGTAGCCGGGAGGGGCTCCGACCAGGCGAGAGACGGAGTGCTTCTCCATATATTCGGACATGTCGATGCGCACGATCGCATCTTTGGTGTCGAAAAGGTAGCTGGCTAGGGCTTTGCCGAGTTCGGTTTTGCCGACGCCAGTGGGGCCCAGGAAAATGAAGCTAGCCATGGGCCGGTCGGGATCGGCGAGTCCAGCGCGCGATCGCTGAATCGAATCAGCCACGGCTGTAACCGCTTCGTCTTGGCCGATCACGCGCTCGTGCAGCTCGGTTTCTAGGTTAAGCAGCTTTTGCATTTCAGAAGCGACCAGCTTGCTGAGCGGGATGCCCGTCCATTTGGAGATGATCTCGGCGATGTCGGCCTCGGTGACTTCTTCGCGCAGCAGCGTTTTGCCGGAGGTTTGAGCATCGCTGAGGGCTTGTTCGGCAGCAGCCAAGTCGGCCTGCAATTTGGTCAGTTTGCCGTACTTGAGTTCGGCGGCTTTGCTCAAGTCGTAGTCGCGTTCGGCCTGCTGAATTTCGACATTGACGCGATCAATGTCTTCTTTAATGGTTTGAACCTGAGAAATAGTATCTTTCTCAGACTGCCACTGCGCACTGAGTTCGCCTTGCTCTTCTTTGAGATCAGCAAGTTCTTTTTCAAGCTTTTCGAGCCGATCTACCGAGGCGGTATCACTCTCTTTTTGCAAAGACAGTCGCTCCATTTCCATCTGCAAAATTTTGCGGTCAATTTCGTCTAGCTCTTCGGGCTTGGAGGTGATTTCCATTTTGAGCTTGGCGGCGGCTTCGTCTACTAGGTCGATGGCTTTGTCGGGGAGGAAGCGATCGCTGATATAGCGAGTAGACAAAGTAGCCGCAGCGACTAGCGCACTATCGGCAATTTTTACCCCGTGGTGCACTTCGTAGCGTTCTTTGAGGCCACGCAGAATCGAAATGGTATCGGTAACGGAAGGCTGATCGACGTACACCTGCTGAAATCGGCGCTCTAGAGCAGCGTCTTTTTCAATGTGCTTACGATACTCATCTAGCGTGGTTGCGCCGATGCAGCGCAGTTCGCCTCTGGCCAGCATGGGCTTGAGCAGGTTACCTGCATCCATTGCGCCCTGAGTCGCGCCCGCACCGACAACGGTGTGAATTTCATCGATAAATAGCACAATTTGGCCGCTCGATTCGGTGACTTCTTTGAGCACCGCTTTGAGACGCTCTTCAAATTCACCCCGGTATTTAGCGCCAGCGATCAGTGCGCCCATGTCTAAAGAAATTAGGGTGCGATCTTGCAGCGATTGCGGGACGTCGCCGCGCACAATTCGCTGGGCAAGTCCTTCGGCGATCGCAGTCTTACCCACTCCGGGTTCACCAATCAGCACCGGATTGTTTTTCGTGCGCCGTGACAAAATCTGGATCGTCCGGCGAATTTCGTCATCTCGGCCAATCACCGGGTCGAGCTTGCCTTCACGGGCATAGGCAGTCAGGTCACGACCGTATTTTTCTAATGCTTCGTACTTGCCTTCGGGGTTTTGATCGCTCACTTTTTGACTGCCTCTAATGTGCTCAATGGCTTGTTTTAAGTCTTTTTCGGTAATATTGAATGATTTTAATAAACCTTGGCCAAAGCGCGAATCTTTGACGTAGCCAAGTACTAGGTGCTCAATCGAAATATAGTCGTCATCGAAGCTTTGGCGGTAGCTATCGGCTCGATCTAAGAGCGTATCGAGAGCGTTGCCCAAATAAACTGACTCGCTAGTGCCGCTGACTCTGGGCTGTTTGTTGATAAAAGCAGTCGTGCGATCGCGCACATTGCTCGCTGGTGCGCCCACTTTTTGAAAAATGCTCACCGCTAGCCCTTCTTGCTCTATCAGCGCCTGCATCAAGTGCTCAGGCTCTAGCTGCTGACCGCCCGCTTGTTTGACAATTTCGGGGGTACGGGCGATCGCACTCCAAGCTTTTTCGGTAAATTGACTAGGATCATTTGGCTGCATCAGCTCTCTCCATCAGTTCTTTCCCTGTGGCCTACTGCCAGCGGCAAATCATGTTTTATTCGCATGTTCCCATTGTAAAAAAGCCCAAGCAATTCACCATTCGGTGTTCACGGCTCAAATAGGTAGGTATTGCCGCCCTATGGCGGTGCCAGGGGAATGATCAGCAGGGTAGGCTATAGAGGTAATAGCCCGTCAATTTCATCACCCGTCGATTTCATCATCAATTTCATTTCATTAGTAGATCCTTTGCCTGAAAGCCCTCGCACCCTTTCAAAAAAAATATACGCGACTTACCGTCAGCAGAGACTGCCGCAAAGAATTTGGCGAACCCTGTCGCCGGTTGAATTTGTCATTTTTTTGGGCCACATCAACTTTGATACCGCCCGCACGGTGGTGCGCGACACCTTTCGTCAGCGCCTGCCCAGTCTGGCCTCAGAAATGGCCTACAACGCCATGCTGGGCTTATTTCCCGCCATCTTGGCCTTTTTAACCGCGATCAGCCTTTTTAGCCCCCTGACCTCCACGTTTGTCAACTTAGTCACTAGCCTTGGCGAAGTCGCACCCGACGGTGTACCCGAACTCATTTACGGCTTTGAGAGCGTTGTGCTTGAGAGCCAAAGCCGAGGGCTGTTTTCAGTCAGTTTTGGCATCGCGCTATGGGCTTCATCTGGGGCGATGAGCGCCGCTATGCGGTCATTAGATCAAATGCATCAGATCCCGCCTCGGCGCAGGCGACCTTTTTGGAAGGCGCGGCTGGTTTCGATTGCGCTGACTCTCGGCACGATTGCGCTATTGATTACGGCTTCTAGCCTGGTCTTTGTCAGCGATCTGATTGTGCAAGAGCTGATGGTACGCAGCAGCGGTGATGTGAGCCATTGGGTCGCCAAAATTTGGAGCTTATTTCGCTGGCCTTTGGCCTTGAGCGTGATGTCAACCGCGTTTGCCTTTGTCTATCGGTTTGGCCCTAGCCAGTCGCAATCGGGTAAGCCCTTAATGCCGGGAGCGATTTTGGCAGCGCTATCTTGGGCGGTGATTTCTGGCCTATTTCGGCTGTATGTGAGTCACTTTGGCAATTTTGTTTACAGCGCGATCGCCAGTGTAATTGTCTTACTGCTTTGGCTGTGGATTACGGCTTTGGTGATGCTAATTGGCGACTTGCTTAACCTCACTGTTGGCAAAGCCATGCTGGAAAACAAAGCCTTTTGAATTAGCCTTTTGAACTACTGGTAATGCTGTCCGGGGATCGTGGTCGGCGATCGCAGCGCATGACTCAGCGCATGGAGCGAATGCTATTGATCACAAAGACTGCTAAGCAAGCCAATATCAGCAAATACAGAACGATGCCGGGTAAAAAAGACAGCAGCGTTAGTCCGCGCAATACCCATACGCCGAACGTAAAACAAATCAAAAATAGCAGGAGCTGAGATCCAGGCTTAAGTCGAAATCGGTTACCCATAGCAATGATCGGTTGATTAGGTGGAACACCAAGTTAATGGATTGCGCCTCTGATGTCAGCAATAAGGCAGATCTTTCAATATTGATACATGTTTGGTGGCATTGAATACGCTTTTTGAGAATATCCGTTGATAATTTGAGTCGAAAGCCCTGCTTTAATATCCTCGTTTTTTGTTTTACTTTAAAACTGTTTTGAGCGATGGCTTTGGAATTATGAAGTTCAGAAAAAATTCAGCAAGAAATTCTGCTGAATTCCGTAGGAACACTGCTAAATTGTGCAGCGTCATCAGTGTAGAACGGGCATGCTCACAATATTCAAAGATATGCCAGCTAAAACGAACTAAAAAAAATGGGTGCTTTCACCTTAAAAGACTAGCAATTTCACCGAAGCTTCACGCTTAACCGTTGCTAAAGTGTCATAGCCTTTACCTGCTCTCCGTAAAATCAGGCAATAATGGCAGCAATTCCAGCCTGTTATTTCATCTAGCAGCTTTATTGGCCAGTTTCGATATTCTTACCAGCTTTTGTCTATGGTTGTTTCTTCAAGTTTGGTTTCTCCCGACCTATCTGCGGGCACTATAATCACTTCGCAGCAAGAAAAGTCTCTTTTGCAAGGGGAGGTACTACTCACCACAACGATGACAGAAACCGGCGCGGCGGTGACGGCGATTATGTATGTGCCGATGGAGCGATCGCAGACTTGGCAGCAGCTTACCGACTACGGCAAATGGGTACAGTATTTTCCCGACATTGTGCAAAGCCAGGTTTTAGAGGTCAAACGGCAGTCGAAAACGCATCCGATGACCCGCCATTTGTATCAGGTCGCTCGCAAAGCCTTTTTGATGTTTTCGGCCCAGGTCGAAATTTATCTCCAAGTCATTGAAACGCTGCACCAAAAAATTCAGTTTCGCTTCGAGCGCGGCACCTTTTCCGATTTTACTGCCGACCTTACCCTAGAAGACTGCGGCGCAGGCACGCTAATTACGTATTCCGTCCAGGCAACGCCGCTGATCCCGGTGCCTAGCTTTTTGATTGAGCAAGCCATTCGCTACGATTTACCCGGTAACATGAAGACAATGCGCCGGGTCATGTGTGCGGCGTAGGCCCTCAAAACCTTTTAGGCAACATGTCGAATCAAACCATCGGTCTAGATGATCGGCTTTACAGCTATTTGCTGTCTGCGACCCTACGAGAATCAGCAATCTTAGCTGACTTGCGCCAAGCAACTGCCGAGCATCCTCAAGCTCGGATGCAGATTTCGCCTGAGCAAGGGCAGTTTATGGCGCTGCTCGTACAGCTCATGGGCGCGAAAAAAACGCTGGAAATTGGGGTATTTACGGGCTATAGTGCGTTGGCTATTGCTAGTGCACTTCCGGATGATGGCCGCATCATCGCCTGCGACGTCAGCGAGGAGTTTACCAGCATCGCGCGCACCTACTGGCAAAAAGCCAACCTCGATTCTAAAATTGATCTGCGCATTGCCCCTGCACTAGAGACGCTCGATAGCCTCATTGCCGAGGGCGAAAGCGGTACTTTTGACTTTGCCTTCATCGACGCCGATAAAAGCAACTACGACAGCTACTACGAAAAGTCACTCCAGCTCATCCGCCCCGGCGGCCTAATCGCCGTAGATAACACGCTCTGGTATGGCCGAGTTGCAGATCCTGAGGTGCAAGATAATCGCACCCGGCACATTCGCGCCCTCAATGAAAAAGTGCGCGACGATGAGCGCGTTACGATGAGCTTGGTGCCGATTGGAGATGGGCTATTGCTGGCACTTAAAAAATAAAAGTAGAAATAAAAGTGGCTGAAAACAATGAGAGAAAAATGAGAGAGAAGAGTATTACTGAATGCGAGTAATCTCAACGGCAACAGTTCCGGCAAAGTCAGGAATGGGCGGAGTGGGTTTGGTGACTTTGACGGTGATTTGTTGAATGCGGCGATCGCTCTTTAAAGCATGAGTTGCAACAGCCTCTGCCAAGCTTTCAATTAGCTTAAATTTCTCTGTTTGAATCAGTTTTGTGGTTTCTTGAACAATCTCTACATAGCTGTGGGTATCTTCTAGCGCATCGCTTTTACCGGCAGCGGATAGATCAATCGAGATGGTGAGATCGACAATAAACCATTGACCTAAAACGTTTTCTTCGGGTAGAACGCCGAGATAGCCAAAGGCTTTGATGTCGTTAATATGAATGCTGTCCATGCAGTTAGATATCTCTGTGGGTAAAGGGTTTAGCGGCGTCGCCCGTGTAGGTAGCAACAATGTGGCCGTTGCCGATGAGCTGATACTTATAGGTGACGAGTCCTTCTAGTCCAACTGGGCCTCGGGGGGGCATTTTTTGGGTGCTGATGCCGACTTCTGCCCCGAAGCCGTAGCGGAAGCCGTCGGCGAAGCGGGTAGAGCAGTTGTGGTAGACGCCTGCGGCATCGACTTCGGCCATAAAGGTGGCGGCGGTGGTGGTGTCAGTGGTGGCGATCGCTTCTGTATGCCGCGATCCGTAGGTATTGATGTGATCTATAGCGGTGCTGAGAGAATCTACCACTCGAATAGAGAGAATTAAATCGCTGTATTCGGTTGTCCAATCGTCTTCAGTAGCCGGTGCAAGATCTGGCAAAATCTGCCGAGTTTGTTCGTCACCGCGTAGCGCCACGCCCTGTGACTGGAGAGCTGTTGCGAGTAATGGCAGAGCTTTTGAAGCAATGTCCTGATGAACTAAAAGAGTTTCAATGGCGTTGCAGGCGGAAGGGTAGCCCACTTTAGCATCGATCGCGATCGCGATCGCTTGGTCGAGATCAACAGATTTGTCGATATAGAGATGGCAGATGCCGTCGGCGTGGCCAAGGACGGGAATGCGGGTATTGGCCTGAACGTATTGAACAAGCTGGTTAGAGCCGCGAGGGATGATTAAGTCGATGTATTGGTCAAGACCCAGAAGAGCGTTGGTTTCTTCACGGGTAGTGAGGAGTTGGACAATGTTGGGGTCTTGTCCGGCGTTGCTGATGCCCTGGCGAATGGCGCTGACGAGGGCAGTGCAGGAGTGGATGGCTTCGCGGCCTCCTTTGAGGATGACGCCGTTGCCGGATTTGATGGCGAGGGTGGAGATTTGCATAACAGCATCAGGG